>JAEXBN010000048.1 GCA_023394045.1 Bacillota bacterium | reverse complement strand
CCTAATTGCAATAATAACTTGGACATATCCTAATTCGCCCACAAAGCCTCGAGTTCTTGTTTTATACACTCCCTAGGTGTCCTATAATTGAGCAATTTCCTTGGGAGTTCGTTACACCAGTTCATCATGGTAATCAGTTCGTCTATTTCAACACGATCGATCCTTCTCCCCTTGGGGAGAAGGCGCCGCAACAGCCCGTTGGCGTTCTCGATCGTTCCTTTTTCATAAGGGCTATACGGATGTGCATAATCGATCAGCGTCTTGGTGGCTTTCTCAATATCGCTAAGAGCAGCAAACTCGGAGCCGTTATCTGTTGTAATCGTCTTAACGATCTGATCAAACTTATCTCCCAGACTCCTCCGAATGGATTCTAAGGCTTTACCAACGGCTTCTGGCGTCTTTGAATCGATGGGTATCGTCAGATAAGCTCTTGTCTTTCTTTCAATCATGACAAGCAACGCCTTGTCATCTTTCGTTTTTTCGCCAAGAACCAAATCCAGTTCCCAGTGTCCAAACTCCTCCCGAGTGGCGATGTTGGGATCCCTTTCTTCTATGCTTCTTCCCAACTTGCGCTTATGGATTCTGTCCCGTTTTTTCTTTGTCCTTCGCCGCACTTTAAGCGGTAGTTCAATGGCTTTTATATCGAGCAGTCCCCAAGCGACATAGTTATAGAGTGTCTTGGTGCATACAACCTCGTCTCATGGCATTTGTTCTACACATAACGCTCTTCCATGGCAAGCATCGAGAGACCAGCCTTCTTTACGGAAATGCTGTTTTACGTAGTGAATGAATGCAGGAACAAGGTTTATACGGTATTTTCGACCACAATTCTTTCGTCGTTCTTGGTACACCTGTTGCCCCTGCTTTGCCTTATAGCGCTGCACCTTGCCATGGTACAAGAGTGCGAGACCTCGTTTGATTTCATTGCTGATCGTGGTTGGTGACCGATGCAGTTCCCTAGCAATCTGACGCATAGAGAAGCCGTCCTTGAGTCTCGTTTGAATGATGACGCGCTCTTCAAAACTCAAATGCTTCCCTTTGCCTGCCGACGTGTTAGAATTAAACGAATCCATAGCCCCTCCTTGTAGATGTTTTGTGGTGAAATCATTCTAACAAGAAGTCGAGCTATGGATTATTTATTTAGCAAGGGTGTCCAAGTTCATTTTACAATCGACCGATCAAAAAAAGATAGGAATATCACAAAGCCTTCAATATTAAGCAGTTTATATAATATCCCACCATTGTCAAATGGATTCGATTCCTGATAAAGGAAAACACTTACTAGATACAGAACCACCAATAGTAGGATTTGTACAACTGCGGCAAGAAAGGCTGTCTTAACAGAAGAGGGGACTACTGAATATGCTCCTTTCGCCATCATCAGAATGAAAAGCGCACCAATCGTAATCATCCCTACGATCAACCAAATTTGCGGTATTGGCCATAACATGGTCAAAGCAAAAAACGCAGTATATAGAATGACCATTTTTTCACCATAATTCAATATAACCGTTATTTTTAATATGATCCCAACTATCAATCCACCTTGCAATGGAAGCACCAAGCTCTAAAACTTCACTGATGATGATGCTAACAGCTCCATCTGTTATAGAAGATGCCGCTTGAGAAAAACCAAATCTAAAGAGAACACTTCGAATTTTGTCAATAATGACACTTCGTACTAGTTTTTTCGCCTGCATTTTTCTTAGCTTAGCAATCAGAGCAAGTTATGTCAATAAAGTTGGTGTAAATTCCTCTCGGCATAACCCTTTCTGATTTATGCTACCCTTGAAGAGTCGCCTTTGATGGGAGTATCGATCAGAGAAGATGATTAGGCAAATGGTTCAACCCAATGGTCCGTTTTATAGGCAACAGTTTGCAGTTTAGTTTAAGACAGAGCATGTAGGCAATGCGCGTCAAATAGATAGGTGCCTACACGACGTTGGCAAGCGGTAAAATTGAGGCTCTGCCTACGCAAAACCGTAGGCAGAGCCTCAATCATTATTTATTACCTACGGTTTTGTAGGCACAAGTATAGTGGGATGATTTTGCCTACGGATTTTCGTAGGCTAATGCTCATCATTGGTCGTGAGCCTACAAAAAGCGTAGGTAAATGGATAAAAAGGTGGTGTGCCTACGGGGGCGTAGGCAACGGAGGTTTTCCATCAATTTGCCCACGGAAATATTCGCAACGGAAACTCGTCATTCTGTTGGCCGCTCTTCGCCCTTGATCAGTCGAAAAAAAATCCCTCGTGAAAAATTCGCCGGAAAAAGAATGGTTTAGAGGCGCCTTGTTCGGAACGTGTTACATATGTCTTGACAGTCAAGATGTTCGACAATAATTTACACCAACTTTATTGATGCCACTAAAAAAAGCATTTAAAATTTAATTAAAGTAAAACGTTCACATTAGAAGTACCCTATTTTTGATTCGTGATTTTTCACGTTTACTTCGTGGATTTCTGTGCATGTGCGCGCAGATGAAATAAAAAACAAGAGAAAGGAGGTGTACAAACTCAATTGTCGGGATGAACGGTGAAATGTGGCAGGATCGTCACCACGCTGCACACAGAAAGGCGGCAGATATGAAATCTATTTTAATCACGCAAGGTCCGGCGTTTTTATTTTATTTTGTGATCGACTTTGCTGTTTTTGCATATTTTATGAAAAAAAAGAAAATATTTTAGCGCCGTTTATCTTGCTTTTTTAGTGAGTTTGATTTATACGGGATCTCAGTACTTTGGAACCAGTTTATTTACCATTTTGGGGATCGCCGGCATGGGCGTACTCTACGCGTTAACCTATGCGAAAATTCAGAATCAGAGTTCTTCTAGCCTTGAAGAAAAAGCGGCGAATGAAGAGCAAGTGGAAAGATGGCGGATTATTCCAGGGTCTTTACTGTTTATTTTGCTGATGATACGAGAGGCATTTTTAGGCGAACCGTTGGTGATGAACCTCACACGGGAAGAGTATCAAGGCGTGTGGATTTTTGGATTAGTCGGTTTTGGCGTCGCTTTTGTGATTTTTTATCGCATGTTTTGGATCTGGTATTTGAAAGAGCATCGTCGCGATGCGCTGTTTATCAGCTTAGCGTTACTTTCCTTTATCTTGGCACTGCTTTTTACGGGAGTGCACTTTTTATCACATTGAGGAATGCGGCTTCTTGTTTCGGGAGCGCAGAGCAGTATCAAAAGGAAAGGCAAAAGCTCCGCCATGGATCAGATTTTGATCCATGGCGGAGCTTATTTTTCTGAGCATGTTCACCGGAGCATCAGGCGAGTTCTTCTTCGCCGAT
Source organism: Bacillota bacterium (assembly GCA_023394045.1). GTDB lineage: Bacteria > Bacillota > Clostridia > Tissierellales > Peptoniphilaceae > Murdochiella. The sequence continues at coordinate 49,099 of JAEXBN010000048.1, read as the reverse complement.
GTTGAGGCGGTAATAACGTCCTTTTTGAGCCATCAGATCGTCGTGATCACCGCGCTCGATGATCTCGCCATGTTCCAGAACCATAATCGCATTCGCATCGCGGACGGTGGAGAGGCGGTGCGCGATCACAAAGGTGGTGCGGCCGGACATGAGCTGATCCATCCCATCGGCGATGAGTTTTTCGGTACGCGTATCCACGGAGGAGGTGGCCTCGTCCAGAATCAGGATGATGGGATCTGCCACCGCGGCGCGCGCGATGGCGAGGAGCTGGCGTTTCCCTTGTGAGAGCTCGCCTTCGGTGTCGGAGATGACGGTATCATAGCCGTGTTCCAAGTGGCGGATGAACCGGTCCGCATTCGCCAGCTTCGCGGCATATTCCACTTCCTCATCCGTGGCATCCAGACGTCCGAAACGGATGTTTTCCCGGATGGTGTCTTCAAAGAGATGCGTATCCTGCAGCACGACCGACATAATGGAGCGCAAATCGCGCTTATCGATGCGTTGTAATGGGATGCCGTCGATGGTGATGCTTCCGTCATCAATTTCGTAGAAGCGATTGATGAGGTTGGTGATGGTGGTTTTTCCGGCGCCGGTCGATCCGACCAGAGCAATCTTTTGCCCTGGCTTCGCATAGAGCGTGATGTCTTTCAGGATGGGATGACCCTGCTCATAGCTGAAGTTCACGTGTTCAAAGCGGATATCGCCGTGAACCGGAATCGTCTCGAAGGTTCCATCATCGGCAGGCACCATCCAGCACAGCCCGCGCTTTCCGTCGCAGGTCGGTTCGCTCAGGTGGACATCGCCTTCCATGTTTTCTTGCGGGGCATCCATCAGCGCAAAGATGCGCTCTGCGCCGGCCGTCGCGGCAAAGATGCCATTGAGTTGCTGAGAGACGAGGTTGATGGGGCGGTTGATGGAGCGCGTGTACTGAAGGAAGGCAGCCAGTGTACCGATGGTCATGGCGCCGCTGATGGCGATAAAACTTCCGGTCATGGCAATGATCGCATAGAGCACATAGGCGAGGGAACCCATAATGGGAAACAGGATGACGCCGAAGGTTGAGGCGCGGATCTGAATTTTCTGCAGGTGGTCGGAACGCTTGTTGAACTCGCTGATCGCGTTTTCTTCTTGGTTGAAGAGCTGGACGACCTGCTGCGCGGAGAGCATCTCCTCCACGTAGCCGTTGATATCGGCTGTTTCGCGCTGGCGTGCGCGGTAGTAGCGGGAGCTGCGTGAGGCGATGAATTTCATGATGGAAAGCATGCCCGCCAAATAGGCAATGACGATGAGAGCCAGCGGGATCTTGAGCACGAACATCATGATGATGGTCATGACAAACTGGATGATGGCGAGGACGATCTGCGCAATGGACTGCTGCAGCGTTTGCGTCAGCGTATCGAAGTCGTTGGTGAAGGTGGACATCGTGTCGCCATGCGCCACGTTGTTGTAGTAGGTGATCGGAAGCGAAAGCACGTGCTTATTGAGATCCTTGCGCATCTGGTAGATGGTTTTCTGCGCCAGCACCGCCATCATGCGAAAACCAAAGTACTGAAGCACGACGGTCATCACCATGGTGCCGCCCATCAGGGTCAGATTTTGCACAAACAGATTCCAGTCATGCGCCTCCGCCACCGCATCGATGATCGGTGCGATCATTCCGTTTCCTAGAACAGAGAAGATCGTGGAGATGATGGTGAAGCCCAAGCCGCCGAAAAAATAGAGCTTATTGTATTTGAAGTAGCTGAAAAGCCGGATCAGAACGGCGCTGTTCAGACGGCGGCGAGGTTTTTTCTGAGATGGTGTATTCATTCGCCAAGCCCCCTTTGCTGTGATTCAAAAATTTCCCGGTAGATGGTCGATCGATTTAATAATTCATCATGCGTTCCCACAGCATCCACAGCGCCATCGTTCATCACCACAATCTGATCGGCATCGCGGATGGAGTCAATGCGCTGCGCAATAATCAGCGTTGTAATGTCGTGCAGCTCTTCGCGCAACACGCGGCGGAGTTTGGCATCCGTACCCATATCCAACGCGCTGGTCGAATCGTCGAGAATCAGGATTTTCGGATGAGTCAGCAGGCCGCGCGCAATGGTGAGGCGCTGTTTTTGACCGCCTGAGAAGTTGGCGCCGCCCTGTTCTACGGGATGATCGAGACCATCATCGAAGGAGGAGACGAATTCCCAGGCTTGCGCCTGTTTGAGCGCCGTGATCATCTCTTCATCGCTGGCATCCGAACGTCCCCAGAGCATGTTGGAGCGGATGGTTCCCGAAATCAGCGTATTTTTTTGCAAGACGAAGCCGATGGCTCCGCGGAGCGTATCAAGGTCATAGTCCCGCACGTCGTGGCCGCCAACCAAGACGCGGCCGGATGCGACATCATAGAGACGCGGGATCATTTTTACCAGGGTGGATTTGGAGGATCCAGTTGGACCGATGATGCCGATGCGTTGTCCCGATTTGAAGTCCAGCGTGATATCGTTCAGAATATCGTCTTTATAGCCCGGATAGCGGAAATGGACATGATCAAACCGGATCGATCCATCGGGAACGGCGGTGAGAGGCCGTTTCGCGGGTGTGATCTCCGACGTGGTGTCGATGATTTCCAGAACACGTCCGAGGGACGTGATGCCAAAGAAGAAATTTACGGCAAACATCGAGATCATCATCAAGGACATGATGATTTGGATGACGTAGGTGGTGAAACCGATGATGGTTCCCGGAAGCATCGTTCCTTCGTAGACGCGTGTTCCGCCTTTGGCGAGAACGAAAATCAAGGCAGTATAGATCATCGCCGTAAGAATGGGGTTCATCACCTGAATCACCCGGATGGCTTTTAATTCCGCTTCCATGTTGGCGCGATTGCGCTGTTCGAATTTTTCTTCGGCGTAGCGGTTGCGCACAAACGCCTTGATGATTTTAATGCCGGTCAGCTGTTCTTGCACGACGGCGTTGACCCCGTCGACACGCCGGCGGATTTCATCGAAGATCGGAAACGTGGTGCGGAAGATCCAAAAGATGGCGAGCGCTCCGAGCGGCAAGATAATCAGAAAGATCATCGCCAGTTCGGCATTGATGCGGAACGAGAAGATCAGCGCAAAGATCATCATGAAGGGGGCGCGAAAAGCCATGCGAAGGCTCATCATGCTGACCATTCCGATGGTTTCAATATCGGTGGTCAGACGCGTGATCAAGGAAGGGACGCTGATGGCATCGATGTTGTTGAATGAAAATCGCTGAATGGCGCGGTAAGCCGCCTTGCGGAGATTGCCGGCGATGCCGTAGCCCGCGGTGGCGCCGAGATGCGAGCTGAGCGCACCAAAGGACATGGACAGGAGCGCGACAACGATCATCAGAAAGCCCTGCTGGAGAACCAAGGTCGTGTTGCCTTTCATAATGCCCTGATCGACGAGGCTGACCATCATCATGGGGATGAGAATATCACCCATGACTTCAAGAATCATCATGAGGGGACAGAGGATGGTCTGCCATCGCACGTCCCGGGAATAGGGTACGAGTCGTTTAATCATACATACCTTCTTTTCTGCGTTAATCATAAAATCGTATAAGGAATAAACAGTAACAAGGATACCCCTTTTCATCGGATTTTGTTCAGAGAAAGAGGAATTTCAGGTGAAGCATTCTGAACGGGGAGGAGAGTTCACGTTCTTTGTAGGAGCAAATGATCTGTGTGAGCAAAAAAAGCGCGACCGCTCACCATAAGGTGTTCGGTCGCCGCTTGCAGCAGGCGATGGAAGCCTGTTGTTGATGATCCGCGATCGGATCCGTTCAATCGTCAGATGTGCGATTAGTTCAGTCCGGCAGCTTTGAGCAATACACCAGCCACATCCTGGAAGTTTTTCCCTGTGGACGTTGCACCGGTCACAACATCCGCCGATACGGCGCTCAGATCCGTCGAAGTCTTCAAATATCCATCCAGATAGACCAGGGTTTCTCTGATATCTTTGCCCGAGCCTTTTTTCATCGCGTCAATATAGGACTGATCTTCACTCTTCAGTTTTCTGCCTTCGCCCACATAGTTGAAGCCAGAATCGACGATGGCGCCGTCTTTTACGGCGATCATGCCGACCGGAGCCCAGCCGTGTTTATCGACTTCTTTTTCATAGTAGTAGATGGTTTCTCCATCTTTTCCTGTCCCGGTGTAGACACCGTCGTCGCCTTTGGTCAGGCTTTCTTTCAGTGCGGCATAGTCGCGGACAATCGTCGCGTCGGCGGCAGCATCCGATGCAGCACTTTCAAGGGCGGATTGAGCATCCTCTGCAGCGCTGCTCGCGAGTTCAGCAACACTCGAAGCCGCTTCCGAAACGGTCTGAACCGCTTCCGATGCAGCATCCGACGCGTCATTTTTCTGTTCAGCATTGCATCCTGCAAGAGCGAGAGCGAGTGTCAGCAGCATGGCCGAGCGTGTTACAAATTTTTTCATATGTACCTCCTCTATGGGCTCGTTCACTTTCTGTTCCGGTTTCAATTGAAGAAATTTATCCTATCAGATCAGAAAATGAATCAACAAATCGAATCTTTTTCATTTTATCATATGAAAGGTTGGATATTGGGATAACATTATCAAAAATTGTGTTATCGTTGTTTTGATCGATGCAAGGTGATTCGAATGGATGAGGTCATGGAGCGCACGATTTCGAATGGATGAAGTCATAAATTTTAAGATTCTTTAATTTTGCATGACAAAGAGGAGGGAACGGATTGTCCACATAATTCAGCCATTCGGCATGCTTAGGATAAAGAAAATTTGGGTTCGATTTCATGAATCCGGGCTATGGTACAATAGATGTAACTTATCATGTTTTTATCCGAAGATCGGTGATTCGAGGATCGGCATTTTTTGAGAGAGTTGAGGAAAAGAAGGATCTGGGGAAACATTTGGGATAGCGCGTGGATCGAGTGGAGATCCCTGAGGAGGATGGAATGCTTTCCAATAGCGATAAGAAGAAACTGGGAGCTGTCGTCGGTGGCGTTGTGGTGGTCACGGGGATGGCGTTTGGTATATTGCGAATGAATAAGACACCGGAGCGCATTGTGGATGAGGGGCAGTCCGGACAGTCGTTGAGTTTTCCGGTGGGATCGGAGTCGCTTTCTTCTGAACTGATTGCACAGGTCGGAAGCGGGGAGTCGGGACGTTCTCCGGTGAGCGCTTATCGGGAGACGCGTCTCCCGGAGGGCTCTTCTTCTGAAGCTCAGCCGAATGAGGCGAACCTCAATGTGCGCCCGGGGCAGACCTCCGGAACGTCGTCTTCTGGACAGGGCACTTCGGCTAAAGAGCCAGCGTCGGATGCGGCAGGGACTTCCGGGAAAAATTCCGAGTCGAAAGCAACAAATAGCGAAGCCATTCCGGAAAAACCGGCGCAGCGTTCGGAAAATGAACCCTCAGAAAATGGCTCCTCGGAAACCTCCACTTCTGCGTCGGCGGGCGCTTCTTCAGCGACAGAGCATCGTGCGTCGGAGGCAGGAACGTCCGATGAGAGTTCCTCCAGCGTGAAAAATCCGGAAGAGAAGCCGGTCGTCGCGACGGTCGTGACGAAGGCGATCAATGAAAAATCAGTCTATGAAAAGCAGAGCCTGGGGGATCGTTCGATTACGTTCTATCAGCACCCGGCGCTGAGCGTGGGACTGGATCTGCGCAACGAGCTGGAGCTGGCGAAGCAGCTGTTTGTCGAGCCGGTTTCGGATGGATTTGTGATCTTCCCCCGTCCGCTGTTGTCTGCCTTGGGAATGAATGCGGATTCTTTGAAGAAGTATCTGGAGGAAAAGAAGACGATTCCTGGTTCGGTGACCGTGACACGCGTTGATGCCAAGAAACAGGAGGAACTGGAAAAAGCGGATAAAGACAAAAAGATGCGCTTTGTTCCGGCGGAAGGCGGAACGTTCTATGCGATTTCCAGCGTGCCGGATTCCGATGGGAAATATTCTGGTTTCTATGCGATGCTGGAAAAGCCGCTGAATCCGGATTTGATCAGCGCGAATCTTTCGACCGCAGGCATGATTGGGGATCCGGTTCAGCCGAAGACGGGCGAAACGGTGGGAAATGTTCAGAGCGAATGGGCGAGCCTCGTTGAGCAAATGCGCCAGAATCCGGCAGTCTCGGAGTACCATCTGAACCTTCCTCTTCTGGCTTCAGCGGATGCTTATATGAAAGACGGAAAGGATATTCGAGCCAATGTTCCGGAAGGCGAGCCGACGTATTCCTTTGGGCGCTATGATCTTAACGGGGATCAGACGCCGGAATACATGATCCGGGCGCAGATTGACGGCGCAAAGGCCGGCACGGTGGGCGGATATTGGGCCATTTTGGAGCCGACACCATCGGGACTTCAGGTGGTGAACGTCATTCCTGAGGGCAATGGGGATTTGATTCGCAAAGATGATAGGATCATTCTTCCGGCATTGGTTGCTTCGGAGAAGGGACTCACACTTTCCTTGAATGAAATGAAATTGGGCGAGACCTCGGTCAATCCATCGCTGCCGGATGTGCTTTTTGAGAAAACAGGAAACCTGACCGGCGCGGAATTGGCGAAGAAATATCCGGAAGACCGGCTGGTGGTCATCGGAGAGGCGGTCTATCGTTTTAAGATGAAGGATTTTGATCGATTTGCCGACTACGCGTTGAATCAGATGGTGGGTGCGGAAAAGCTGGATTTTATCGGACCGATGGTGGACGGTGAAACCGGAGAAGAAAATCCTGACGGCATGCAGGGGCAGAAGCTGGACGATGTCATGACCTATTTACAGGATCGGTATCCTAATCTTCCGCTGTCGCAGGAGAAGCTGAAAAAAGCAGCGCCCACATCGACGTTCAAAGACCTTGACCGTCCGGTGGATGCAGGGGATTTTGATCGGGTTGAATAGTTCGTTGAGTAGAGAAATGGCGGAGGAAACTTTGAAGGACGAGAAACGAAGACGGGGAATCATCACTCTTTTGGTGGTGACCATGATCTGGGGACTGGCGTTTGTCGCGCAATCCCGGGGCAATGAGACCATGGGTCCCTATACGTTTACCATGTTGCGGTGTTTTCTGGCTGTCATTTCTCTGCTTCCGGTCATTATGCTGCGCGACCGGAGGAGACTCCGGCTCGGCGCGGCCGTTCAGGAACAGGATCGAGGCTGGAAGGACTCCCGGCTATGGATGGCTGCGCTGGGGATTGCGGTTCCTTTTGCGATTGGGCAGAATCTTCAGCAGGTGGCCATGGTGGGAACCGAAGTGGGCAAAGCGGGCTTCATTACCGCCCAATACATTATTTTGGTTCCGGTGCTGGGGCTCTTTGTTGGGGAACGGCTGCGGCCGGTCGTCTTTTTCAGTGTCGGATTAGCCGTGATGGGGCTTTATTTTTTGAGTGTCAATGATCGGCTGGTGCTGCAGTGGTCGGATGTGCTGCTTCTCCTTTGCGCCTTGTTTTTTGCGATTCAGATCCGGCTGGTGGGACGATGGGGTTCGCAATTCGACAGCCTGCGTCTTTCCTGCATTTGCTTCCTTTTTGTGGGTCTTCTGACGGCGATCCCGGCGCTTTTTTATGAAACGATGAGCTGGGATTCGGTGCGCCGGACGTTGCCGGCGCTGCTCTATACGGGTATTTTTTCGAGCAGCGTGGCCTATACGTTGCAGATCGTCGGGCAGAAGGATCTGGATTCGGTCACGGCATCTCTGATTATGAGTTTGGAGTCCGTGTTTTCTGTACTTTTTGCGTTTTTGATCAACGGGGAGCTGCTGACGCCGCGTGAGCTCTTGGGCTGCGCGATTTTATTTGCGGGCATTCTGCTTTCCCAGCTTCCGGAACGTTCAAAAGAGATGGTTGTTTCGGTGGAATCCGGTCATGTTTCGGACTGACGTTCAAAGATTGAGATGCGCCACAGGTTTCGGCTTTGCGTTAGCGCATTGTGGCGGTCGGCTCTCGGTGCGGGAGGTTGCCGGATAAAACTAAAGAAGGAGGTCAGCAGCCACTGAGCCACTGACCGGTGGATTGAAGAAGATCCCCTGCCCAAGATGCATTTGCATCTTGGGCAGGGGATCTTTATGTGTACCAGAGGTGTGACACCGTCTGTCTTAGTGAGAAACGCAGAAATTGGCAAAACCCACTGAGGCATGGAAATCGAAGCGTGGGATGAGCGGGAAGAAGCTTGAAGGCGGACGATTGCAATGGAGGAAGGCTTAGTATACACTCAGTGAGTAGATGAACAATACACTGAGTGTATACTAAGGAGGCGGAATGGAAGCGCAGTATGGATTTTTGGGATTGCTCATGCGTGCCCCCAATTATGGATATGAATTAAAGAAGCTGTATGACCGCTATTTTTCTGGAGATAAGCCGATTCTTGCGGGGCAGGTCTATGCGACATTGTCGCGATTGGAACGCGATAAAAAGGTAGAGGAACTGGAACATGATGAGAATGAAGCATCAGGTGGGCCGGCGCGCACGTGCTATGCTGTGACGCGGCAGGGCGAAGAGGCGTTGAGGCAATGGCTGGAAACGCCTGAAATCCCGTCGCCGACTTTACAAACGGTGCTTTATTTTAAAACGGTGATTGCATTGCTGATCGATGGCGACGCAGCCAGCTATATTCGCGCGCAGCGGAAGGCGCATCTCCAGCGGATGCGCGAGTTGACCGCGCGGAAGGCGGATGCCCGCATTGATGAACTGCTGTTGATCGATCACGCGATTTTTCATATTGATGCAGATTTGCGTTGGATGGATCTGGCCTCTTCCCGTCTCAATCAATTAAAGGAGGAAGTATGGGCTCTATCATTCTGAGCGCACAGCATCTTCGAAAGACCTACGGAAAAAATGAAGCGCTTCGAGATCTTTCTCTGGAGGTTGTCGAGGGAGAGATTCTTGCGATTATGGGGGCATCCGGCTCCGGAAAATCCACGCTGCTTCATGTGATGGCGGGCATTGAGCTTCCGGATCAAGGAGTTGTGTATTATAACGGTCAGGAAGTGACTCATCTTTCTGACTCGCTGCGAACCGTTCTCCGTCGCACCGAGTTTGGTTTTGTCTTTCAATTTTCTCAACTCGTTCCCGAGCTGACGGCCTTGGATAATATTGCTGTTCCGATGCTGTTGGGAGGCGTGGGGCGCCAACGCGCCTACAAGGAAGCTGAATATTGGTTGGAAAAGGTTGAGCTTGGAAAGTATGCGGATGCTCTTCCGGGGCAGCTCTCGGGAGGAGAAGCTCAGCGCATTGCCATCGCTCGGGCGCTCAGCGTACATCCGAAAATCCTGTTTGCCGATGAGCCCACCGGTTCGCTCGACACCATTAATTCTGAAAAAGTGATGAACCTGCTGGTTTCGCTGGTGCATGAGCAAGGGATGAGCGTTGTGATCGTTACTCATGAAACAACGGTTGCTGCTTACGCGGACCGAGAAATCATGATCCGCGATGGACAGAGGGAGGACTGAGATGGCTCTATCCTGGCTTCTGTTTCGCCGCTCTCTGCGTCATTCCAAAGGACGATTGGCGCTCATTTCTCTTTCGGTCGCGTTCGGTGTTTGCTTATTGTTGGGCTTTGCTGCTTTTTTTCATGCCTTTGGTGATACGCGGTCGTCAGATTGGAAAGAAGTCGTCGAGAAAGAGATGCTTGCGCAACTTGAACGAACAGAGGAAGAACGGCAGCAGGAAGAAAAGGCACCTGATGGTGTCAGAGCGCATTTGCTTGATTCGTTTGAGCAAGGGGGATTACATCAGATTCAAGGAAAGTCGGTGACGGTTTTATATGTCGATACGCAAAACGCCACATCCCTTCCTGATTTTTATGGGATGATCTGGCCAAAGTACGGAGAATACCTCATTTCTGAGGGCGTGAAGAAGGCGATGGAAACGCGGGCGGATGATCATATCGGAGGACGATTTGGGAAAGAATGCCTTGGTCTGACGCCTTGGGAATTGACCCGAGGGCCGGACGATCTGCTCGTGGTCGCTGGGATGGATCTCTCGGATGACTCGCGGGCGGCGGTCGTTCGAGATTTTCGTGGCAGCGTGGAAGGGAATCGTGACAAGCTGGTCAATCAAAGCATCATGACGCTGGGGGTCGTCGTCCTCCTTTTTCCGGTGATCATACTCATCGCGGTTTCGGCGAAACTGGGGAGTGCGCAGCGGGAGCAGCGTTATGCGGCGCTTCGCCTGGCGGGAGCGACCAAAAAGCAAATCGCACAGATTTTACTTGTGGAAGCCTGGGCGGGGGGATTGATTGGCTATGCCTTGGGCGTGATGATCTTTTTGCTGATTCAGCCATCGCTTTCTCAGATTGTGATCGTCAATGATAGGCTGTGGCCGAATCGGCTGGCGATTCCGCTATGGCAATATGGGCTGGTTTTTGTCCTTTCCATCTTTTTGGTGGCGATCGCGAACGGCTGGGGAGTGCGTCGGCTCAGCGTGTCGCCTTTGGGAACGGTCAGACGAAGCCTTCGCCAGCGCCCGATTTCATTCCTTTCTGCCATTCCGTTGCTTCTTTCGCTGGGCATGGTCATTTATTTTGCGCTGAGGGTCGATCGCAACGCGGCGCGTGTCGAAGATTTACAATTTCTCATCATCACGGTGATTCTCATGATGGTTGGGTTGGTATTGATTCTTCCGTGGGTGACCCAAACGACGGCAGGAGCCCTGAGTCAGCATACGTCCTCTGCGCCGGCTTTATTAGGAGCAAAGTATGTGGTGGCGAACGCCCGGTCGATGGCGCGTTCGGTTTCGGGCATGGTGCTGGCGCTGTTTGCTGGTGTGTTTTTTCTCACGGTAACTTCAGACGCAAAAGACTTGATCGGGCGGATGGAGCATCCATCTCCGCTGAAACCGTCTGCGTTCCTCCTTTCTCAATTGGCAAACAAAGAGCAGGCCAGCGCGCTTCAGGAAGTCTTGCGGGACAAGGACTACATTGCAAAAACGGATCTTCTTCCCACAATAGCAGGAGCTTACCATCTGTTTTCCACCGATCAATCGCGAGCCTATCTTCAAGAAGCCTCTTCGGCGCATCAGATTGCGATGAATTTTTGGGCGCTTCCGGAGGAACCGCGGAGTCGAATTGAGGTGAACGATGAAATGGAATTGAAAGGTATTTTAGAAGAAAAATTTGGTGCGGATCCCGGTGAAAATGAGGACTGGGCTCTGGCTGTTTCGCTGCGCGCTCCCACGGATGCGGATCGCTTGTGTTCGGATCTGTTAGCTTCTGGCATCATCCCTCCCGATCAGTCTAGCTTTGTTATTTTCGGCGATCAGTCGCTGGAGGATACCAGCGGATCGTTCATCGTCATGATGACCTGGGTGGTCTATGCCGCGATGGGGGTAACGTTGATGATTGCGGTGGTATCGATGATGGTGTCGACCTATGCAGCACTGTTGGAACGCCGACGCTCGTTAGTCACACTGCGCTTGAGTGGCATGCAGGTGTTTGAGTTGGTCAAAATGATGTTTCTGGAATCCTGGGCACCACTTTTGGGCATTTGTCTGTTTACGGTTGCGGTCGCCTATAGTACGGCATGGATCCTAATGCAGAAAGTGTCAATGACTCTCGACGCGCACTTGGCGCCCGGTGTTTTCGTGATCCTGATCATGGCTTTGGGTTTAGCTTTCGCGTCGCTTTTGGCGATGATTCCGGTGCTTCGGAAGGTCAGCTCGCCTGAGCATAACCGTCAGGAATAAAGCGCCTTTCTTCCGTAAAAAGAACGAAAAAAAAGAACTGAGCCGTATGGCTCAGTTCTTTTTGAAATAGGCGCGTGCGGCTTCAAATAAGCGAAGGTCACGCACATCGGGTACGTTTTTATAAAGATTGGCGCCGACGCGTTCCGAATGCCCCATCTTTCCGAGGATGCGTCCATCGGGGGATAAGAGGGCTTCGACGGCGCCGAGCGATCCGTTGGGATTGAAGGCGATGTCCATCGTCGGCTGATCGTCGCGATCCACATACTGGGCGGCGATGCGTCCGGTGCGGAACAGCGCATCCAGCGCATCGGGAGCCATATCGATGCGGCCTTCTCCATGAGAGATGGCAACGCCATAGACCTCACCCGGAGTGGCCAGCGATAGCCATGGCGAGTCGTTTGAGACGATGCGGGTTCGGACGATCTGAGATTGATGGCGGCCGATGGTATTGTAGGTCAATGTGGCCAGATCAGAGCCGGGAGCCATGATGTGGCCGAATGGGAGAAGACCCAGTTTGACCAGAGCTTGGAATCCGTTGCAGATCCCGAGGATCAGCCCTCCGCGATGCTCCATCAGATCGGTGATCGCTTCGGTCAGCTGCGGATTGCGGAAGAAGGCGTTGATCAGTTTGGCGCTGCCTTCCGGTTCATCGCCGCCGGAAAATCCGCCCGGAAGGAAGAGCACGCCGGCGTGGCGAATGGCTTCAGACATGCGTTCGACGCTTCGGGCAATATCATCCGTCGTCAGGTTGCGCACCAGCACGATTTCGGGTTTCAAACCGGCATCGGAAACATAGCGTGCCGAATCCACTTCGCAGTTGGTTCCGGGGAAGACCGGGATGACAACATGGACGGGCGCATGGTTCGCCTCGTGGAAAGTCTCTGGTGCATGCTCAGGAGCATGATGAGGAGCAGCAGCGGCGAGGATCAGCGCATCCCTTGCACGATCGGAGAGCACAGACGGCTGCTGCTCTGGGACCGTGGGATAAACATGGCTGAGCGTTTTTTTGCGAAGCGACTCCATCTCGGCTAGATCAATCGTCAGATCGTTGCCCAATGAGTTGGATTGTGTCAGGGTATAGGATTTCTGTGTGGTGCCGATGGTCAGGATCTGGACGCCTGCGATCGGCGAAAGCGCCTGTTCCGATTCGATCAGGAAGCCCCCGATGTATGGCGTGGTGAGAAGCGAGGGCGTGCAGTCCGCATTCAGTTTCAGACCAATGCGGTTACCCGCGGCGGAAAGCAGAATCGCATCCAGTGCTCCTCCATCCCCCAGCGCATAGGCGCTCAGCCATTGTGAACCGGCATCTTGTGCCGAAGAAAAGGCCGTTTCAAGCGAAGCCTTCGTCGGAAGCCCTGAGGCGCCGGTGGCCGGGATCAGAAGACTGATGATATGGCCTGCATCCTTCCATTCCGGCGTGCGGACACGGTCTGCGGAATCCGTGGTAATGGCAAAGGAAACCAGCGTTGGCGGGACATCCATTTGTTCGAACGTGCCGGACATGGAATCTTTTCCGCCGATGGCGGCAATGCCGAGATCCATCTGTGCCTGAAGGGAGCCCAAGAGAGCTTCCAGCGGTTCCGCCCAGCGCGCTCCATCCGTTCCCGGCCGTTTGAAATATTCCTGGAAGCTGAGATAGGTTTCCGGAAGCGTGGCGCCGGTGGCAAGCAGTTTCGCGACGGATTCGACGACAGCCAGATAGGCGCCATGATACGGACTCTTTTCCGTAATTTCCGGGGAAAAGCCCCAAGACATGAACGAGCAGGTATCGGTGTGCCCCTGTTCCAGCGCCACCTGATGCACCATGGCCTGAATCGGCGTCGCGTGGTAGGTTCCGCCATAGGGCATGAGCACGGTCGCCTGACCGATGGTGGAATCGAAGCGATCCACCAAGCCATGCTGGTCAGCCATCGCCAAGGAGCTAGCGCGGCGGCGAACGACCTCATCCAGAGACGCATCGGGAGACGCTGTAGTGTGGGAGGTCGGCTGCCAAACGGCTTTTCCTGTGGGAATGGAAATATGTTTGCTTGCGCCGTTGGTATCGAGGAAGGCGCGGGAAATATCGACGATCGTGGTTCCGCGCCATTCCATCACCAGATGGGGATCTGCGGTCACCTCCGCGACGGGGGTAGCTTCAAGATTTTCCTCCGCAGCCAGTTTCAGAAAATGAGAAAGATCTTCCGGCGCGACGACCGCCGCCATCCGTTCCTGCGACTCACTGATCGCCAGCTCGGTGCCGTTCAGCCCCTCGTATTTTTTCGGGATGAGATCCAGATTGATATGGAGGCCGGGCGCCAGTTCGCCGATCGCAACCGAGACACCGCCCGCTCCGAAGTCGTTGCAGCGTTTAATTAAGCGGGCGGCTTCGCCGTTGCGGAAGAAGCGCTGGAGTTTCCGCTCCTCCGGCGCATTTCCCTTTTGCACCTCAGCACCCGCAGTCTCGACGGAATGGAGCGTGTGTGCTTTGGACGATCCCGTTGCGCCGCCGATGCCGTCGCGGCCGGTGCGCCCGCCGAGAAGAACCACCTGGTCGCCAGGAGCTGGAGTTTCACGGATGACATGGTTTTTGGGAGCCGCGCCGACGACCGCGCCGATTTCCAAGCGCTTGGCGGCATAGCCCGGATGATAGAGCTCATGAACCATGCCCGTCGCCAGACCGATCTGGTTGCCATAGGAAGCATATCCTTGCGCCGCATCGGTGACGATCTTGCGCTGAGGGAGTTTCCCCGGAAGGGTGTCGGAGAGCGACTGGCGCGGGTCGGCAGCCCCCGTGACACGCATGGCGGCATAGACATAGGAGCGGCCGGAGAGCGGATCGCGGATGGCGCCGCCGATGCAGGTCGAAGCGCCGCCGAAAGGCTCAATTTCCGTCGGATGATTATGGGTTTCGTTTTTGAACAGAAGCAGCCAGGGTTCTTTCTTTCCGTCGATGGTGACATCAATATTGACCGTACAGGCATTGATTTCTTCGGATTCATCGAGGCGGTTCAGACGACCCGCTTGTTTTAGAGCCCGTGCGCCAAGGACGGCGATGTCCATGAGGCAAACCGGCTTTGTGTCGCCGGTTTCGGCGCGGAGCGCCAGATAGGAGGCGTAGGCCTCTTCCAGAAGAGGATCTTCAAAGGTCACGTCGTCGATGATGGTGGAAAACGTGGTATGGCGGCAATGATCTGACCAGTAGGTGTCGATCATGCGCAGCTCCGTCTCGGTCGGATCGCGATGCTCGTCGCGGAAATACGATTGGGCAAATTTCAGATCATCCAGATCCATCGCCAACCCCTTGGTGCGGCGCAGGGTTTCCAGTTCAGCCGGAGAAGCATTCAGAAAGCCCTCCAAGGTTTCCACCGGGTGCGGTGCTCCATGCGCCGGTTCGAGGGTCTCTGGAAGCGCAGCACTGGCTTCGCGTGTTTCCACCGGATTGATGAGATGATTTTTTAGCTTTTTTGCGCCCTCATCGTCCAGTGTGCCCTCAAAGACATAGATCGTTGCGGTGCGAACGACGGGATGATCCACCTGCGCCAATAGACGGAGACAGAGCTCTGCAGAATCGGCTCGTTGATCAAATTGGCCGGGAAGAGGTTCCACCCCGATGGTGAGGACTCCTTGCAGCGGCAGGGCATCAAAGACCTGATCCACCACAGGATCAGAAAAGACGGTATCGACGGCACGTGCGGCCACTTCCTCGTTCAGACCGTCGACATCATACCGGTGAAAGATCCGAACGTTGGTCAATCCGCTGAGCCCGAGAAAGTCGTGCGCTTCTGCGAGGAGCGCATGTGCTTTTGTCGCATGCTCCGGGCGCTTTTCCACATAATATCGGCGAATCATACATCAGCCTCCGTTTCTGCATGACGAAGAATATCCAGCGCGAGATGTCCGATGTCATGCCGCATCGTTTTATTCTCAAAGGTAATCCGTTCGGCATCGGCATAGCAGGCGTCGACGGCTTCTTGAAGCGTTGGACGGGTTTCAACGATGCCCAGCACGCGTCCGCCGTTGGTATATAGAGTTCCTCGTTCCTTTACCGCTCCGGCAATGTAGACGTTAGGCCACAGATCCTCAGGGATGCTGAGCTTCTTATGTTTTTCATAGGAAACCGGGTAGCCCTCAGAAGCCAAAACCAGACAGCAGGCTGATTCCGGACGGAAAGAAACCTGTTGCTGCGCAAGCGTCCCGTCTGTGGTCGCTTCAAACAGAGTGAGGAGATCCGACTCCAGGAGAGCCAGAACGGTCTGCGCTTCCGGATCGCCGAAGCGGCAATTGTATTCGATCACTTTCGGACCTTCTTTTGTGAGCATCAGGCCGAAATAGAGACAGCCTCGGAAGGGGTGCCCCTCTTCGCGCATGCCGTCGATGGTGGGACGATAAATGGTTCGCATCGCTTCTTCGGCGACTTCCTCCGTATAAAACGGATTTGGCGCAATCACGCCCATTCCGCCGGTGTTCGGACCTTGATCGCCGTCGAAGGCGCGTTTGTGATCCATGGAGGAAACAAGGGGAACAATCGTCTCGCCGTCGGTGAGCGCCAGAAGGGTAATTTCCGGGCCTTCCAGGAATTCCTCAATCACGACCCGTCGTCCGCTATCCCCAAACGCCGCTTCTTCCATAAGGCGGTGCACCGCTTGCATCGCTTCCTCCTTGGTTTCTGCAATGAGCACGCCTTTTCCGAGCGCCAGACCGTCCGCCTTGATCACGATGGGAAGCCGTCCTGCTTCTGCCTCGTCCTCGACGTAGCGGCGAGCGGAATCGGCCTCTTCAAACACGGCAAAACGAGCGGTCGGAATATGATGGCGCTCCATGAAGGCTTTGGCAAAACTCTTACTTCCTTCGAGTTGCGCGGCTGCCCGATTGGGTCCGAAGCAGCGGATTCCCGCGGCTTCGAGCGCATCGACTGCGCCCAGAACCAGCGGATCATCTGGGCTGACGACCGCATAATCAATATGTTCCACCTGCGCAAATCGAACCAGGTTCTCCAGATCCGTCGCATTCACTGGAATGGGTGTGGCTTCTCGCATTCCGCCATTTCCGGGCAGAGCGTAGAGACGATCCACACGCGGATTTTTTTTCAGCGCTTTAATAATGGCATGTTCGCGGCCGCCACCGCCGATGACCATCAGATTCAATCCAATCCCTCCTTAATGATATGAACAAATGATGCGCACAAACACGGGTTCGGGCAAGACTCTTAGTGGTGGAACAGACGACGGTGGGTGAAGACCATCGTGATCCCCAAGGCATTGCAGGCTTCGATGACGTCCGCATCGCGTGTGGAACCGCCCGGCTGGGCAATATAGCTGACACCGCTTTGTGCGGCACGCTGGATATTATCGGGAAAGGGGAAGAAGGCATCGCTGGCCAGAGCCAGTCCCCGGTGTGCCGACAGGGCGTTCAGACGGTCTTCTTTGGAGAAGCGCTCCGGCTGGGTGGTGAAATATTGTTGCCAGTGTCCCTCGGCACAGACATCCTCTTCGTACTCATGCAGATATTGATCGATGGCATTATCGCGCACTGCCCGCGGAAGATCGTCTTTGAACGGAAGATTTAAGACGCGTTCCTCTTGGCGCAGCAGCCAGGTATCGGCCTTATCTCCCGCTAAGCGGGTGCAGTGGATCCGGGACTGCTGTCCCGCGCCGACCCCGATGGCTTGGCCATCCAGCGCAAAGCAGACGGAATTGGACTGCGTATACTTCAGCGTCATCAGCGCGACAAGAAGATCCCGGCGAGCGGTCTCTGGAAGATCGGTGGCTTGCGTGACGATCTCATGGAGTGCCTCTGCCGACATCGGCTCATCATTGCGTTTCTGCGTGAAACGAACGCCGAAGACTTCTTTGGTTTCTTGCGCGGGCGCTTCATATTCCGGATCAATTTGGACGATATTATAGGCGCCTTTCTTCTTGCGCTTCAGAATCTCAAGCGCTTCCTCGGTGTATCCCGGCGCAATGACCCCATCGGAGACTTCCCGGCGAAGAAGGCGCGCCGTGGGGGCATCGACCGTTCGGGATAAGGCTGCCCAGTCGCCGAACGAGCTCATCCGATCCGTTCCGCGTGCACGGGCATAGGCCATGGCGAGCGGGGAATCGTCCAAGCCTTCCACATCATCGACGAAACAGGCGCGTTTGAGGCGATTCGAAAGAGGAAGCCCCAGCGCTGCGGATGTGGGGGAGACGTGTTTGAAGGAAGCGGCGGCAGGAAGTCCCAGCGTTTGATCCAACTCGCGGACGAGCTGCCAGGCGTTCAGGGCATCCAGAAAATTGATGTAGCCGGGGCGGCCGTTCAGCACCTCAAAGGGCAGTTCGCCGCCATCCGCACGATCCAGGCCGGCGGGAATTTGATTCGGATTACAGCCGTATTTCAGCGGAAAATGTTTCATTGAATCGATCTCCTTTCAGACCGAAAGGGTTGCTTTCAGATCCCGGTCATGATAGCGGGAAATCAGCGGTTGCGCGACTTGTTCAAGGAAGTCTTCCACCTGTTGAGGACAACGGCCGATATACCGTTCCGGCTCCAGATGCGCGCGAATTTCCTCTTCCGTGAGCGGAATGGCGGGATCGGCAGCGAGGCGGGAAATCAGGTCATTTTTTCCGCCTTCTTTGACTTGGCGCGCGGCGGCGAAGGCGTGAACGCGGATGATCTCATGTAGCTCTTGGCGGTTTCCGCCGCGTTTGACCGATTCCATCATGATGTTTTCGGTCGCCATAAATGGCAGCTTTTCCATGACCCGGCGCCGAACCACGGCGGGATAGACGGTCATGTTTTGTGTGACATTCATATAGATATTCAAAATGGCATCCGTTGCGAGAAACGCCTCAGCCAGGGCAATGCGGCGATTCGCGGAATCATCCAAGGTGCGTTCCATCCACTGCACGCTGGCGGTCAAAGCCGGGTTCAGGCTGTCGGTCATGACATAGCGAGCGAGGGCGCACATGCGTTCGGCGCGCATCGGGTTACGCTTGTAGGGCATGGCGGAGGAGCCGATCTGGTCTTTTTGAAACGGTTCTTCCATTTCTTCGAACGATTGCAGCAGGCGCAGATCATTGGCAAATTTGGAAGCGCTTTGAGCGAATCCGGAGAGCGCCTGAATGAAATAGGCATCGATTTTTCGGGAATAGGTCTGTCCGGTGACGGGGATCGTCCGGTCAAATCCGAATGCGGCAGCGACCTTTTGATCCAGCGCCACGACCTTGGAGGCATCGCCATCAAAAAGATCCAGAAAGCTGGCCTGCGATCCGGTGGTTCCCTTCACTCCGCGAAGCTCTAGGCGGTCAATCCGGAACTGGAGTTCTTCCATATCCATGCACAGCTCGTTCATCCAAAGCGTCGCGCGCTTTCCGAGCGTGGTGAGCTGAGCGGGCTGCAGATGTGTATAGGCCAATGCCGGCATATCCTTATACTTTTCCGCAAAAAAAGCCAGATTGGCCAGAACCTGAGCGGCTTGGCGCAACAGCAGTTCGGAGGCTTCTCGGAGAATAATCAAGTCGGTATTGTCGGTGACATAGCAGCTGGTTGCGCCGAGATGCATGATGGGCGCAGCGGACGGCGCCTGCTGCCCGAACGCGTAGACATGACTCATCACATCATGCCGCACCTGCGCCTCGCGCGCTTCGGCGACATCGTAGTTGATCTCGTCCTGGTGCGCTTCCATTTCAGCAATCTGTTCATCGGTAATTTCTAATCCCAGCTCTTTTTCGGCTCGAGCCAGCTCAATCCAGAGGCGTCGCCAAAGACGAAATTTATGATTGGCGGAAAATAAAAACTGCATCTCATCGCTGGCATAGCGCGTTGAGAGGGGCGAAAGATAGCGGTCACGGGAATCCATAGGTTCTCCTTTCAAATCAAAGATCTCAACCATCAGTGGCGCTCTGTGGGACATCCCTTCGTGCGAGATCAGAGTTTTTCTTCAAATCGGCTGAACTGGAAATGCGCCGTTCCGGCTGAATCGGTCGCCTCGATGAACAGGGCAATCCGGTTTTGCGGATCCAGTGCGCGCCAGAGCCGTTCGGCAAACGTCTGAGCATCACCATCCCAGAGGAAGCGCAGCGGTTCACCGGCGAACGAGGGCAATGGATTGCCGTCGGTCTGGTAGGTGGAAAGAAAACGGCCGATTCCAGGTTCGGCTTCATAGCGATAGGAGTGAAAACTATTGTGTTTTCCCTCCGAATCCTGCGCTTTCAAAATCGCCATTTCGATCCGGTCGGCGAAAAGAAGACCGGAAATCCGCGGCGTAAAATTGGGCGCATCCGGTTCAAATCTCCGGGTTTGAAGCGCTTCGGTAAACGACTGTTGTTTCTTCAGCGCGTTCAATATGGTATCGGTCTGATCGCCATTGGTGACCAGAGTGGCCGTCTCATGGCCGATCGTCGGATGGGAAAGGGCGCGATAGATGATGAGCGATGGATCTTCCACTTGTTTGGGGTCATGCGGCTCGGTGAAGAGATCCTGGCCATCAAAGCGGAAGACGCGGTTTCGGCTGTTGGCGCTGCGCCCCATGATGAAATAGGCCGCCAGCGTTTCTCCGGCGGGGCCATGAGCGAGGGCGATGCCACGGCCCGGATAGGGATTGCCGCGAAGCAGCTCGGGAAGCTGGACGGATTGGAGATCTTGCGGATCCAAGGGCGCAAGAAGCGCATCCCCACGAAATCCCTGCTGTAGGCGGAGGGCAAACACGCGCGTCGCCGCCGGAAGCAGTTTTCGTTCCGCTTGCACCATGATGCGCTCCTGAAGGCGTTCCGGCGTATCCCCCGGAAGCACGGGCACTGCTTTCTGGGCGACGATCGGGCCGCCGTCGGTTTCAGGGGACACCACATGTACGGTGGCGCCGCTGACCTGAACGCGTGCAGCGAGAACCGCTTCATGGACGCGGAGTCCATAGTAGCCCCGGCCGCCAAACGAGGGGAGCAGAGCCGGATGAATATTCAGAATCGGGCCGTCGAACGAATGGATCAATGTCGCGCTGAGCACGCGGAGAAATCCCGCCAGAACCACCAGTTGAATCTGATGTTTTCTGAGGGCGGACAAAACCTGGTGATCCCACGCCTCACCACGCGCCTCGGATGAGGTCAGCGTCAGGGTGTCGATGTGAGCGCGGCGTGCCCGCTCCATGGCAAAGGCATCCTTTCGGTCGGAGATGACCAAGGCGATGTGAGCCGGCGCGAGAGCTCCGGCGGATTCGCAGTCGATCAGCGCTTGGAGGTTGGTTCCGCCGCCGGAAACAAACACAGCGACGGGAACGCGTTGCGGTTGAAGGGAGGCTTGCATCATAGGATCACTTTCTCCGGAGAGGAGACGACCTCACCCAGCCGGTAAGCGTCTTCGCCTTCCATCTGCAACACTTCCAAGGCGTGCCCCAGCTCTTCTTTCGGGACGACGATCACCATCCCCACGCCCATGTTGAAGGTGTTGTACATATCATGAGTCGTGATTTTTCCAGCTTCCTGAATAAACTGGAACAAGAAGGGCTGGCGGAGCGCCGCGCGGTCGATATCCGCACCCAGTCCATCCGGAAGGGCGCGGGGGATATTTTCAAAGAACCCGCCTCCGGTGATGTGTGCGATGCTGCGCACCGGAACTTCCTCCAGCAGAGCCAGCACCGGTTTGACGTAAATTTTTGTCGGAGTGAGAACGGCTTCGTCGAGGGTTTTTCCATCCAGCGTTTTATAAGGGGTATTCCAATCCGTTTCGGTATTTTGATCCAGAATTTTACGCACCAGAGAATACCCGTTGGAGTGGAATCCGGAAGAGGGAAGCGCAATCAGCTGATCGCCTTCCTGGACATGATTTTTGTCCAGCATTTTTTTCTTATCCACGATTCCGACAGCGAATCCGGCAAGATCATATTCATCTTCCGGATAAAATCCCGGCATTTCTGCCGTTTCGCCGCCGATCAGTGCACATCCGGACTGCACGCAGCCCTCGGCGACGCCTTTCACCACCTGGGCGATGCGTTCCGGATCATTTTTGCCGCAGGCGATGTAATCCAGAAAGAAGAGCGGACGCGCACCGACGCAGAGAATATCGTTGACACACATGGCGACGCAGTCGATTCCGATGGTGTCATGTTTGTTCATCGTGAAGGCATATTTGAGCTTGGTTCCGACCCCGTCGGTCCCGCTGACGAGAACAGGCTCATCCATCCCTTGCAGGTTGGGCGCAAAAAGGCCGCCGAATCCGCCGATATCCGAGACCACTTCGGGGGTGGTGGTGCGTGCGATATGTTCTTTCATCAACTCAACCGCGCGGTAGCCCGCGGTGATATCGACTCCGGCTTCTTTATAAGCCGCCGATTGCGATTGTGGATTCGCTTTATCCATGGGAGCTCCTTTTTGAACGTTCTGAAAAAATGAGAACACGCCCCGGGACCGTCCGTCTCAAAAGAGAGGAGCGAAATCGGGGCGATGATGAGATGAGGGTTATTCCTCGCCAGTCCAGCAGTACGTGCACAGCTGGCAGCGCGGAAGGCCGATCGCTTCGATGGTGCCTTCCAGCGTCTGGTAGTCCAGCGAAGCAAAATGAAACTGTTCTGCAATTTTGTCGCGCATGGCGCGTCCGCGCTCCGTGGTTCCGTCGCGATACTCTTCGAGATGGTTGAATCCTTCTTCCCCTTCCAATTCGAAGATGATCCGCCGTGCGATGAGCTCCATTTCGCTATTGCTGCGCGAGAAGTTCAGATATTTGCATCCGTAGAGAATCGGAGGCGATGCGGAGCGCATATGCACCGATTTCGCGCCGTTTCTGTATAGGAAATCGACGGTTTCCCGCAGCTGCGTGCCCCGAACGATGGAGTCATCCACAAAGAGCAGATTTTTTCCCTCAATATAGTCGGTGATGGGCAGCTGTTTCATATGAGCGACCTGATTGCGCTGCTTCTGATCGGAGGGGGTGAAGGAGCGGGACCAAGTTGGCGTATATTTCATCATGGCGCGGCCAAAGGGGATGCCGCTTTCAAAAGCGTAGCCCTGCCCATACGCAAGACCGGAGTCCGGGACGCCGCCGACATAGTCCAGCTCTGGAATCCCGCCGTTTTCACGATCGTTCTGCGCTAGAATCTGTCCATTTTTATAGCGTGACGCTTCGACTCCTTTGCCTTCATAGACGGCGTTCGGATAGCCGTAGTAGGTCCAAAGGAAGGCGCAGATCCGCATTTCGTCCCGTGCAGGAATCAATTCGGTGACCCGCGACGAGGTGATTTGCACGACCTCGCCCGGACCCAGTTCCTTCGTCGTCCGGTATCCCAATTTTCGGTAGGGGAAGGATTCAAAGGAAACGCAGTGACCATCCTCGTTTTCGCCGATAAAGACCGGCAAACGCCCCATGCGGTCACGCGCGGCGATAATGGATCCATCATCGCATAAAATGAGCAATGAAGCCGTTCCTTCAATCCGTTCCTGAACGTAGCGGACGCCCTCCACAAAACTGTTTTTTGTTGCCATCAGCGCGGCGATCAATTCCACGCTGTTGACGGCACCCGCGGTCATCGCATCGAAATGCGCACCGGGGATATCCAGGTACTCTTGGATGAGCTCGTCTTTATTGGTGATGATTCCGACGAAGCACATGGCAAAAGAGCCGAATTTTGAGCGCAGGAGAAGCGGTTGGGGATCGTAATCGCTGATGCAGCCAATGGCGGATGTGCCTTGCATTTCATCAAAGATGCTCTCGAACCGAGTACGGAAAGGCGAATTTTCAATGTCGTGAATCTCACGCTGCAATCCGATCTTGGCACTGTAGCAGGCAATTCCGGCGCGATGTGTCCCAAGATGCGAGTGATAGTCCGTTCCATAAAATGTGTCTGAAAGTGCATCGCGTCGGCTGGCGACGCCAAAGAAGCCTCCCATCGACACCTCCTGTCTGATTACTTGGTTTCGCCGAGCACCCGGCGCATCATCTCCTGGTAGGCATCCTCCACGTGACCCAGATCGCGGCGGAAGCGGTCTTTATCGAGCTTTTCGTTCGTGGTGGCATCCCAGAACCGGCAGGTATCCGGAGAAATCTCATCGGCCAGGACGATGGTGCCGTCCGGAGTGCGTCCGAATTCCAGTTTGAAATCGACCAATTTCACATTCAGGGACAGGAAGTAATCTTTGAGAACCTGATTGACCTTTTTTGCATAGGAGGCGATGGTATCCAACTCTTCCGGAGTCGCCAGTTTGAGCGCCAGCACATGGGAGCGATTGATCAGCGGGTCATGCAGATCATCGTTTTTGTAGGAAAATTCGAGCGTCGGCTCATCGAAGACAATTCCTTCTTCCACCCCATAGCGTTTGGCGAAAGAACCGGCGGAAATGTTGCGCATGATGACTTCCAAGGGGACGATGTCCACTTTTTTGACCACGGTATCACGGTCGTTGAGCTCTTCCACAAAGTGCGTCGGAACGCCGCTTTTCTCCAAAAGCTGCATCAGCAGGTTGGTCATGCGATTGTTGATGGCGCCCTTTCCGACAATCGTTCCGCGTTTGGCGCCGTCGCCGGCTGTCGCATCATCTTTGTAGGAGACGATCACGAGATTCGCATCATCCGTCGCATAGACCTTTTTTGCTTTTCCTTCGTAGAGCTGTTCCTTCTTTTCCATCACATATCCTCCTTTACAGTGCTGCTGCGTTTAAGCACAGCGGGTCAATGACTAAAAAAGCCGCAGCCGGGCGCGAAGCGCCGGCTGCGGCAGAGGTTATCGGCTTTGATATTTTTCAGAAATCGCCCGGTCTTTGGCTAGGACGGCTTTCGCTTCGGACTGGCGGCGCGCAATGAGCCGTTCGCTCAGTGCAGGATCCTCCAGCGCCAGCATCTCAGCGGCCAGAAGAGCCGCATTTTTCGCTCCATTGATGGCAACGGTGGCAACAGGAATCCCGGACGGCATCATCACGGTGGACAGAAGAGCGTCCATTCCTTCCAAAGCCTGGGAGGTGCAGGGGATACCAATCACCGGGAGCGTCGTGTTTGCCGCAATCGCTCCAGCCAGATGAGCAGCCATTCCAGCCGCACAAATGAGTACACCAAACCCGTTTTCACGCGCATGGACGGTAAAATCCCGCGCTTCTACCGGAGTACGGTGCGCAGAGTACACGTGTACCTCAAAAGGAACTTCGAGTTCCTGCAGGACACCAATCGCTTTTTCGACGATGGGAAGATCGCTATCGCTTCCCATGATGAGTGCAACTTTTTTCATCATCCCTCCTTCTGGGTCGTTCTTTTCTATTGTATCGAAAAGTAGAGCGATATGGGAGATTTTTTAGGAAATGACTTAAAAATTCATGCCAGATTGGCGGCCGGCAGGCCGCACCGTTTCACAAAATAAGGGGCTGTTGCCGAACAGGATGATCGTTCGGCAACAGCCCCTTGGTTCAAGGATCAGTTGTTGTGTCTTTTCCTTTCCATTCAACTCGTGGATTATCTATTTCCTAGTTCATTGCTATTTTATCACCATCAAGCTCTTTTGGTGCGCATCGCCTGATGAATTTCGGTGGCCAAAAACGGAATGGTTGCCAAAATCAGAGTCGGAACCCACTCTTTCAAGGTCATGAAGGAGACGTCGAACAGGACGCGCAGCACCGGAATATAGAGGACGATCAGGAGGAGAATCACGCCGACCAAGATCGCCATGTTCATGGATTTATTGGAGAAGTAGCCAATTTCGCCCATCGTATGCGTATCGGAGCGGGCCGCCATCGCGCGGAAGAGCTCCGCCAGAATGAGGGTGGAGAACGCCATCGTGCGGCCTTCCGCGAGTTTTTCTGCGCCGGCCAAGCCGTGGCCAAAGTAGAAGTAGCCGATTCCAAAGGCGACGAGCGTAGCGACACCGATGGCGATGGCTTGAATCATGATGGATCCCATGTCCGCCTTACCGATGATCGGCTCCGACGGATCACGCGGCTTGGCGTCCATGATGCCGTCTTCCCCCGGTTCCATGCCCAGCGCGAGCGCCGGCAGCGAATCGGTGACTAGGTTCAGCCAGAGCAGCATGATCGGGGAGAGGGGCGTTGGGAAACGGTGGCCGCTTCCGGAAAATGCCAGAACGAGATCAATCAGCATCGCTGCGGCAATGACGATGACTTCGCCGATGTTGCAGGAGAGGAGGAAATTGACAAATTTTTTAATATTGGAGTAGATGATCCGCCCCTCTTCGACCGCGTTGACGATGGTTGCAAAGTTATCATCCGTGAGGATCACATCGGCGGTGTTTTTGGCAACATCCGTCCCGGTGATGCCCATGGAAACGCCGATGTCGGCGCGCTTGATGGCGGGAGCGTCGTTGACCCCGTCTCCAGTCATGGCGGTGATTTCGCCATTCGCCTTCAGCGCGTCCACAATTTGCACTTTATTTTGCGGCGAAACCCGAGCGAAGATGCGCTTGGTACGGACGATCTCCTGAACTTCTTCTCGGCTCTTTCCGTTGAGCTCAGCGCCCATCATCGCTTGCGATGGATCATCGGCGATGCCCAATTCCTTTCCAATGGCATAGGCCGTTTCCAGATAATCTCCGGTAATCATGAGGGTCGTGATTCCAGCCGATTTGGTTTCTTGAATCGCCGCCTTCACTTCAGGGCGTGGCGGATCGATCATTCCGGTCAGACCGACGAACACCATATCGCGCTCAACCTGTTCCGGCGTCTGATGTTCTTTATCCGGAAGCGCATCCCAGCGGCGATACGCATAGGCGAGACACCGCAGCGCCTGGCGCGCATATTCCGAGTTTTTTTGCAGCAGCTGTTCGCGGAGCGCATCGGTGAGCGGACGTTCTTCTCCGTCGATGAGAATCCGGTCGCAGTAGCCGATGATGATATCGGGCGCTCCCTTCGTGAAGGACGCGACATGCTCCTCAAAAAAGTGATCGTGGAAGGTCGTCATCATCTTTCGGTCGGAATCGAAGGGGATTTCGTCCAGACGCGGGCTGCGTTCGGCCAGCTCTTCCGGAATGATGCCGGCTTTATGAGACATGGTCAGCAGCGCGCCTTCTGTCGGATCACCGATGGTGATGTGCCCCTTGTCCGGATCCTTGACAATTTTGGCATCATTGGCGGAAGCAGCGATGGTGATCATGGTTTCCAATACTTTGGAATCTTCCGCCGTGATCTTGTTTCCCTCAATCAGGAGATCGCCCATCGGCGCATAGCCGGTTCCGGTCACGTCGATTTCTTTTTCGTTCGTATAAATCTTCGTCACGGTCATTTCATTCTGCGTCAGCGTTCCGGTTTTATCCGAACAGATGACCGTGGTGGTGCCTAGCGTTTCGACAGAGAGCAGCTTTTTGACGATGGCGTTGCGTTCCGCCATGCGGTTCATGCCGATGGACAGCACGATGGTGACCACCGCCGTCATGCCTTCCGGAATGGCCGCAACGCCCAGGGAGACCGCAGTCATGGCGATGTCCAGAATCTTTTGTCCGCCGAGCAGTCCGAGGAGAAAGACAAGCGCCGCGACGATGAGCACCAAGCGTCCCAGAACCTTAGAAAGATCCGCCAGCTTGCGCTGGAGCGGCGTTTCCTCTTCGTCGTAGGATTGGATGGTCGTCGCAATCTGCCCGATTTCCGTTTTGGTGCCGGTGGTTGTGACGATGCCTTTTCCGTGCCCATAGGTGACGATGGTGGATGAAAAAGCCAGGTTTTCGCGATCGCCGATCCCGCGTTCGTCGGTAAAGATTGCTTCGGCGTTTTTCTCTGCCGCCACGGATTCGCCGGTAAAGGACGATTCGTCAATTTGTAAATTGGAGGAAGCGACGAGGCGAAGATCCGCCGGAACAATGTCTCCTGGTTCTAGGTCGACCACATCACCGGGAACCAGTTCTTCGGCTTTCACGCTCTGAACCTTCCCATCGCGGATGGCTTTGGCGTTGGGCGAGCTCATTTTTTGAAGCGCAGCGACAGAATCTTCTGCTTTGCCTTCCTGATAAATGGAGAGGATCGCGTTGAGGACGACGATGGAGATGATGATGAGGGCTTCAATTCCAGATTCTGTGATGGCCGAGACGATGGCGGCGACGATCAGGATCAGAACCAGAGGATCTTTAAGCTGCGCCCCCAGCTTCTCAAGCAGCGATGTTTTTTGTGCCTCTTCCAGTTTGTTCGGACCATAAGCAGCCAGGCGATGTTGTGCTTCGCCGGCGCTCAGACCGGAATTCAGGCTCGTTTGAAGCTCTTGCTCTACGGTTTCGGGTGATTTTTGATACCACTCCATGCGTTCCTCCTTCGGTTTCGTCATTGTGTTTTTAGTACATACCCGAAACGACCGGGAATCATTCGAAGGATGGTCTTTTTGGGTGGGGATAAAAGTTGAGCAGCCGTGTGCTAAAATAAAAAGCAATGCCGTTTGTGCAGAACAGGAGCGCTTCCGATCCGTCTCCGTATTTTGGAACGATCAGGAATATTGAGAGAAAACGAGACGATTGCGGGAAGAAGAGAAGCGCGATGGACGGGCTTGTGAAAAAGCCATTTAAGTTTTTAGGAAAGAAGTAGGAAAGAAGGAAGAATGAAATTACGCTCCCTGGCTTCCGGGTCAAGTGGAAATTGTGTTTATATTCAGGGGAGAACGACGCGTTTGCTCGTGGATGCCGGATATAGCGGTCGAAAAATTGAGACTTTGATGAAACAGGCGGAAGTGGATCCGAAGCGGATTGACGCGATTCTAGTCACGCATGAGCATATCGATCACATTGCCGGCGTGGGGGTGCTGAGCCGCCGCTACCATATTCCGATCTATGCCAACCGGGCGACATGGGAGGCGATGAGCCGAAAAGTGGGACGGATTCCGGATGAACACCGAAAGATCTTTCGGAACGCGGAACCTTTTACGATTCGGGAAATTCAAGTTCTTCCAGTTCCTGTGCATCATGACGCAGCAGATCCGGTGGGCTATACGTTCACGGCTGGATCGGAAAAAATTTGCGTCGTGACCGATACGGGTTTTGTGGATGAGCCGCTTTTGGAGCAAATGTCCGGGGCGGATATCTATTATTTTGAAGCCAATTATGAGGACTTGCTGCTGCAAAACGGCTCCTATTCCTATTGGTCCAAAAAGCGCATTTCATCGGAAATCGGTCATCTGTCCAATCATCAGTCGGCGGAAGCGCTCTGTCGGCTTCTGGAAGGGCGGGGCGAACAGGTGGTTCTCGCGCACATGTCTATCAACAACAACACGACAAGGTGTTGCTATCAAAGCGTGTCAGAATATCT
This sequence comes from Bacillota bacterium, assembly GCA_023394045.1. GTDB lineage: Bacteria > Bacillota > Clostridia > Tissierellales > Peptoniphilaceae > Murdochiella. Next base: position 20,280 of record JAEXBN010000048.1, on the reverse strand, counting down.
GGAAGCGCAGGGTTTTACGATGGGAAAAGGCGTTCATGTGCTGGTGGCTCCCCGCGAGGCGCCATCGCCTCTGTTCGATGCGGCGGAGATCCGTGCGCGCGGCGCGGCGTCTGAGGCGGCGGTCTTTTGTTGCTAGGAAGAAGCGGCAGAGGGAGATTCACGTTGAACATCACGATTATTGCGGTGGGAACGGTGAAGGAGCCGTTCTATGCTTCTGCGGTATCTGAATATTTGAAGCGGCTGAGCCCCTATGCGCACATGCGCGTGATTGAAATCGCAGAAGAACCCCGCCCAGCCAAACCGTCGCGGAAGGACATCCAGCAGGCCTTAAAGAAGGAAGCAGATAAAATCGGGCGTGTGCTGCCGAAGGGCGGAACGGTGGTTTCGCTTTGCGTTGAGGGAAAGGAAATGGACAGCGTCCAGTTTGCTCGGGCGATCGACGAATGGGGAGTGGCTGGAGGCGCCCAGATTACCTTTGTTATCGGAGGGAGCGACGGTCTCGATCCGGAGATTAAAGCGCTGGGCTTCCGGTTGTCTTTTTCTCCCATGACCTTTCCTCATACGCTGATGCGTGTGATTTTGCTGGAACAGATTTATCGCGGCTTCCGCATTTTACGCGGAGAGCCTTACCATAAATGATGGAGGTGAGGATGCAGATTGATGAAGCGATCCGCAGCGGATTGCAGCGGGCTCGGACAGAGGGAGAGCAGAAAGAGGCGATGCTTCGCCGCGCGGCGGAACAGGGAATCGATTTTGGCGCGGCACCGGAGCGGGTGCCGGATGAGTTTTCCATCGTGGTGGAACCGCGCGAGGGAGAAACGCATGAAGAGGCGGTGGCGCGGATGTATCCAAAGACATTTGCGCTCTTTGGCTCTTCTTTGGCGTCGAAAGAGGAAATTGAGCACTCCATTCAGACGACGTATCGCGGACGGCTGATGTCAAAATTCACGAAGGCATTAAAGACTTATGATATGCTGCAGCCGGGCGATGTGGTTGGCGTGGCGATTTCTGGAGGAAAGGACAGCCTGCTTTTGGCGAAATTGTTCCAAGCATTGGTCCGCTATTCCGAGGTGCCTTTTGAGGTTCGCTTTCTGGCAATGGATCCGGGATACGCCCCGGTCAACCGGGAACGGCTGGAATTCAACTTGTCTTGGCTGGGCATCCCCGCCACCATTTTCCGTTCCGATGTGTTTCAAGTGGCCGATGAAATTGCGGAGTCCCCGTGCTATATGTGCGCTCGCATGCGGCGCGGCTTCCTCTACGACCGCGCACAGCGGCTCGGGTGCAATAAACTTGCGCTGGGGCACCATTTCAATGATGTCATTGAAACGACGCTGCTCAACGTTCTTTGGTCCGCGAATTATAAAAACATGATGCCCAAAATTGTGGCCAAGAATTTTGATCATATGGAGTTGATCCGGCCGCTCTTTCTCATTGCGGAACAGGATATTATCGCGTGGCGCGATCATGCCGGGCTGCAGCCGCTGGACTGCGCTTGTTCCGTGACTCGGAGCAAGGACAGTTCCGAACGGAGGAATATCAAGGCGCTGATCGCTGCGCTGAAGGAGATGAATCCCAATGTGGAGAAATCGATCTTTCGAAGCGGCGAAAATGTTGCGCTGGACGCGATTTTGGGCTACTCCATCGCAGGAAAAAAGCACTCTTTTCTGGAACACTATCATAAGACGCCGGAGGAACCGGGCGCTTGGGAGGAACGATGAACGTTTTGTTTGATATCATCAAGGTGATCGTTTTATCGATCGTGGAAGGGGTCACCGAATTTTTGCCCGTCAGCTCAACAGGGCACTTGGTTCTTGTGAACCAGTTCATTCAGCTTGAGCCGAAGGCATTTTCGAATGCCTTCAGTATTATTATTCAATTGGGTGCCATTCTTTCGGTGGTGGTGCTCTATTGGCGGCGCCTCAATCCATGGATCAGCGAAGATCCGGGATTTGACCGGAAGCCGGCACGCTACGAGAAGTGGAATACGCAAACGAAACTCTATTATCGCCTCACCCATGTGGATCATGACACCATGGCGCTTTGGATGAGAGTGCTCGTTGCGGTGGTTCCTTCGGCCGTCATCGGGCTGCTCTTTGATGATGTGATCGACGCGCATTTGATGACGATGCCGGTGGTCGCCGCGACGCTGTTCATTTATGGAATCATCATGATCCTGGTGGAGAAGTGGAACGGCCGCCGCTCCGGTGCGCGGTATCAGCGCCCGCTGGATTTCAGCTACCGGACGGCGCTGGCCATTGGTGTGTTTCAATGCTTGGCGCTGATTCCCGGCACGTCGCGCTCCGCGGCGACGATCATTGGTGCGATGGTGCTGGGCTCTTCGCGCGTGGCGGCAGCAGAGTTCAGTTTCTTTATGGCGATTCCATCGATGGTGGGCGCAACGCTGCTGAAAATCGTGAAGAATATCGGCGCATTTTCTGCGGGAGAGTGGATGCTCATTGCGCTAGGGTTCGTTTTATCCTTTGTTGTCGCTTACGTGGTGATCAAACGCTTTATGGACTATGTGCAAAAGAAGGATTTTATTCCCTTCGGGTATTACCGGATCGGGTTGGCGGCGTTGCTTCTGCTTTATATGGCTTTTGCGATGTGATAAAATTTTTCTGTCCATTTTAGTCCGTGCCGAGAGGGTACGGGGTGGACGCTCTTTTATGACGAAAGAGATTCCATTCATTGCATAGGGAGGTATTCATGGACCAAGGCGTCACAGACCCAGGAGCCGGGAGTCAGGCGATTATTATTCAACTCATTTTGGTGGCTATCCTCATTTTCGTTAATGCGTTTTTTGCCGCATCGGAGATGGCGCTGGTATCGGTGGATCATCACCGGATGAAAGAACGGCAAAGCGACGGAGACACCAAAGCGCGGCGCATTCTTGCGCTGCTGGATGATCCCTCCGACTTTTTGTCCATGATTCAGATCTGTATCACATTGGCCGGGTTTTTTAACTCAGCAAACGCGGCGACGGGCTTGGCGACCTACGCGGGGGAAGCGCTGGCGCACTTCGGGATCCCCAGCTCCTATAGCATCGCCACCATTTTGATCACCATTCTTTTGTCTCTCGTTACCATTGTTTTTGGCGAGCTGGTGCCGAAGCGACTGGCGCTCCAGAATGCAGAAGGATTTGCGTATGGTGCCATCGGTATTTTGTGGTGGGTCTCGCTTCTCCTGAAGCCATTTGTCCGCTTTTTGTCTTGGTGCACCAACAGCATGCTGCATCTCATGGGTGTTGAGATGGACGCGATGGAAGAAAAGGTGACGCTTTCCGATATTAAATCGATCGTCCAGGTGGGGCAAAGCCAAGGGCTCATCAATAAAGATGAGGGCGAGATGATCAATTCGATCATCAGTTTTGACGATAAATCCGCAGAAGAGGTGATGACACCGAGGACGGATGTCTTTGCGATCGACATCAACGATCCGTATACCGAATACATTGATGAGCTTCTGAGCGTGCGCTATTCCCGGATTCCGCTTTATGATGATGAGATTGATCACATCGTGGGCATTCTCTATATCAAAGACTATCTGCAGGAGGCCTACGCGACGGGCTTTGAGCATGTGGATGTTCAGAAGATCATGCGCCCGGCGTATTTTGTTCCGGAGCGCAAGAACGTGAATGAATTATTCAATGAGATGCGCGATGAGAACCTGCACATGGCCGTTCTGATCGACGAATATGGCGGCTTTTCGGGGGTCGTGACCATGGAGGATCTCCTTGAGGAAATCGTTGGGGATATCGACGATGAATATGATGAGGATGAGCCTGAAATTGAAAAGCTCAGCCGGAACACGTGGATTGCCAAGGGAACGCTGTCGATCAAGGAACTGAACGCCAATACGGAGTCGGATTTTGATGAAGAAACGGAAGATTATGATACGCTAGGCGGTCTTCTGTTTTATCTGATGGGCCGGATTCCGGAGGACGACGAGAGACCATTCATTGAATATCGGGGGATGCGTTTTCAAATCGAACAGATTGAAAGCAAGCGGATCAGCGCCATTCGCATTGAGTACGATGCGGAGGCTTGGAAGCGCCGGAAAGAAGAGCTGGCGCTCGCACGACAGAATAGTTGATCGCAGGATCGCCTGACCTGGAACACGAGTTGAGATGGCAAACGGGATGGAGGTGCGCGTGGATCCGAACGGAAAAGCACCGGCGAAACGATGGAATCGGGGGCGAACACTTCTGCTCATCGCAGTGGTGCTCGCTCTTGTTGTCGTGCTCGTTGTTCTCGTGCGCCGTTTCCGGACGGAGCCGACGGAGGAGCGCATTGCGCTGCATGACGATCCGTCTCGTGAGGAGATGGGGGTGATTCGCGATGCGGTATTCTTTATCAACGGGTCGACGCTCATTGCCTACGGACCAGAGGGGAAACGCTGGGAAAAAGAGATTCCATCGGGAACGCGCCTCGCCTATGCGGACACGGTTTTGGCGCTGCAGCCCGATGGGACGCTGGAGTCCTTGGATCCGGCTCGCGGAGAGGCGCAATACACGAAAAAAAACAGCGGATTTTCGAAAATTTTTGTGATTCCGGCGACGAAGTTTCAAAAGATGCAGGTGGTCGGGGTCAAGGAGGATCGGTTTGTTCTGCTGGATGAGGCGGGAAGGGCGACGGAAACGCTGAAAACGGTAGGGATACCCGGAATGTTGAGCCAGACTTCCTCCCAGCGTGTCTGGACGGAAGAAGGATCCTCTGAGACCACGGAAGAGGGGGCACTGGTGTTGGATCCGAATGCCTCCGCGCTCACCCAGGGAACCTCCGGAGAGCGCCATGTGCTTAAAGTGGACGATCAGAAGGGACATCTTTTGGCCGCCTTCCCCGGAACGGAATCCTACGAGGCCGTGGCATGGCTGGACGACACCACTTTTGTGGCGGCGACAGCGTCGAGGCTTCTTTTTGTCTCTCATGGAGTGCTTTCGGCATCCGTCCGCTGGGAGAACGATCATGCCTGGGCAGTTTCGGACGGCGCGGTCTGGGTTTCGTCCGGACGCGTGTTGTCCCGTTATAGCGCGGACGGGGTTGTTCAATCCAGGACAACCCTGGAAGTAGTCCCCCGGCTGATGATCCATCGTCCGGAAGGGCTCTTGATGATTGGAGATCAAAAGCGAATTTCACTGCGAAACGACCAGTTGATGAGCGAAGATACCGGAGCCTACATGCGCGCTTTGTTCGGCGCGGATGGCCGGGTCGCGCTGATCTATCGGGATGAAATCCGTATTTTGCCATAAGCGGGAACAGGAGCGGAAAGGGAAGGAAAAATCATGAGCGGTTGGGTTCAATCCACACAGAATCGGCTGGGGATTCCGGAAGGCGCTTTGCGGCTGCTTTCGGTCGTTCTGATTCTGGCGATCGCTTTTTTGGCGCTTCGGATCGGAACGGCTTTTCTCCATCACCTTGCATCCAGGCGGTTTGGTCAGACGCGCACGGAACGCTACCGGACGCTTCACGCGCTGATTGCCAACGTGTTTCGTGTCATCGTTTTGTTTTTTACGCTGACCAGCATCCTCGGGGTTTTTGGAATCAATACGGCTTCCGTGCTTACTGCAGCAGGAATTGGCGGAATTGCGGTGGCTTTTGGCGCGCAGACCCTCGTCAGCGATGTGATCTTCGGCGCTTTGTTTCTGATTGATAATTCGTTCAATGTGGGGGATTATATCGCGCTGAAGGATGGGATCATTGGGACGGTAAAGGATATGCGTCTACGTCATGTCATCGTTCACGGGTATACGGGAATGGACTATATTGTGCCGAATTCAGAGGTGAAGATTGTGGCAAATTATGGCCGCGGTCCGATGCAGGTGGATGTGGCGCTGAATGTCCCCTATACGGTGCGGATTGCCGATGCGCATCATTTAGTCGATCAGATTTCCGCGCGCGCCGAGAAGGAGGCAGCGGAGGAATTTATCCGCTTTCCCTATTTTGTTGGGGTGGATGCGGTGGAACGATTTTCTTATCGGTTGACGATCGGAGCGACAGCAGATATGGCTCACTTTTTTTCCGCTCCTCGTCGCCTTCGGGAGATCGCATTGGAGGAATTGGAGGCTGCAGGCGCGTTTCATGCCCTGGAGGATCCATGTTCAGCAGAAGGGAGCAGATATGGCCAAGTATGAGGTGGGAAGTGTGGTTCAGCTAAAAAAGCCGCATGCTTGCGGGGCGAATGAATGGACGGTTCGCCGGACGGGAATTGATATTAAGCTGCTTTGCAGTGGATGCGGGCAGACCTTGTGGATGAAGCGTCCGGACTTTGAACGGCATTTGCGCCGGATTCGTCAGGAGGACGGACGCTTTGTGAGCCCTCTTCATCTTCCGGATCGTCATGCAGGTCAGGAGCCAGATGGGAGTTTATGATGGCTGAAGGGGAGAGCGAAAAGAAGTGCGAAATCGGCGTTGTGGGCGTTTCGCATGCCACGGCGCCTATGGCCGTCCGGGAACGATTTGCTTTTTCACAGCGGGAACGCCTGGAAGCGATGTCGGAATTTTCGGAGCAGCTCCAAGAGGTGGTGATGGTTTCCACCTGCAATCGGATGGAGATTTATTTTGTCTCGGAGGACGCAGAATCCAGTGTGCGCGATATAAGAACGTTTTTGAGCCGCTGGTTTGAGCGCTCGGAGGCGCGCCGCAGCGCGGGACGGGTTCTAAACGACGGGTCGGCGCAGGCTTCTTGTTCTGATGAGACACGTTCTCCTGCTGAGACCTCTTCCGTTCATCCCCAAGAGGGACGGGAGGCTTCATCGTATCTTTATTCCTATGTGGGAACGGAAGCCGTTCGTCATCTGTTTACGGTCGCCGGAGGGCTGGATTCGGCGGTATTAGGAGAAGATCAGATTTTGGCGCAGCTTAAGGAAGCGCTGGCGTTCTCTTTGGAACTCAAGTTTTCGGGCAAGCGCCTGAACCGCCTGTTTATGGACGCCTTGGCGGCGGGAAAATCGATCCGGTCACAATTGCACATCTCGGAAATTCCTCTTTCGGTCAGCTATATCGGCATGCTTCGGATCCGGGAGGAGGTCGGGACGCTGCATGACAAGTCGGTGCTGGTTCTAGGCGGAGGCGAGATGTCCCAGCTGGCGCTGCGCTATCTGCAGGAGGATGAGCCGGAACATGTATATGTTGCCAATCGTACGCCGGAGCGGATCCGGGCGCTTCAGGAGGAGTTTCCATCGATTGAGGCAGTTCCGTTCGGGCGCCGCTATGAAGTGCTTTCCCGTGCGGATGTTTTGATTACAGCGACGACCGCCCCTCATTTTCTGGTGCGTTCTGAAGACTTTTTCCGCGCTGCGGGAGCCGGGACATTGACCATCCTGGATATGAGTCTTCCGGCGGATGTGGATCCGAAGATTGCGGTTCAATATGGAGCGGCGGTGCGTTTGTTCAATTTGGATGATTTATCGGAAGAATCGGAGCAGAATTATGCGCGGCGCCGTGAGCTGGCTGCGCGCGCGCAGCCTTTACTTGATGAGACCGTGCGCTCTTTTGAACATTGGCTGGAGGCGACCGCAGCAGATGAGACGCTGAAGCATTTAGAGGAACGGATTCAGACGATCTGCGCGGATTCGATGGTCTTTCTGGGGCATAAAACGGATCTGGACAGCCGGGAGACCCAATGGGTGGAAAAGGTGCTCTCCTATGCGCTGCATCGGATGACGCGGAATGTGGTGCGCCAGTTGAAGTCGGAAAAGGGATCGGATGCCGCCGTGCGAGCGCTTGCGGAGACCTGGTTCAGAGAGGAAGAATGATGTATTTTCCATTGATCGTGGATCTGTCAGGGTGGAAAATTGTGGTCTTTGGCGGCGGACGGGTGGCCGAGCGGCGTATCCGGACGCTGATGGAACAGAGTGCGCCGTCGTTGGATTTTGAGGCGGTTTCTCCGGAGATTCTGGTCGTGTCTCCCGATTGTAAGGATTCTCTGCGGCAATGGATCCAGGGGCAGCCCGGAGTACGGTGGATCGCGGATCGGTATCGGGAAAAGTATTTGAACGGGGCTCGGCTGGTGATTGCAGCGGCCTCGGATCCGGATGTAAACGCACAGATCGTGGAAGCGTGCTCATCTTTGGGAATTTTGTGGAATGACATTAGCCGAGACACGTCCTCGGTGCTGTTTCCCGCCGTGGCTTCCTCTTCAGGGCTGGGGCGGTTTGCGACCACGTATGGACGCTATCCGAAGCTCATCAAGCGCTGGAGAAACGCAGAGAAAGAGTCTTTTTGGAATCGCTTTGACCGCCAGCATATGGATGAGCTATCCCGTTGGCGAGCGCTGGTTTTACAGACCGAAGCGGATACAGATGAAAAACAGCAAAAACTGGAACAAGCGCTGGAATGGAATGCGGAGAAGCTCCGCGGAGAAATCGCGGCGCTGGAAAAACGGATCGGAGCACGGGAAGAATGAAGAAGTCGGAGCGAACGCTTATTTTGGGAACGCGCGGGAGCCGTCTTGCTCTGATCCAGACCGAAAGTGTGCAGCGCCGGATTCAGTCGGTGCTTCCGGGCTGGACGGTGGAGCGGCGGATCATCCGGACGGAAGGCGACCGGAATCCGCACCTGTTTCTGTCCGAGATCGGCGGAAAGGGTGTGTTTGTGCGCGAGATGGAGCGCGCGTTGCTGGATGGTTCCATCGATCTGGCGGTGCACAGTTTGAAAGATATGCCGGCGGAGCTTCCGGAAGGGTTGTCGCTGGGCTTTTGTCCGCCGCGGGAAGATCCCCGCGATGTGCTGGTGGGGAATCCTTCCAAGGCATGGGCATCCCCGGAGCACCATGTGCAGGGAAGCACATTCGATTTGAGCTGGCTTCCGGCCGGTGCTCGCGTGGGGACGGGAAGCTTGCGCCGGACGCGCGCCATGCAGCGATGGCGTCCGGATCTCCTCTGTGTTCCGCTGCGCGGCAATGTGGAGACGCGATTGCAAAAAATGCAGGATCAAGGGTTGGATGCGCTTCTTTTAGCGGCGGCGGGACTCCGGCGAATGAACCTTTCGCCCGCTCTGTCGGTTCCGCTGGATCCAGAGAGGTTTTGTCCTGCTCCCGCTCAGGGTCTTTTGGGAATTGAAATGCGCACGGGTGATGGTGCGCTGCGAGAAGCGCTTCAGCCACTCAATGATGAAGAGGCTTTATTGCAGCGCGATTTGGAACGGACGTTTCTTAAGGCGACAGGGGGGAATTGCAAACTTCCGGTGGGAGCCTATGCATCACTAACCGCTAATCAAATTGTTTTCTATGGGTTCTTTGGACGCGAGGAAGGATCCGGCTCCGTGCAAGGAAAGAAGCTGTGGGATCGGAACTTGCGGGAAGAAACGCCTCGGGAACAAAACAGGCGCTTGTGTCAGGCGGTGGCGGACTTTGCGCGGGAGCTGATGGATCAGGTGAACGCGTTGTGAAGAACGGGATGAACAGCGCTTGATGGATTGGGACGTTCATTTCTATTGAATTTCGGCGGGCGCTGGAATCATTGGAGGGTTCCGGAAGAAGAGGAAGAAGGACAGAATGGGACAGAAACACGCTGGGTCTCCGGTTCAGGGTCGGGTTTATCTGGTGGGAAGCGGTCCGGGAGAGGAAGGCTTGTTTACCCTTCGTGGAAAAGAGCTTTTGGAAGCGGCGGATGTGGTGGTCTATGACCGGCTGGGCGCGCAGGGCGTTCTCCATTGGGCTCGCCCGGATGCGGAGCGCATTGACGTGGGGAAGCACGCCGGATTTCATCCTGTGCCGCAACAGGAGATTCAACATATTCTGATTGAGCGGGCGCGCGCTGGAAAGCGCGTGGTTCGCCTCAAAGGCGGAGATCCCTACGTATTCGGCCGCGGCGGAGAGGAAGGAGAAGCGCTGCGCAGGGCAGGGATCGCTTTTGAGGTTGTCCCCGGAGTGTCTTCGGCCATCAGCGGTCCTGCATATGCCGGGATTCCGCTCACGTATCGGAATGAAGCGCGATCCTTTCATGTCATCACGGCGCATCGGGCGAATGATGCGCAGATCGATTATGAGGCGCTGGCGCACGTCAACGGCACTCTCGTCTTTCTGATGGGCTTGGCCGAGCTGGATCATATTATGGAAGGCTTGCGTTCTGCCGGAATGCCCGAGGAAACGCCCGTGGCGGTCATTTCTCATGCGACACTTCCTTCGCAGCGCACGGTGGAAGGAACCCTGTTGACGATTTCCGGACAAGTGCGCCGGGAGGAGCTGGAAGCTCCGGCTTTGATTGTCGTCGGAACGGTGCTGCACCATCGGAGCGCGCTGAACTGGTTTGAAGAACGTCCGCTCTTTGGGATGAGTTTCGTGCTTTTTCGGGACGCCGACCGTGCCTCGGCATCGGCTTCAAAGATTCGGGCGCAAGGGGGGCGAGCCATCGTTTGGCCGCTTCTTTCCTTGAACGCATTGGAAGCGCCGGAAGACCAGACTCGCATCGAAAAGGCGATCGCACATTTGAAGGAAATGGATTGGATCTTTTTTACGAGCGCGCAGGGGGTTCGCTATTTTTTCCAGGCTCTGCTTCAATATACCGATCTTCGGGCGGTTGCGGGTCTTCGGTTTGCGGTGATCGGGGAAAAGACGGCGAAGGCGCTGAGAGAGTGGGGGATTCATCCGGATTATGTTTCTCCCGTCGCGGAAGGCGTTGCTGCCGCACAGGGATTGATCGCCCATTTTCAGGAGACCGAAGGAGTTTCCGCCCGGCCTGCCGTGCTTTTCCCGCGTGCGAGGGAAGGACGGGAAGAGGTGGTGAATGTGCTGGCTTCCGGCTGTGCGCTGACGCTTCTTCCTGTATATGAGACAAAAATGACGGAGGGGGAGCCGCCGGAGCTTCCGGAAGAGGGCGCGGTGTTTCTTTTCACGTCTTCGTCCGTGGTGCGCGCTTTGATGCGCCATAAAGAGGTGCTGCACAGCGAGGCGTTCCGTCGCGGAATGGTTGTGGCGATCGGTCCGGTGACCGAAAAAGCGCTTCGGGAGAATGGCATTCGTGTCGATTTGATCGCGGATGAATCATCGATTGAGGGGATGATTCAGAAAGTATGGGAGGCCAAACATGTTTCGACGCATGCGTAGATTGAGAACCACCCCGGTGTTGAGGGATGCGGTAGCGGAGGTTCGCTTGTCTCTGGATGATCTGATTTATCCGGTGTTTGTGAAAGAGGGGCTGATTGGAAGGGAGCCCATTCCTTCCATGCCCGGCATCGACCGGTTTTCTGTGGAGGAGCTGGCGAAAGAAGCCCAATTGCTGTGGAATCTCGGCGTGAATAAGTTGCTTCTGTTCGGGATTCCGGAAGAGAAGGATGCAATGGGAAGCGGAGCCTATGCCGAAGACGGGATTATTCAGCAGGCGTGCCGCGCGTTAAAACAGGCGGTTCCGGAGATGCTGCTCATCACGGATGTCTGTATGTGCGAATACACCGACCATGGGCACTGCGGGATTCTTTTGGATAATGGATACGTGGATAACGATCAGACGGTCTCTTACCTGTCGCAGATCGCCGTTTCCTATGCGAGAGCAGGGGCGGATGTGATCGCGCCGTCGGACATGATGGATGGCCGCGTTGGGGCGATCCGCATGGCGCTGGATGCTGCGGATTTTGTCACGGTGCCCATCATGGCTTATAGCGCGAAATATGCCTCATCGTTTTACGGACCGTTTCGAGATGCGGCGGATTCGGCGCCTTCTTTCGGAGATCGAAAGCAGTATCAGATGGATGTGCGCAACACGGATCAAGCCATGCAGGAGATTGCGGACGATATCGCAGAAGGCGCCGATATGATTATCGTGAAGCCGGCGATGGCGTTTTTGGACATCGTGCGGCGCGCGCGGGAGAGCTTCCAGGTTCCGGTCGTCACCTACAATGTGTCGGGCGAGTATTCCATGTTGAAGCTGGCCATTGTGCAGGGATTGCTGAGCGAAACGGTCATCGAAGAAACGCTTCTTTCCATGAAGCGTGCTGGGGCAAAGTTGATTATCACGTATTTTGCAAAAGAACTGGCGCTGAGGGCAAAAGATGGATCATTCAAATTCTAAGGCGATTTTTGAAGAGGCCGCCCGCTATCTTCCGGGCGGAGTCAATTCGCCGGTTCGCGCTTTCGGTTCGGTCGGGATGGATCCCATCGTGGTGCGATCCGGCGAGGGCGCGACGTTGACCGATGAGGATGGCAATACTTATATCGATTACATTTGCTCGTGGGGGCCGCTGATCTTCGGTCACAATGAAGAAGAGATTCTTTCGGATCTCATGGCTTATGCGCGGCATGGGCTCACCTTTGGTCTCACGACCAAAGTGGAGGGTGAAATGGCGCGCTTCCTTGTGGAGTCCTATCCGGGGCTTGAGATGGTGCGCTTTGTGAACTCTGGGACGGAAGCGACGATGTCGGCGATCCGCGTGGCGCGCGGCTATACGCGCCGGAATAAAATTGTGAAATTTGCCGGCTGCTATCATGGCCACTCGGACGCGCTTCTTGTGAAATCCGGTTCCGGTGCGCTGACCTTTGGAGTTCCGACATCGCTGGGGGTTCCGGAGCCGGTGGTTCGTGATACGCTGGTTCTGGACTATAACGATGTGGATGGCATACAGCGTCTTTTTGCCGAGCAGGGTGAGGAGATTGCCTGCGTGATTCTTGAACCGGTCGCCGGAAATATGGGTCTGGTTCCGGCAGAGCCTGAATTTCTCCAGGTGTTGCGGGAGCTCACGCGCGAAGCTGGGGCATTATTGATTTTTGATGAAGTGATTTCCGGTTTCCGTGTGGCCTTTGGCGGCGCGGCAGAACTTTATGGGATAACGCCGGATATGGCTTGTTTTGGAAAGATTATCGGCGGCGGATTTCCTGTCGGTGCCTATGGAGCAAGTCGGAAGATCATGTCCATGGTGTCGCCGCTGGGGTCTGTGTATCAGGCGGGAACCTTGTCGGGGAACCCCTTGGCCATGCACATGGGACTGCGCAACCTTCGCGCGCTGAAAGAACATCCTTCTTACTATACACAGATTTCAGAGCGTGCCGAAATGCTGCAACGAGGGCTGGAGCAGGCGATTGCGGTTCACCATATTTCCGCCACGGTCAATCGCTGCCGGGGCATCATGACCGTTTTTTTCACGGATCGCAACGTTCGCACGTTTGCGGATGTTCAAGCAGCCGATGCCGATGCGTTTGCTTTCTTCTTCCGGGGGATGCTGGAGCGGGGGATCATGCTGGCTCCCTCGCAGTATGAGTGTCTGTTCATTTCGTCGGCGCTTTCCGAAGAGGATGTTCGGCGAACCGTTGAGGCAGCTGATGCGACGTTTGCCGAGATGGAAGCGGTAGGAATATAGCGCTCGGCGACACAAGAAGAATGTTGCGCATATAACAAAACGGCTTGCCTGGGGGACAACACAGGGCAAGCCGTTTTTTATCGATTTATGCGAGGGGCATGACAGAGACTTCCTCATAGGCTTCATGGATTTTTTCAACGTCGGGGAGTCCTTCGACATAACAAGCGGCGTTGAGGGTGCCTTGTCCAGCGCGGAAGGCTTCTTTGGGGTCGCCGGTGCGCATGTAGTTGCCGATGAATCCGGCGATCAAAGCCATGTTGGAATAGGTGGAGGAAACGATGGGGTGAACCGGACCGCTGGACTCAAAAACGTGCAGCTCCGTATCGACATAGAGACATCCTTCTTGTCCAAAATTGACAATCACATTTTGGGCTCCCTGACGCACGAGGTCGATCGCAAGCGGCGCGGCATCTTCCTTGGTCAGCACCTCATGGTTGCAAAGCGAGGCTAATTCTGCGCGTGTCGGCGTGATCAGCAGGGGCTTGCGTTCGATGAGGGGCTTCAGATATTCCGGATCGATGATCGGCAAAAAGGAAGCGCCATTCACAACGGCGATATCGACCATGCGGGCGTAGACTTCCGAACTCAGATTGCGGGGAAGTGATCCGGCAATGACCATAAAGTCTCCCTCGCGGACGCGGGAGAGGTAGTACATCAGGTCGTTGACTTCGTCGAGGGAGACGCGGCCTCCCGGGCTGATGATGCGTGTTTCCACTTGGTCGATAAACAGAGAAACGTTAAGCCTTGTTTCACTTTGCGTGCGGATAAAATCATGAAGAATGCCTAAACGATCCAGCTCATCTTCGATAAATTCGCCGGTGCGCCCGCCAACGAAACCGGTCGCTGTGGTGGGAACATCGATGGTTTTAAGAAGACGTGAAACGTTGAGCGCTCGCCCTCCGGCGGCCATCCGGTCTTCCTCCGCATCGTTGCTTCGTCCGGTCTGGAAGGCATCAAGCTTGGAGATGAAATCCACAGAGGGATTCATGGTTACAGTATAAATCAAAGGGAACCTCTCTTTCCAAATGGATCTGCCGGTCAGTCATTCTGTTTCGGCCGATTGGTATCATCGTATCACAAGAATTGGAAAAAGGGGGAGTATTCAAGAAAAGAGCCTTTTCGCTATTTTTGGGTAATGAACAACCGGAAAACGAAAATCGCTGAGGCGAAAGAATGAAAGAAGGAAATCATGGCAACAAAAATTGGATTTATTGTGGGTTCGCTCCGCAAAGCTTCATATAATCGTCAGGTGGCAGAAATTGTGGAAAAGATGTTTCCGGAGGGATTCGAGATTCAGTGGATTGAAATTGGCGATCTCCCGCTTTACAACGATGATCTGGACAATGGCGGGGAGCCTGCGCCGGCTTCATGGCAGCGTTTCCGTCAAGAAGCCGGGGAAGCGGATGGATTCCTGTTCTTTACGCCGGAAAACAACCGATCGATGTCCGCTGCGATCAAGAATGCGATCGATGTGGGTTCGCGCGGCGAGAACAACGTATGGCGCGGAAAATTTGCCGGAGTGATCAGCGCTACATGGGGTGCTGCTGGCGGAATGCTGGCCAACCACGCGTTGCGCGAGACGTTCACCTACAACGATCTCTATGATTTGAAGCAGCCGGAGGTTTATCTTGGAAAGATTCAGGAACTGATTCATGATGGGAAGTTGAATGAGGGGACGCAGGAATTCATCCAGTCGTTCGTGGATGCCTATGTAGAGTTCTCTAAAAAGTTTACGAAATAAAACAAACTGGACGCCAGAAGGGAAAGATGAAAGGAGGTAGTGGAATGGCAGTGTTGATGCGTCGAGACAGCCTGCTCATTATTTTTATCGGATGTTTTATTCCGGCAACTGAGCTGTGGAAAATGAAAGCCCACAAGGACTTCGGAGAAGACTATGTCTCACTTTTATGGGTGCTTTCGTTCGCGCCTAGCTTTATGACGGATGCAGGGCTTTACGCAATCTGCGGAATGTTAGTGTTGTTGGGCGTGGATCTATATTTTTATATTAAGCCGAAGGCCGACGGAAAAACCATCGTGGATGAAAAGGCAAGGCAGAGGAGCGTGGTGATCAGCTCGGTTGTGTTTATTGGACTCATGACGCTTAATCTGCTGATTCCAGTGAGAGGGTTCGGCATTTACACATTGGAAGAGTATCGTGTTCTTTGGATCCTAAAAGTGGCAGTCTCTGTGTTGTCGACCTCTTTGAGCTACCTCATTTTTAGAAAATGGTACTTAAAAGGACATCGCTTCCTATCGGTATTGGTTGCATTGACGCTGATTTCGTTCGTTCTATTCGTGTGCTTCATACAGCCTGGACAGATCTCCTAGGGGAACGAAGGATGGCTCACTGATTCACATGGGCAACAAGGAACGAGGAACAAACCGTTTCGGAGAAAAAGGAATTGCCACAGAACAAGGGGATCGTTCTGCGGCAATTCCTTTTTTGGGGAAGCCCGATTTGCTTCAGCAGGGTCTACTTTTCAATAAGGCGGACAAAAAGCTGTTTGCTGCCCAGAGCAGAGGTGGAACGTGAAGCGACCTCAAATTCATGAAACGATTCGATGAAGGTAACGAGCTTTTGATGGCCATAGTTGCGAACGTCGAAGTCCGGGAAGCGCTTATTGAGCTGATTTCCGAGATTGGCAAGAGAAATCCAGTTTTCCTCATCGGAGTTCTCTCGAACGATATTGCGCAGAGAACGCCGAATGGCACCGATCGTCGTTTGAGGCTTCGGACGTTCCCGCGCGGGAGAGGGCTCGCGGGCCGCTTTTTCAGCCGCCGTTTCCGGCTCCACAAGATGCGGGATGTGGGAAGCGGATTCTTCGCGCTGCTTTTGATTCTTTTTCCAATCCTTTCGGCTGATAATACTGGCGGATGGATATGGATTTTGCGGTGAAGCGTTTTGATTTTGTTCGGAAAAAGCGCCAGCCGAGGAGGTCGAGGCTATGGATGGAGCGGTTTCTGGGGCATCCGCCTGTTCCGAAATTTTTTGAGTCGTTTGCAGCGTTTCTTCCGATGGCTGGGGTTTGCGCTTTTGAGTAGAGGAAGAGGTTTCTTGCGCTTCGGCGGAGGATGTGCCGCGCCGGCCATGCGTATTCAGTGGTCGGCGTCCCCTTCGGCGGGGATTGCGCGATTCCGGCTGATTCCCCTTCTTGCAAGAGGGGCGTTCCGTTGAAGGGAGTGCATCATTTTCTTCCACTTCGCTGACGGCGGCATAGAGGATATCGAGATATTTGAAGGTGTTGCAAGCGGTAATGAAGGCGTTTGGCGTTTTGCTTTCTCCCATGCCGATGACCGCCATGCCGGATTCACGAAGACGGGAAGCCAAGCGCGTAAAGTCGCTATCGGAGGACACGAGGACAAAGCCATCCACGGATCCGGTGTAAAGAATATCCATGGCATCGATAATCATGGCGGAATCCGAGGAGTTTTTTCCTTCGGTATAACTGTATTGCTGGATGGGCGTGATCGAATTGTCAAGAAGGACTTCTTTCCAGCGGTTGTTGCGGGTGCTGGTCCAATCGCCGTAAATGCGGCGATAGGTGGTCACGCCATAGCTGGACACTTCATCAAAAATGATCTGAATGTATTTTGGAGAGATGTTTTCCGCGTCGATTAACACGGCAAAGCGTGTTTCTTCACTCATAGTCTACCTTTTCTTCTAATTTTCCAAATTGATAACTGACAACAATGCCGGCGATCAGCATGACGAGGCCGAATAAAATGGCGGCGGGCAGGCTCAGTCCGGCAGCGGCGAGTCCCTCTGCGGTATAGGCGGGGAGGATGATGGCGGGAAGGATGCCGATGGTGGATCCGATCACCATGCCAAGAATGAGATGAAACATGGGGGCATAGTGATGATCGAAGAGACGTTTGATCAGGCGCGAGAGAGTGAGGATGCAGAGGATGGCGCCAATGCCA
The DNA here is from genome assembly GCA_023394045.1 of Bacillota bacterium. Lineage (GTDB taxonomy): Bacteria > Bacillota > Clostridia > Tissierellales > Peptoniphilaceae > Murdochiella. The sequence goes on along the minus strand of JAEXBN010000048.1, from coordinate 3,070 downwards.
AAGGGGATGAGCATCGCGAAGTCGAAGGAGGCGATGGAGGCGGCCATTTTATCGTAGAGTCCAAAATAAATCAGAAAATTGCTAGGGCTCATTCCTGGGACGATGAATCCGAGAGCCACCAGAGCGCCAGAGAAAAACCAAACGGCGGGGTTGGGGTGAATCTGCGGGAAACGCGATCCGAAGAGCATGAGGACGAAGATGAAGACCACAGAGCAAGCCAAAATGAGGAGATCCGATTGGCGGCGTCCCTGTAGACCGGCTTGACGATATAAGCTGGGAAAGGTTCCGATGACAAAACCGATGAAGAGACAGACGAATTGCGCCGCATATCGGCCAAATGCTTTTTCTACGAAGAGAGAAAACAGCAGGACGCCGATTCCTGCGCCGATGCCGACAGGGAAAAAGTATCGGACATTGCGCTTGAATTCGGCGGTTATGTTGGATAAAAAGACGATCAGCGGTTGGTAGAGACCGAAGATGACGGAGAGGACACCGCCGGAAAGACCGGGAAGAATGGCGCCGATGCCCACGAGCATGCCTTTCAGGAGGCGGATCAGCCAAGGGCCGATTCCTGGGGCTTCGTTGGGGCGCTGGGACTCGATCGTGGGATGTTGTGATGTCATGGGCTATTTTTCCTCAGAGGTTGGATGCGTGCTGTTTTTCGGATCTTCTTTTTTCTGTTTGGGCGGAATGAGGCGCGCCGGGACACCGACAGCGGTGTAACCTTCCGGGACATCTTCCATGACCAGTGCACCGGCTCCGATCTTGGCACCGTTTCCGATGTGGATGGGTCCGAGGAGGGTGGCACCCGCGCCGATGAGCACATGGTCTCCGACAATGGGATGGCGCTGGCCTTCAATGGATTCGACTCCGCCCAGAGTCACGCCGTGGTACATGTGCACATAGTTTCCGATTTTCGCCGTTTCACCGATGACGGCACCCATGCCATGATCGATAAAGAAGCACTTTCCGATTTCTGCGCCCGGATGAATTTCAATTCCTGTACGGTTGCGCGCCTGTTGCGAGATGGTGCGGGCTTCGTAGAATTCCCCTCGGAGATAAAATTCATGTGCAATATCATAGCTTCGCAGCGCATCCGTGATCGGGTACAAATTGATCGCTTCTTCAATCGATTTGCAAGCCGGATCGTTCTCCATGATAAAATGTGCTTCTTCAGTCCAGTTTCTGTTTTTCATTTTTGCTACCGCCTATTTCTGTCAGATCAATGGCCGCGTCCCTGATCCGGCGCGGCCGCATTCTTTTTATTTTCTCCTTGTGGTTATGCTTCGGTTTTGAAAAGATCCGTGGAGAGATAGCGCTCCCCGAGATCCGGAAGCACCGTCACTATTTTACCATCTATTTCCTCGGCCACTTTCAAAGCAGCGACAATATTTGCGCCTGATGAGATGCCAACGGAAAGACCTTCTTCGGCGGAAAGACGGCGTGCCATTTCGATGGCTTCTTCGCTGGGAACGCTCAGAAGATGATCAATGATGTCGCGATTGAGGTTTTTCGGGAGGAAGTTTCCGGAAATCCCCTGAATTTTATGCGGACCTGCATGTCCCTCGGCAAGGAGCGGCGATTCAGCCGGCTCGAAACCGTAAACTTGAATGGCGGGATTCTGTTCTTTCAGATATCGTCCAACTCCCGAAATGGTTCCGCCGGTACCAAACCCGGAGACAAAGGCGGCCACATCCGGGAGCGCTTCATAGATTTCCGGACCGGTCGTTTCATAGTGCGCCTGAGGATTGGAGGGATTTTCAAATTGGTTAGGCATGTAGGCATTGCCTTCCGCCACGCGTGCTTTTGCGGCATCCACCGCGCCCTGGAGCGCCCCTTCCGTCGTCAGATGGACGGTGGCACCGAAGGAACGCATCAAGGCAACGCGCTCCCGGCTCATTGATGCAGGCATAAACAGCTCCACCGCATATCCCAGCTGGCGGCCGATCAGAGCAAGTGCAATTCCGGTATTTCCGGAAGTTGGTTCTACAATGGTCATTCCCGGTTTCAAATCGCCGCGCGCAATGGCATCGCGGATCATGTAGTAGGCCGGCCGGTCTTTAATGCTTCCGCCCGGATTAGACTTTTCCACTTTGGCATAAATTCGCCCATCGCCAATATGCTGTAATTGAACAAGATTGGTTTTTCCAATCGTTTCGTAAACTTTCATCAAATTCTCCTTTACGTGTTTCTTTCTAACAAGTTCTCCCTCTGTATACCCCGATTTGCTTGTTTTCCTGCAGGAAGTGGTCTGAGCTCATAAAAGACACAATCAGCGCAAAATGCACATGGTGATCGATTACGGAGTAAAACGTCGGAAACGAGCTCATCTTAAAAGGCCTGTGCGTACGCGTTAAGTCAAGATTTGGAATGGGGGCATGGCGTGGCGAGGGGGCATGGCTTGGAGAGCTAAATCAGGGCAAGATTTGTAGGTAATGAGCGTCAAATGGGAGAGTGCCTACACGACGTTGGCAAGCGATAAAATAGCGCCTCTGCCTACGCAAAATCGTAGGCAGAGGCGAATCACTCTCCGTTGCCTACGATTTTGTAGGCACAAGAGCAGTGAGACGAGGTTGCCCACGGATTTTCGTAGGCGTACGTTATAATTGAGCATAAGCCTACAAAAAGCGTATGTAAATTGATGAAAAAAGGATGTGCCTACGGGGGTGTAGGCAACGGATATTTTTAATCGATTTGCCCACGGAAGAAGCGGTAAATGGCACCCTCATGGGCGAGGTGATAACCGAAGACATGCGATGCCGTCAAAAAGTCTGTGAATATGTGCCAAAGCATGGATCAGCAGCGCCTTGCGCGGAACATATCACATATATTATGACGGCGAAGAAAGAAGCCATCAACGCAAAAGGCATATTGCGCTCTATTGTGGCGTAAATGTGATATAATATCAAAGCTTCGGGGTGTAGCGCAGTTCGGTAGCGCACTTGTCTGGGGGACAAGGGGTCGCAGGTTCAAATCCTGTCACTCCGATGAGGACGGCTGAAAATGTTGATTTTCAGCCGTTTATTTTATGCATCGTGTTAAAACGGTGTGATGATTGACTCGGCGAATA
>JAEXBN010000047.1 GCA_023394045.1 Bacillota bacterium | reverse complement strand
CGTCATTTCACCCAATAAATCGCGCAAAAAGGGCAAACTCTCTTTTATAAAATGCCCCGTTCCCCCATCCGGAACGGCGCGAACGATGACTTCATCCATCTTGATCTGCACTGGAAGGCTAATGGCTTCCGGAACGACCGCATAAACCAGCCCCGCGCCAGCACGCATCGCCGCACGCGCCGCCATGCAGATGGACCCCGCCATCCCCGCCGATCCTCCGACGAGCGCCACGCGGCCATACAATCCTTTGTATCCCTGGCGATCCCTGGACAACACAGCTTCATCCAGCGAGGGATCTGAAGGCAGCGACTGGCGCTGGCTCTGTAAATCCCAGATCTCTGAGACCTCGCCTGCACAAGATGTGTCCTCTGCACCATGCACAGCGGACTCTAGGACAACCGCAGCGATCGCCAGATCATCCTCGTGTGTGATGCTCAATGAAGCGTTGCCGTTCAGCGCAGAGAGCAAAGAAGCCACATCCCCGTAAAAGCGAAGCGCCGGACGGCCATTCGCATGGTGGAACACTTCAATGTCCCGAAAATGAACCGTTCCAATACCAGAACCTAACGCTTTCGATGCGGCTTCCTTCGCCGCAAAAAAACCTGCCGCGGTCTCCGGCTTCCACCTCCGTCTCTCCAGTTCGTTCTGCTCATTTTCTGTATAAATGCGATGGCGAAAAGCATCGCTTTCTAAATCACGCTGAATCCGTGAAATGCGCACCGCATCAATTCCGATGGACATGTTGAGCGCCCCGTTCATACAACCGCATCCAGGCCATTTCCGCCGCATGGCGAACCTGTTCCTCTTGTATGCCGCAAAAATCGCCGTTCTCCATCAGCAATTTCCCATCCACCATGGTATACCGAACATCATCGGAAGCCGTTGCATAAACCAGACCCGCTTCAATATCCTGCGGTTTGGGCGTATGGCGAATATTCTTCTGGCTCACCACGATCAAATCGGCTTTCTTCCCCACTTCAACGCTTCCAAGATCCTTCTCTTGTCCGATGGCTTGAGCGCCTCCCCGCGTCGCCATCCAGAGCATGGTGTGCGCATCCGCAACGGTCGGATCCAGCTGATGACCCTTTTGAATCAAGGATCCCACCAGCAATTCGCGGAACATGTCCTGCGTATTATTGGAACTGGCGCCATCCGTTCCCAAGGCAACATTGATTCCGCGTTCCCGCAGCGCATGCAGCGGCATAAAACCACTGGCCAATTTCATGTTGCTCGTCGGATTATAAACACAGCTGCAGCATGCAGCGGCAATCAACTCCTGATCCTCTTCATCCAGCCAGATGGAATGCGCCAAAATCGTGGAAGGCAGAAGCATTCCAGCCTGATGCAGATACATTGCCGGCGAAACACCATACCGTTGTCGAATCATCTGATCTTCTTCCCGCGTTTCTGCCAGGTGAATATGAAATCCGACATCATACTCTTCTCCCCAGCGTTTCAACTCCCGAAGCGTATCCGGAGAACAAGTATAGGGAGCATGCGGCCCCACCATGATATGAATGCGGTCGTTGGCTCGATGATTCCAGAAAGAAAGGCGGCGCATTTCGCTGCGTTTCCGTTCGATATTGCCATCCAACGTGCCCGAGGCCAACACGGCACGGATTCCCGTTCGCTCCACCAGCTCCGCAATGCGGTCTTCCTCTCCGTACATATCGCAGAAGGTCGTCGTTCCCCCGCGAAGCATCTCAAGAATCGAAAGCTCGGCACCAATCAAAATATCTTCTGGGGTCATCTGGTCTTCTAATGGCCAGATATAATCGTTCAGCCAAGTATGTAAGGCCACATCATTGCCATAATTGCGAAAGAGGCTCATGGAAATATGCGTATGCGCATTGATCAATCCCGGCATCAAAAGATCGCCATCCAGATCAATGATCCGATCATCAGCGAGCAGGCGATCCGACGGCGCCTCTTCTAAAATGGAAGCAATGCGTCCATCCTCCACCAGAACAGCTGCATCCGATTTTATCTCCCCCGCATCATTCATCGTGAGAACGGTCGCGTGAGTAAACCAAGTCCGCACATCAGTCTCCTTCCATATATTATGAGTCTTCTCAATTCAAGAGCCTTGACCAGGCTCCTCCGCCTCCCTCAGTCTCTCGGATCTTCCGGATAAAATTGCACGAAGCGATCCAAGGCATGATCCACATCGCCATTCGCCTCGGCGCGCAACGAAACCGCAACATGACGAGCTAAAGATTCCAGCCCCGATGCCGTAAAATTCTGCGGATGCAAATCCCGAGCCGTCCCCTCGAGGACCAGGCAGGTCATACGATCAATCGTCGCTTCTTCCTCTTCCGGAAGACGACCCGCATGGGTAAAGGCGTGGCGAATCGTATGGATCACACGAAAATAGAGATAATCCACAAAGGTTCGAAACAGCTCACATAACTCCATATGCGTGTTCAGATCCATCAGAATGTGCAGCAAAAGATTCCAGAGAATATCTTCATTTGCTGTTTTTTCCAAACGGTGTCCAAACCCTTCCACCATCGAATTATGATAGCGCACCTCCGGATCAAAAACGAGTTCTTCGCCAAAAAGCTCCATGACCCTGCGCCCGTTGAAGGCATCATCCATAATGCGCAAAAATTCTGTCGCGTACTGCTCCCGCGACTCATATTGCACACGAGCAAACAGAAAATCGGTAATCAGATCGATTGATGGGCGAAAATCAAAGAAAATCCCATCCGCCTCCCGAAGCGGCGCCAGATACACTTCCTGAATCATCTTTCCAATCATCTGCTTCATTTGTGCGGTGGGATGAAACTGCGCCGGGGCATCAAGATTGCGGAGATGGTCATACAGCATTTCCATCTGATGATCGATAATGCTCAGATCGCCCATAATGGAATCCATGATGTCATGGACGAATTTTTCCGTCAGAACATAATTATAGTTTTTATAGAGAATTTTATGGTCGATCTCATTCCAAAACACATTTACGATGCTTTTGATCTGGAGCTCAAAATTCAGCACATGCTCTCCCAAAAAATGGCCATCGATCCGAAACGAACGGTATCCATTCTTCTGCGATTTCGGCTGTGGCTCATCAAGGCGCAATTCAATGCGCGGATCCCGCCCGCATCGATAAAATCCGTCTGACCGGCGCGAAGGAAACAGATCGAACAGCGAGCGGAACACCGCTTCTTCATCCCGCAAAAAACGGCACTCAATCCGGCATCCGATCAAATCCGAGATGTGGTCGAACAAATTTTGAGGCGAGGCGACCACATGCGAAAGATTCTGCCGAATAATTTTTTCCTGGAGACTTTCATCAGTTTTAACGCGCGAAGTGTAATTCACAAAGCATTCATGCCCCTGAAAAGCTCCACGAAAAAACGCATCAATCTCCTTCTGTGCTTCATCGATTTCAAAGCGCAAATCATGCTTGACCTGAATGGCTTCATCAATGTAAGAAAACAATGCAATCTTCACGATCACTTCCCCCGTGTTTTTGGTTTCGCCATCGGATCCGAAAGCCGCGGCTCCAGCTGATACTCCTCAATGAGCTGCAGCGCGGACTCCAGGATTCGTGCGGTCATCCCCCAAATCAGATAATCCTTCCAACGATAGATCAGGATCCGATACGAGCCGCCATGCCAGGCATAGCGATCGTCGCCATGAGCCACCTCTGCCTCCGGAAAAGCAGGATCCACCTGCATTTCAACGCGATTATGGTACACTTCCGGCTTCAGTCTCCGTAACTCTTCATAGGGGATCATAAAAACATGATCCACTTCATCGGTACTGAACGTTCCGTGATAATCTTGCAGCCGTCCGATGTAAGCATCCAGACGCCTGGAGGTAGGCGCAATCAAGATATCTCCCGGACCGAACACTTCCACTTGCTCTGGCTTGAGCAACAGCTCCTCGCAAGTCTCCCGAACGGCCGTCTGCTCAAACGTCTCTCCCTCTTCATGGGCGCCTCCCGGAAAGCTGATCTCCCCGGGCTGACTGTTCAGCGCCGACGAACGAACTTCAAAAAGAATCGCCGGTCCCTCCGACGTATTCACCCATGGAACAAAAACGGCATTATCGCGCCACTGTGCCTCTCCAATCATCCCCGGCGTCCGATGAGCAAACGCCATCCATGGCGTTTCTTCCGGAAGCGCCGCTCCTAAGCACATCGGTCTCCCCTGAGACGCGTCCCTCTTTTCTTCCGGATCAAGATCATAACCGGCCTCTCGCACCACGGATAAAATCTTTTCTCGCTTCGGGCTTGAGGCCTCAAAATGGCGCACCACCTGATCGGTAAAGGTATCGACGCGGCGGTTCGCCTGACGAAGATCGTAGTAGGTATGCATTTCCGCATCATAGTCCTGCAATTCTTCCACCAAGTGATGGAAAGACGGATACGTGTTTTCAAAAAAGCGAAAGCGCATCTCCATGCGCGGTTTCAATTCCGGCTGCTGTGCCGGGGCGCCAAAAATGATCCCCAGCACCGGAAAAACGCCATCCGGAAGATGCAAAATCTTCCGCGTCTGCTGCGCATCGTTCAATACATTGCCCAAAAAGCATCCACCCAGATTCATCGATTCGATCGCGCACATCACATTTTGTGCGCATAATGCCGCATCCACATAGGCTTGAAAAAACACATTCATCCCCAAATGGCTTGGCTTCCCCGTCTTCTCCTCATAGATCTGCGCATTGCGCCGTCCATCTGCGACAAAAACCCACAATTCCGGAGCGCGGCTCACATACTCCTGTCCGCCAACGGTCGCCAGTGCCCGTTTTTCTTCTGGATCCGTCACACGGATCACGCTCGACTGCTGCATCCCGTTCGAGGTTGCCGTTCGCTGCACCACGTCCATCAGCGTGTGAATGATCTCTTCGCTGACGGGCTGACCATCAAACTCCCGGTATGTCCGGTGATTCAGTTGATGGCGGATGGTCTCATTGATCTGGTTCATGTTCCCTCCTCACGCTGAGCCATCGCTTTTGAAGCTCTGGCTCACCGGTAAAACTCTGCTGAGCATAGAGTTGATAACGTTTTCTTCTCTCTCTTGAAAAAATCGCGCGGCGCGCGATCTTTCCCCGATATTTAAGAGATACCCATTGATGCCGACGAGGGGATGTCCATCCGTACAAAAAAACCATCTGTCGTTTCATCCACGGAGAGTGAAAGATCATTCACCTCCGCAAAGTCGGTATCGTTCTTCGTCTTGACAAAGGTCCAAAGCGTCCGTGCAATGTCATTGCTCGCTTCCAGCATCCATGGTGTCCGGATGGACACAGAATGCATGGAAAGTTCTCCGCCCTGAACATCAAACACGCGGATGGTCGGTTCGTCCAAAATATCATTGAGCTGAAGAAACGCCCAATTTTTCGAGGTGTAAAAGCAATCTTTGTGCTTATGACCGTTGATATAAAATCCCGGTCCATCCTTCAGCTCCAATACGGCATCCAGCGACATATGAGTCAGATATCTTCCTTCGCTGTCCGTCATCCGCACATTATTGCAGGGATGGTGAGCAAAAGCAATCGTCGGCTTCTCTCCCGATGTGAGAAGCTGATCGCAAATCCATCTCGACTGATCGATCGCCATGATGGATGAATTTTTACGAAAAGCCGCGACCCGAGCCGTATCTAAAAACAGCAGCCGCAAATCCTCGGTTTCAATCGACCGATACAGCGGATCCAAACCGCTGATGTCCTGAAAATTTTGCTTTCGGCCAAAAAGAACATCATGATTGCCGATCACTGCCTCAAATTGCTGCTCCGGTCTCTTGGTTTCATGAATCAGGGAAAACACCTCCCGAAGCTGGCGCTTCGTCCCAAAATGCGTAAAATCTCCCAGACACACATACAGATCCGCTTCGACGCTAAAAAACGTCCGGAAAAATTCTCTATAAAAGGCGCGGTTCAGATCTCTCTTCGCCCGGCGCCGAAATCTCATGCTGGTATAATGCAGATCACTAATGCAGGCTATCCGCACTGTCCCCTCCTCTCAGCTACTTCCTTAGCTTTACTAATATACCATTGAATCATGAAGCAAGGATGGAATTCGATGAAAATTCATCCGGACAAAGACTCTCCTGGATATCAACCATTCGGTATCGGTATATAACCATCCGGTATAAAATAAGAAATTTAGCGCAGCCAAAAAGCCAAGCCAGCGAGAAAAAGCATCCCCGCAGCGGTCCACATGAAACGTTTAATCCGAAAAGCTCTGACGCGATCCGCCCATCGCGCCGTCAGCGTCCCCATTCCTACCAACGCCCACAGGTACGCCTCTGCATACAGAAACCACCCCGGGCGCAACGCGCCTCCAACCATGCAAAAAAGCGCGCACCACAACCCGGCCAGAAGCATCGTGAAAGTTCCAATCTGGTAAGCCGCCAGCCCCGAGATCACCAGAGGAATCAAAATCGCCGGAAAGCGCAGCTGCTCATCCATCCATCCGGAAGCCGCCAAACCCAGGGCGATCAGCAGACCCCAAAGCGCCCCTATTTTGCATTCCGTGCCTTTCACTCCAGCCCCCAGGCAGATAAGCGCACCTCACCCGTCCGCACAATGGTCTCTTGACCATCGATCCGCATGCGCAGTCCCCCTGCGGCATCCACGCCCAAAAGGACCCCCTCCCGTCCATCCGACAGGCGCCCTTTTTTGCCGATCCCCAACAAATGCTCCTCGTATCGGTGAAGAAAAGACGTATCCGGAAGATCGCCCAGAATCACCGCCAACCTCTGAAAAAAATCTTTCAGTAATCTAAAGACATCCTCCGGCTGCGGACTGGAAAGCTCCAGCGTTCCAGCAATCTCCCTCAGCTCCGGGGGAAAGTCCTCCTCCGATCCGGACCAGTTGATCCCCACTCCGCAAAACAAGGCGGGAGGCTGATTCGGGTGAAGAATCGTCTCCGCCAGAATTCCACAAATTTTGCGTTGATGATAAAACAAATCATTCACCCATTTGATCGCACACGCACGACTCAGCTGAGCATCCATAGCTTCACGCAGCGCCAAAGCCACAGCCGTCGTCAGGATGGTCGGTGAAATCGACACCGCCGTCTCCATCCGCCACGGAAAGGCAAACGTAAAATAGATGCCTGTCTCCGGTGAGGCAAACGGGCGGCGCATCCGGCCATACCCTCCGGTCTGCTCCGCCGCGACAATGAGACTGCGCTCCACTCCCTGATGAAAAAGCTGCTTGGCGCGCGTCTGCGTCGAATCAATGCGTTCCCAAAATTCTGTTTTTGCCCCGCAGAACGGGGCAGGGAGCTCCCCTGAAAGGCGCTCCCCGATCTCTTCCCACTGCATTGCTGCTCCATTACTGATTGGTTTGCAACATGACATCAATATCACGCCGCCCTTCCTCCCGCGCTTCAGAAATCAAATCCTTGATCTTCAAAAGCCGGGTAATGGTCGCACGATCTTCCTCTTCCAGCTTCATCCGGATGTACGAAATCGTCTCTTCCAGATCCGGAATCGTCCGATACTCCAGCGCGTTCACCCGACGGCGCGTCGATTCGATCTCATTCGCCATCAGCTGCGCCCCCTTTTCCATTTTGGCCAGTTCCAGCAGACGATCCATCGCCTTATTCAGCTTATCCAGAGCCACATCAAGCTCTGCCGAAGTCTGCACATAACCGTATGGAAAAACAGAGGCATCGGTGTTTGCGTCCACGCCGCTGCGCCGGAAGGTAAAATTGGGAATGCGAACGCTCATGACGTTCTCGACGCTCACATCCACTTCCATTCGCTGCTTGGAGCTCAAAAGCGCATTCTCCAGCATCCGATCGGACATCACTGCGCTGGCCATCGAAAAGGCGCTGAACGCTTCTTCCAGCTCTTTCTCAACTGCCGCACGCAACGTACGATTTTCCTTCGCCAACGCGATAAAACGGCGCATCAGCTCATCCTGTTTATCTTTAAGCAGCTTATGCCCGCGCTGTGCCGTGGTCAGACGCGACTTCAACGTGGTCATCACCATCCGGGTCGGACTGACATTCAGGCGGGTCATGACTCCTCCCCGCTTTCTGCACGGCGGGACTCATGCGTTTTCTGTTCTTCATGGAAGCGCTTCTGATTGGCCATGGCGACCCGCGCCGCCATGTGATCCTCTGCCCCCGTGTTCAACGCCTCCGGCTCCTCAACAGATGCTCCGGATGCTTCCGCCGACCCGGATGAACCGCTCTTCCCAGACTCGGCATCCTCTTCCGGCCCCAGATACTTCTCAATCATCCAATCCTTAATACGCTTCAATTCCTCACGCGGAAGTTGCTTCAATAGACTCCATCCAAGATCCAGCGTCTCCTCAATCGTGCGATTCGTTGTAAAGCCTTGGTTCACATATGCTTCATCAAAGGCATCCGAAAAATGCGCAAACGCAATATCAGCATCGGATAGCGCCGCCTCGCCAAGAATCGTAGACAGTTCTTTCGCATTGCGCCCGCGCGCCACCGCCGCATAGATCTGGTTCATCGTCGCCGCGTGATCTTCGCGCGTTTTTCCCTCGCCGATGCCCTTATCTTTCAAACGCGAAAGGGAAGGAAGAATATCAATCGGCGGATTGATCCCCCGATTGTAGAGTCCCCGATTCAAAATGATCTGGCCTTCCGTAATATATCCTGTCAGATCCGGAATCGGATGGGTGATATCATCTTCCGGCATGGAGAGAATCGGAAGCTGTGTAATGGAGCCCTTGCGCCCCTTGATGCGCCCTGCCCGCTCATAAAGCTGGGAAAGATCCGTATAAAGGTATCCCGGGAATCCCCGGCGCCCCGGCACCTCTTTTCGTGCCGCGGAAACCTCGCGAAGCGCTTCCGCATAGTTGGTCATGTCCGTCAAAATCACCAGAACATGCATGTCTTGTTCAAACGCCAGATACTCTGCCGCCGTCAAAGCGATGCGCGGAGTGGAAATCCGTTCAATCGTCGGATCATCCGCCAGATTCATGAACAAAACCGCACGGTTGATCGCTCCGGTTTTGCGAAAGTCCTTGATGAAGAATTGCGCTTCCTCAAAGGTAATGCCCATCGCCCCAAACACCACGGCAAATTTTTCATCGGTCCCGCGCACCGTCGCCTGCCGGGCAATCTGTGCAGCCAGCTGATTATGCGGCAGACCATTCCCCGAAAAAATCGGCAGCTTCTGTCCGCGCACCAGAGTGTTCAGACCATCGATTGCGGAAATGCCTGTCTGAATGAATTCGGAGGGATAGAGCCGCGAATAGGGGTTGATCGCGCTTCCATTGATATCTAAGCGCTTTTCCGGCAACAGCTCCGGGCCATCATCGATCGGATTCCCCATGCCATTGAAGATGCGGCCAATCATATCCGATGAAACCCCAAGCTCCTGAGGATGACCCAAAAAGCGTACGGAGGTGTCACGCATATTGATCCCGGAGGAGCCTTCAAACAGCTGTACAAGCGTCGCTTGTTTCCCGACTTCGAGCACTTTTCCGCGCCGAATCGTCCCATCTTGCATCCGGACTTCGACCAACTCCTCGTACTTCACGCCCTCCACGCCGGTAATCAGCATGATCGGACCGGATATTTCACGAATGGTTTTATAATCTTTGATCATTGCCCACCTCCTGTGCCCGATTCATCGCTTCAAAGGCATCCGCCATCTCTTCGCGGATCGCTGCCATTTCTTCCAGCTGATCTTCTGGAATCTGACGCATGCGAACGATCTTTGCACGGATTGGCATCGCTTCAATTTCATTCAGATAGGCGCCACGTGCCAGAGCCTGCATCGCCGCCTCATGGAACTGAAGGATGATGGACAGCATCTCATACTGTTTGTTCACAGAACAATACGTATCCACATCATCAAAGGCGTTCTGCTGGAGAAAGTCCTCACGAATGGACTTTGCGGTGAACAGCTTCAGCTGATCTTCCTGCGAGAGCGCATCCCGTCCGACCAGGCGGACAATTTCTTGAAGACTCTGTTCCTCTGATAAGAGAGCCATCGCCTGGCGGCGATTTTTCGCAAAATCTTCATGAACTTCCCGGCTGAAATATTCGTCCATCTTGTCCTGATACAGCGAATAACTCTTCAGCCAGTTGATGGCTGGAAAATGGCGCGCATAGGAAAGCTCGTAGTCCAGCCCCCAGAACACCTTCACAATACGCAGCGTCGACTGCGTCACCGGCTCGGACAGATCCCCTCCCGGCGGCGAGACCGCGCCTATCGCCGTCAACGAACCTTCGCGCTCATCCGATCCCAGGCAATCCACAATCCCCGTACGTTCATAAAAGCTCGCAATCCGGGAAGCCAAATACGCCGGATATCCTTCATCACCCGGCATCTCCTCCAACCGACCCGACATCTCTCGCAGTGCCTCCGCCCAACGCGATGTCGAATCCGCCATCATGGCAACGGAATATCCCATATCGCGGTAATACTCCGCAATCGTCATCCCGGTATAAATCGATGCTTCGCGTGCTGCCACCGGCATATTGGATGTGTTCGCGATCAGAATCACCTTCTGCATCAAACTCTTTCCGGTGTTCGGATCGATGATCTCCGGAAATTCATTCAATACGTCCGTCATCTCATTTCCGCGCTCACCGCAGCCGACGTACACGATCACTTCCGCATTCGCCCATTTCGCCAGTTGGTGTTGGATGACGGTTTTCCCCGATCCGAAGGGTCCTGGGATCGTCGCTGTTCCTCCTTTCGCAACAGGAAAGAAGGTATCTACAACGCGCTGACCGGTAATCAGCGGAATCTCCGGATCCTTTTTCCGCTTCACCGGTCTGGCCAGACGAACCGGCCACCGCTGCGCGAGGCAGAGGCGATGCGCCTCTCCTTTTTCGTCCATCAGCGTCCCGATCTCATCATCGACCGTGTATTCTCCGGAATGAATCGCCGTGAGCCTTCCCTTCAGCTGCGGCGGAACCATGATCCGGTGCTGCAGCACTTCAGTCTCCTGGACGGTTCCCAAAATATCGCCGCCGGACACTTCCGATCCAGCTTCTGCGGTGGCTTGAAACGTCCACTTTCTGGTATGGTCAATCGCCGGAGCGCTCACACCGCGTTCCAGAAAATCACCAGCCTGTTCCGCCAGCGTATCCAGCGGACGCTGAATGCCGTCATAAATCTGCCCCAAAAGACCAGGTCCCAGCTCCACCGACAGCGGCATCCCAATCGACTTCACCGGCTCACCCGGACCAATTCCTGTCGTTTCCTCATATACCTGAATAAAGGCCACATCGCCCTTCATCTGAATAATCTCGCCGATCAGCCCTTTTTCGGAAACTTCGACGACATCCTGGATGTTGGCATCCTCCATTCCACTGGCTTCCACCAGCGGTCCGGCAACCTTTGTGATTATTCCCTGTTTCAAATCACCCTCCTGACTCTAGAAGATGTCCATACCGACAGCTTTTTCAACATTCTTGGCGATTTCCGCCATTCCGATGCCTCGCGATCCCTGGCTGTTCGGAATCATAATGATCGCCGGCACAGCTGCGGATTTATAATGATCCACCGTCTCTGGCGCACGTTCGGCTAATTCTTCGGTCATAAAAATGACCGCATAATCCTCACGAGCCAGCCGCTCAACGGTATTCCGCACTTCACGCGGTTCCGCCGGGGTGAAAACATCCACTCCCAGCGCACGAAAAGCCAACACAGAACCGCGATCTCCCAATACAGCAACTTTAGGCATGGCTCCCCCTTTCCGAATCCGGAACATTTCCGCGCGTCCGGAGACGTGCCCGAATTTCCTCGACCGGAAGCCCGACCCGCTTTCCGCTTAGGATGATGCGCAGATTCTGAATTTCCGTCTCGACGCGAATCAGATACGACAAGAGAACTTCTGGACCCAGAGTAAATTTGGAGGCCTGAAGGCCAACACGGTACACATACTCATCCTTCGCCTTCTCCAGCGCAGTGATGTCGCCGGTGTGGAAAAATTCCTCCACCCCCGCCTTCAACATGTTCGACACCGGGTTGTGCGCCAGCAACTGGCGAATCGCTGTTGGATCCACTCCAAAAAATTCATCCGTCCCGATTTCCCGTTCTCCAGAAGAAGAAATCGCCGGATTGATCACTTCCTCCACACGAATCGTCCCTCCAGGAAGAAAGGTATGCCGGATGAAGTCGCGCGTCCTATTCTGGCGCTTGGCGCGAAAGAACGTCAGCATATTCATCAGGTCGATGCGTTCCCGAGCATAGGCACGGAAAAAATCGCTGTTCACCGCATCGGCGGTCGCGCTCATATCCTGCGCAAAGCAGCGGTCAACCACGAAATCCAATGCCTGCGCATCCTCCGTTTGTCTCCAGACACGCGCACCCTCTACGAGCGCCGTTCCATGCCAGTCCGATTCTGCCGATCGGGTTGGATGTTCCAGGATCTTTTTGGACTTTTTGATCTCCAGCGTTCCGAAAGGAAAGAGTAAAGGCTCAAAGCGCTCGGGATCGGATGGCGCTTTAATCAAAATTTTGATGTTGTGGTAATCATACCGGAGAAAGAGAAAGCGAGCTAAATCCGGATCCTCAGCGACATCAAGAAGCTCTTCCGCACGCCGCTCCAATTCTTTCCTGAGAATCTGCTCCACATCGGTTCGATTCCCCTCATCACGAATCAGATCCCCATACCGCGTCTCCCGAAGGATATCGAGAGCCTGCCCGATATAGTCCACATGCAAAAGGCGGGCAAACTGCTCCGGAACCAGAAGCTGACGCTCAAACATCCGGATGCGCATGGACGCAAACGCTGCATTGTTCATCATGCCTCTCCTTCCGTTAACTCCCGGATAACCTCCTGTTCAAGATCACTGCGCAAGTAATGCAAGACCTCCACAAAATCATAATTCTCGTTCACACCCGCGCGGCGAATCCGAAATCCGCTCGAGAGATCTTCACATTCCACGGCCTTCACGCCGCCGGTCTGCCCTGCGCGGCCTCTCGGCACTTCCAAAACGTCTCCGCCGTCCATAGGATGAGCCGATAAATAGCGAGTCAGGGTTGCTTCAAACGGTTCTGGCGCCAGCTCCTTCAATTTCTGCTCTGCCATCTCAAACGCCCGTCCGATTTCCGCCTGACGCGCCGTCAACAGAGCATTGCGTTTTTCCCGTTCGGCCTCTGCTGCAATGCGTTCTTGAATCAGCGGCACCTCCGCATGAGCGCGCTGCATCAGGACGCTCACTTCTTCCTGGACGTTTTGCATCGCGTGAGCACGTTCATCATCCAGGATCTCCTTTGCGTCCCGGCGCACGGCATCCGCTTCTGCCCTGGCTTCCTCCAAAATCTTTTCTTTCATCAAATCTAAATTTGACATAGTGTCTCCTTTCTCCGTGGAGACATCAGCCCCGCAGCACAAGAATCAGTGAAATGATAAATGCCAAAATGGCATAGGTTTCAACCATGACCGCATAAATAATGCCTTTGGTATATTGCTCTTCATTCTTGGCTAAAATCTCGATTCCCGAATAAGCCACGTTGCCCTGAGCAATCGCAGAAAAATATCCGACAAAGCCCACCGGCATGCAGGCAAACAGATAGCGGAGTCCCTGCGCCATATCCATATTGGGTGAAAGACTGAACATGACGATCAGTCCAATAACAAAACCATAAAGTCCCTGCGTTCCCGGAAGCAGCTGCAGCACCATCGACTTTCCAAACTTCTGAGGCTCATCAATCACCACCGCAGCAGCGGCCTGCCCCACATGCCCGACGCCCTTTGCGGATCCCGCACCAGAAAACACCACCGCCACAGCAATGCCCAATACTGCGAAAATCGTTCCGCCATTCTGCAAGAAAAACTCTGTCATCATTTCCTCCTTGATTCCCTTTTGAATTCCTTTTGTTGGTTCTTTCCTCCGGCAAGCGGATCCTTTATTTCTTATGTGTCACAACATGGCGATATTTAGGCTGCGCGCGCAATCCTTTGAACGGAAGACCGCCGCCCTCGTAGAATTTTCCAAAAAATTCCACATAGATGAGGCGCATCGAGTGGACATAAGCGGACAGCGCACTGAGAAACAAGTTGAATAAATGCGCCGCCAGCATGATGATGACTGCCAGAACCACCCCCGGCACGCCGATTCCCATCAACATGTTGCCGATCATGTTAAACGCAAATCCGATGTATGCGCCAGCCAGCATAATGGCCGTCAAACGTGTGTAGCTGACAATATCACCGATGTATCCTGTCGCTCCGTATAAATTGTAGGCTCCCCAAGCGAACCGGGCGCCCCCTTTCTCGTCGCGCGCCGAAAAAAGCAAAACGATGACGGCGCCGACAATCGCCATTCCAAAGCCCATGGTTTTCAGCATTGGAGCCCAGCGCAAAATCACCGTCAATGCCGCAATGACCAGCCCAATGAGGATGAGAAGCCAGCTGACCACATCATACACAATGGCTTTATAGTCGCCCTCGCGCCCCAGCTGAACCGCCTTCAAAATCATTCCGGCAATAATGTGCACAAACCCAATGACAACGGATCCGATGATCATGTTCATCGACGATTTTGTCGGATCAATCAGCAAGGGCTGCATCGGAATCAGACCACCAAACACAGATCCGAAAAGCGCCCCGGCAATCATCGTCGGAATGCTTAAAATCTGAAAGAAGCGCAGCGTTTTCTGCATCTTTGGATCAAAATGCATTTTTTTCAATGCAAAGGTCGTCAGAAGAAACAGAAGCGCTCCATATCCGAGATCGCCAAGCATAATCCCGAAAAACAGAATATACCAGGGCGCAATCAGCCCTGTCGGATCCATCTCCTTATATAGAGGCAAGGCATACGTCGACACAATGGACTCAAACGGCTCAAAGATCTTATTGTTTTTCAATTCGATCGGCACGGACGGATCATCGACCGATGCCGGTTTCAGCTCCAACGCGTAGCGGTCTCCCACCGCCTCTGCAATGGCCGATTCAAACTCTTTGGTTTCCTCCGTTGGGACATAGCCTTCCAAAAAGCTGAGATAGCGGGACTCTCCGGACTTCGCCATCGCATCCAACCGGATGAGGCGATTCGATGCCCCCTCATACGCCAGCTCAAGCACCTCCAGATGCTCCTCGCTCATCCGTTTGAATTGCACCCGATAATGAGCGATCTCCTTCTCCTGATGCCGGATATCCTCCTCCAATGCATCAATCTGCGTGGCGATATCTTCCGTACGTTCAAAGCGCACCTGCTGAAAATTGATGTCATGCAAAAAAGTCGGAAGCTTTCCGTCTTCCCCGGCCGTCATAATGAACAGGTAGGCCAGCTTGGGATCGGAACCGATAAATTCCACATAAGTATGTCGAAATTCGGTTGCCACCCGTTGCCGCACCTCATCACTCCAACGAACGGGAATGGTTCCCAGCCAGGTACGAACCGTTCGCGGAGAAGAAATTTCCTCAATCGACAGATCCAGCCCTGTCCAATGCTGAAGCTCTTCGATTTGTTCATGATCCGTCTTCAGCTGATCCTCCGCATGGCGCATATCCGCCTGGAGGCTCAGCACCTGCTGAGTCAACGCCTCCGCTTCGTCCGCACGCATCAGCAAGGCTTCCCTCGTCATTTCGTCCGGTTCAAAAACGGTCTCCGGCAAGGCATTTTCGAATTGTTGCAGAAAGGTGGTCTTCGTCTGGCGATAGGAGCGCAGCAAACCGATCGCTTCATCCAGACGCGCCATTCTCTCGTTGACCTCGGCGCGTTCCAACCGCACGTCCACCTCGTTCAAATGCCGCTCGGTCTCATCGACCATCCGATCCTTTTCTGTGATATGCACATCGCCGAAAAGCTGCAATCTCCGCAGCAGCGCGTCCTTATCCTCCGCAAATGTCGTCAAATCGAATTTTGACATTTTAACGATCGCCATAATGCAATACCTCATCAACAATATGATCTGCGATCGCTTCCAGCCGCTCTTCCTTCACGACGGGGTGCCCCGGATCCTGATCCGCTGCCTCATTCCTCAACTTTGCACGCGCCTCCTGTTCCGCCTGTTCATGAATGTCCAAAATCTGTTGCTTCGCTTCGCGGCGCAGCCCCGCTACCTCATCGCTGAGCGCGCGGCGCCCTTGAGCCAATGCGGCATCCGCTTCTTCTTTCGCCTGGCGAATCATCTCTCTCGCCCGATCTTCCGCTTCCAGAATTTCCCGAATCGCTTCTTTCGCCATGCCGCCTCCTTCCTTCTCATTCAGCCAAGCCGATTTGATCTTCCACGCCCCCTTCATTGTAAAAAGCGACGAGAGAAGGTGCAAAGATCAAACGTTTGCAACTATCATAGCAGATTTGAATGCCAAAAAATATCGATTTAACAAGAGGCATCCGACCGCATCCCTACTACTGGATCATACTCCCAAACGAACCGCGCCGTAAAGGAGCCACTCCATAAAGAAACCATACGAAAAAAGAAAAAACAGAATACAAAAAAAGATCCACTGAAACCCGACGATTTCAGTGGATCCAAATCCTCCACCCTCAGAGACTCGAACTCTGGACACCCTGATTAAGAGTCAGGTGCTCTACCAACTGAGCTAAGGGTGGGCATGCGACATAGCCGCAAGCTCATAAAGCTGTCTACCGGGATTGAACCGGTGACCTCAGCCTTACCATGGCTGCGCTCTACCTGCTGAGCTAAGACAGCATTTGTGCGTAACACAGATATATTAGATCAGTTTTCACTTCATGTCAAACATTTCATTGCCGTATAGAGAAAAAAGCAATCCGGAGAAGTGCTATTAAACATGACGAACCGGATGAGCCGTTCGGTGATCTTACGGAAAATGCCTGCACAAAAGATCGAGAATGTTGTTGAAATACTCGACAATATCGAGCGAAAAATAGAATTATAAGCCTTCCGGGACCGGTTTAAAAGTATTTCTGTGGACAATGGAAACGAATGTATGGACTGGAAGAGAATGAAACGTTCCATAACAGGAGATGCCAAAAGAACGAGCGTATGCTTTTGTCATCCCTATCGACCCAGCGAACGCGGGACAAATGAACAAGCCAATGGTCTCATACGCTACTTCATTCTTAAAGGTAGTGGTGAATATCTGGTTCACTGTAAGCAGCGGAGCGTTGTGGCAACAATGTTTCATTGAAACTTGCAATTAGCGAATCATTAAAAATGGTGAATTGTAAAATGAACTTGGACACCCTTGCTAAATAAATAATCCATAGCTCGACTTCTTGTTAGAATGATTTCACCACAAAACATCTACAAGGAGGGGCTATGGATTC
>JAEXBN010000011.1 GCA_023394045.1 Bacillota bacterium | reverse complement strand
TTTTCCGCATTTTCGGCTTTTCCCACTGAGACACACCGCCTCGCGGCTCAGTGTGTCTTGTGCGTTTTGGACTTTTCTCACTGAGTTATGTGCCCCGCGCCTCAGTGGGTTTCTCGCTTTTTCGGCTTTTCACACTGAGGTCTGCGGCTTCGCGGCTCAGTGGGTCTTGTGCATTTTGGACTTTTCTCACTGAGTTTTGTGCCTCGCGCCTCAGTGGGTCTCTCGCATTTTCCACTTTTCTCACTGAGACACACCGCTTCGCAGCTCAGTGGGTCTTGTGCGTTTTGGGCTTTCCCCACTGAGCCCTACAACCTCGCGGCTCAGTGGATTTTGCGCATTTTCCACTTTTCACACTGAGGCGCGCCGTCCCACGTCTCAGTGAGTTTTCCGCATTTTCGGCTTTTCCCACTGAGACACACCGCCTCGCGGCTCAGTGTGTCTTGTGCGTTTTGGACTTTTCACACTGAGCTTTGTGCCCCGCGCCTCAGTGGGTTTCTCGCTTTTTCGGCTTTTCACACTGAGGTCTGCGGCTTCGCGCCTCAGTGGGTCTTGTGCGTTTTGGACTTTTCACACTGAGGCGCGCCATCCCGTGGCTCAGTGGGTCTCTCGCTTTTTCGACTTTTCTCACTGAGGCGCGCCGTCCCACGGCTCAGTAAGTCTCTCGCATTTTTAGCTTTTCTCACTGAACCCCACGCTATCCCACGCCTCGCTGCCCACTCCACACCGACTTCCTCCCCACGCCGCAACACACAAAAAGCCCCCGTGCAGGCGCATCAGCACCTGCACGGGGGCTCCTCTTGGAACGCCGCGCCACCCGCCCTGGAACAAATGTTAGGTGGGCGGACACAAACGTCCTCTTTTTTCATTTTCAGGCGATCCGCCACACGGCTAGCTTTCTCGATCGTCAGCCGCATCATCAGCCGCGCGGCAGCGCTCCGCCTCAGCTCCGCACAACGACGGTCGCTCCGCACGATGGCGGGATCGTTCATTACGGCGCAGAGGTGGACTCCTCCAAAAGCAGCAGCGCCCGCAGGGCTGCGCGTGCCTGTTCGCCAATGGCGCACGCGCCGCCGATCATCGTCACCTGCTTTAGTATTGCGTTGGCGGAGCGGCCGCCGCGATGGGCGGAACATTCATCTCATCGTGATCGGCACCGTCAACACAGATGCCGAAACGCTGGCGCCAAAGCGCGCCGCTGAAAAACTAAATGCGTTTGATTCCACGCCGCAACGCGTTCAGCGTATCCAGCACCACGTTTCCCAGCCGTGGAATCCCAAAGGGACCAATGGAAAAAGCCACAACGAGGAGCGGGATGCCGACGATTCCTAAGCCGACAAGGCTGAGGACCAATCCCAGCAACGCCAAGGGAAAAGAGATCAACGCCAACGCCAGTTTGCTCAGCCCCAGCAAAAAGCTGAATACTCCCAGTAAAATAGCAAGAACAAGGCGCACCGGCCACAAAATCAAACGTAATAGAAACCTCATGCTCCCTCCAGCCCCTCTCGTCATGTATGCTCACACGATCAGTTAGTGAAACTTCTCCGCCGACGAGCCAATCCGACGATCATCAATTCCGACGATGCTCAGTTTCGGCAGTAATCGGCTCCAGCGGCTGCACCTCATCGAAGACCCTGTTGCATTCTCTAAAGCGCCGCGGCTTCCTCAACTCACCCGAACCATCCCTTGCTGCGCCGCTTCCTGAAGATGACCCTCAATCCAGCGGCTGCACCTCATCAAAGATGCCTGTTGCATTCTCCAAGGCGCCGCGGCTTCCTAAGCTCACCCGAACCATCCCTTGCTGCGCCGCTTCCCGAAGGCGGCGCCCCGCCGCATGGATCTGATCGACCGTCGTCTCCTTCATCTCACGTAATTTCTGATCGTACTCTTCCGGAGAACGGTGCGAAAGATACATATTGAGATCCGAGAGCCCCTTATCATCTTCCGTCTGCGGGCTATCGTAGGAACCGACGGCGCCGATCATGAACCGGGTCAGCTCCTCTTCACCCAGCGGCCACTGTTCCAACGCCGCTCCCGTGCGCTCATAAACCGCATAGGTTTCCTCCACGCGCGGATCACGATATGAGGCCATCGCGAGGAAGCCTCTGTCCATAAACCGAGCGAACTGGCCATAGGCTCCGCCCTTCGCGCGAATTTCATTATATAAAAGCGCGTTGGAAAGCAAGTTGGCTGCGACCAGCAGATCCCCGGTCACGCGCCCCTCCGGAAGCGCAAAAGGCATTGCCACCGCATTGTATTGAACATCGGTCGTCGCCGCCAGCGCCTCGGAAACAAACTCCGGCTGCATCGTGACCGGAACGGGAGCAACCTCCTCCGTAGGAAGCAGATCCAGAACATCAAGCACCTGTCGAAGCAGCGCCTCCGATTTTTCTCCATGTCCCGTCATGCTGATCACGCGCTCAGGGGCAATGAAAAGCCGCCGCGCCGCGTTCTCCAACTTCAGCTGATCCTCCGCACGAAAAGAGCGCGACAGATTCTTCAGGAAGCGCAGGCGTTCCACGCCGTTCACGGCATCGTTAAAAGCGGATCCCGCCTCCAGATGGCTCATCGCCCGGGACATCGTGAGGAGGTGCCCGGAATAGATGCGCAGCATTTCTTCGCCGGAAAGCTCGCTGCGCAGGCGCTCGCGGATCCGCTCCGTCTCATCCCAGCGCGTCTCCATCATCTGTTCGCGGAGAAGATCGGCGACCTGTGCCGGATCCACCCGATCCAACGCCTTGAGGGAAACATAAAGCACGCGATGCGCCGTGCTCGAATCCCTGCGCCAGATCATCCGAGGATCCATCGTAATGCCTCCGGTCAGCATGCGGTGGCGCACATCGTAATCCTGATAGGAAGACTCCGTCGTCGACAACATCCCAAACAGATGGCAGGCTTCAATCGCATAGGGCAATTCTTCCTCGCTCAGATGATCCAGAGAAAAAACCAGATCCAGATAGGTGATGCCCGCTGTCGGAAGATCATGCACTAAGACCACATCGCGCCCATGCCGCCGGACTTCACGAGGCACTTTCTCCAGCGCGTCCGGCAGAGCGTCCCGTCCCAGCAGGGGAATCGTCGCTTTTTCCTCCGGCTGATCCAGCGTGTTTTGGCGCTCGCGCAGCGCCTCATTTTGCGCAATCAAGGCTTGAAGCTCCTGAGGCGACAGCGACGCTTTATAAGCCGCCAGTTTTGCAGCCAGCTTGGCCTCACGCGCGGCATTCAACCCCGCCTCAGCCCGATGCACACTCAGCACCCGATGCGGGTTTTCCAGCAGATGGGCGCGAATATACGCCTCCAGCGCGCCGCCGGCAACGCGTTCCCGCAGCTCGTTCAACTGCGTCTCATAGCGAAAGACGGGCGCGGGATCCAGGCCATAGGCGCCCTCATTGAGCAGCATGGAAAGCAGAACGATTCCTTTTGTTGCCGTCCCTTGCTTTTCACGAAGATCAAACTCCAGATGATTGAGAACGCCTTCGATCACATCCTTTGAAATGCCTTCACTGACCATCCGGCGTAAATTCTCTTCCACAATCCGGACAAAATCCGCCTCACGCGCGGCATCGACATTCTTGACCAAAATCGTGAAGCCCACATCCCGAACATCCGTCAGCGAGGAAAACACCTCATCCGCTCCCAATTCTTCCAGGAGCGCCCGGCGCAGGGGAGAGCTTTCTGAATCAACGAGAACATCGCCCAGAATGCCGTAAAAATACCGCTGCACATCCGTCCGGGCTTCATCCACCATCCAGCTCATCGCCAGATAATCTTTGCCCTGCGTTTCTTCCCCTTCGCCTACCGAATAAATGCGCTCCACACGCCGAGGCTCAGGGAAACGCGCCACAGGAGCCGCCAGCGCCGCCGGAGCCGCATGGCCAAATTCTGAAAGATAACCATCGATCTGCTCAAACGTCGCATCGCCCACGTCTCCATAGAGGAAAATCATCGCGTTCGAGGGATGATAATGCGTCCGGTGATAGGCGCAAAAATCCTCATAGCGCAGCGTCGGAATCTGCGCCGGATCACCGCCGGAATTTTCGGCATAGGGGCTTCCCGGATACAGCTCTTCCATAATCTGCTGGACGACCTGGCGCTCCGGCGCAGACATTGCCCCCTTCATCTCGTTGTAGACGACCCCCTGAATCGTGATCGGATCCTCGGGAGAAAAAATTTCATATCGCCAGCCTTCCTGACGAAAAATGCGCTCATCCTCCAGAACACGCGGATGAAACACCGCGTCCAGATACAGATCGGTGAGATTCGTGAAATCTTGCGCATTGCGGCTCGCCACCGGATACACCGTCTTGTCCGGATAGGTCATCGCATTCAGAAACGTCTGGAGGCTGGACTGAATCAGATCCATGAACGGCTCTTTCGTCCGATACTTTCGGCTCCCATTCAATACCGAGTGCTCCAAAATATGCATGTTTCCGGTCGAACCCAGAGGAAGCGTATGGAAGGCGATGGCAAACACCTTGTTGGGATCGGCATTCTTAAAATGAAACAATTGCGCACCCGTCGTGTCATGCACATATTCCATCAATGTGGACTGCTCTTCCTCCAGCCACTCACTCCGTTTCAGTGAAAATCCGAATTTTGCTTCCATTGCTCCTCCCGCTTCCATGGTTCCTCTGCCTCTATTAGGATGGGTTTGATCTTGGTTTTATCTTGTTATCTTAGTTTGGTCTTATAGAATGAGCTTTATTTTTCCGCGTCCCCGGTCAGCGTCGCCTCCGGCGAAAAATCACTGAACGTCAACGGCAGCTCCCGCTTTTTTTCGCCGCTGTACACGGTCACCGTGACCTGATCGCCGCTCTTGTAATTCAATAGCAGCGTCTTCAGCCCATTCATCGACAAAACATTCTTTCCGTCGATGGCGACAATCACATCACCCGAGGCGATGCCTGCATCCGCCGCCGGCGAGCCTGCCGTGACACTGCGCACGACCACCCCTTGATCCGTCGGCAGATCGGCGAGACCCATCTGCATGGCTACCTTTGCGTTATATCCGGTAATGCCCAGATAGAGCGGCTGGAACGTTCCGTCCTTCACAATCCGATCCACAATCGGCTTCACCGTCGACACGGGGATCGCAAATCCGATGCCGTCCGCCTGTTCCGGCTTTGCCGAGTTGAGACCGATCAGCTTTCCTTCCGCATCCAGCAGCGCCCCGCCGGAATTTCCTCCGTTGATCGCCGCGTCGGTCTGAATCAGACCGTCCATAATATTGCCATCCTCCAGCGTAATCGAACGATCGAGACCCGACACATAACCCGAAGTCAGCGTGGACTGCAAATCCAGCCCCAGCGGATTCCCGATCGCAATGGCCTTGTCGCCCACATGCACCTGCGTCGCATCTCCAAATTCAATCGCCGGAAGACCCTTCTTCTCAATTTTTACCACCGCCAGATCCAGCGTGGCATCTGCCCAAAGCACCTTTCCTTCGATCTCTTCGTCCGTCGACAACAGCACCTTCACCGACTGGGCTTTTCCGCTATTCACCACATGCGCATTCGTCAAAATATAGCCATCCGACGAGACGATCACCCCTGATCCAACCGCCTCGGTATATTTTGGAATGCCATATAAAAACGGATTCTGCTCCATGCCCTCTGAAATGGTCGTAATCCCCACGATCGAAGGAACGGCTTTCTGCGCCACAGCATTTTCCACCGTGGCTTTCCCATTTTCGAGAGCCACGTTGATGCTCTGCACTGCTCCCGGCTGGGTCACTGCCTGACCCGGCGCATGAACCGCGCCGCTCGCAACCAGCGCCGCACCGCCGCCAGCGCCCAGCACCGCCCCCGCCAGAACAAGGAGCACCGCGCGCCATCCCGCTTTCCGCGAATGATGGTTCTCCATCTCTTCCTGAACCATCCGGCGGATCACCTCGGATGCATCCCCCTGATCCGCTCGCTCATCCGCCGCAGATCCGACACGATGAGCGCCTGCATGATAACCCGTCTCCACCGTAAAATGAGGAACGGATTCATCCGATGGGGAAACAAATCCACGTTCCCATCCCGTCGATCTTTCCTGTTCGTCATGTTCCTGAGCCATATTTTGCCTCCCTCACTCTATTCTGCCCTCCGGCGGCTGCCGGCTGGGTTCTTCCGATTCGATTGGTTGATCTTCCGCCGATTGAATCTTCTTCAGAATACGGGTGTGTTTTGAAGGAAATATGGTTCATATTTCCACCACAATCCGCATAAAATCAACGTTTGTCACGCTGAGAAATCATTCGATCCATCCGCTCCGCCACCTGAATTTGGTGTTCCATCGACGCGGACTGCCGGAGATAATAGACAATCCGGCGAAGAAGGCGGCGCAGATCCCCCTCGAGGCGGATGAGATCGGCTTCTTCCTGCGTCAGCATCCATCGCACTTGAAGATGGCGGCTTCGTTCCGATCCCGACATCTCTCCAGGAATCAGAAGCGGTCGGATCCGCACCACCTCTTCCCGAAGCGCCGGATGGCTGTGTACGGATCGAAGATACGTTTCAATCTCCGCACCCAATTGCATGGCATGCAAACGAAGATTGTGTAATTTTCCAGCATCCGTCAACCGCTCAAACCGTGCGGGCGGCGATGCCTCCTCCGGCGTTCGGATGGATTCATGAACCACAGCGCTAAAATCCGAAAGCGCCGCAAGGCACATTTTCCCCTCCCAGCGGCGATCACACAGCCATTCCCTTTCATCGGGAATTCGGCGGATCAGGTCGCGGTGCTCCTGCAGCCGCTCTTCCACGCTCTTTCGGTTATGCAGGCGCCGGCTAAGCGCCTCCCCCGGTTGGCGATCCTGTTTTGATAAAACGCGAGATGGCATGGCTCCTCCTTTCACGGTCTGAACTCGATAAGAATCCTATTTTTATTCGTCTTCGCAAAACCTTTGATCCGTCTTCGTAAAATAGAAAACAGATCCCTTCAATGAGAATCCGAAATTCGGCCTCGATGATCAAGACCGAAAACCCTTGTGTTTTTATTATATCCGTTTCCCGCGGATCCTTATCGCGCCACCGCTTCTTTCGTGTTTGCTTCCTCTTTATCTTTTTAGCTTCTTTCGCTTCTTCTCAAAAATCAAATCAAAAAATAAAAGGTCCAAAACCGCTTGGATCACCCCTTTTGATTCGCGCAGCGGTTGAAGCGATCGGTTTTTTTCTGGTTCAACCATTCCCCGACACCTCCTCTCCTGTTGAAACCGTTTGCGAATTGCGTTACTATTTTGACAGACGAATCGTCGAAGAACAAGGCACCACCTTGAAAGGAGATCTTATGTCAACCAAAACCCGCTTTTCCCGAAAGGAACTGGGACCCAACCTTCCGGGGATGAGCACCCTGCGCACCATTGTCGAAACACCGTTCTACGGCAACAATGTCGTAGAAGTCAAAACGCTGTCCGATGCCTACAAGCTCGCCACAGAATCCCCCGGAACCGTCATCACCGATCTTCCGGTGGAACAGCCTGAAAAACTTGGCTTGCCCGCCGATGCAAAGGTTCTGCTGTTCAATGATGGCAGTGTCACGGGACGCACCGCCGCCGCGCGCCGCATCGTCGGCGATGAAGGCGTGGATGAAAAAGACTTGAATAAAAAGGTCATGGATGCCGTCTATGACTCACGCTGGAACACGATGTACCATGCGCAGGTCTTCGTCGGACTGGATGAAGATTTCATGGTGCGCGCCCACCTGCTGATTCCGGAAGGCGAAGAAAACATCCTCTATAACTGGATGTTGAATTTCCAGCCCTGCACCCCGGAATACGAAGAAAAGTATAAAAACTCCAGGGAGATTCCCGGCGAGGGGGATATTTACGTCTTCTCCGATCCGCAATGGGCGCACGAAGAACATCCGCTGGGTCTGACCTATTTTGATTCGCAGCACAACTGCGCCGCGCTGCTCGGGATGAAATATTTTGGCGAGCATAAGAAAGGGACGCTCACGCTGGCTTGGTCCATCGCCAATCGTCATGATTATGCCTGCTGCCATGGCGGCTGCAAGACGTTCAACCCCAACGGTGAAAAGCCCTATACGCTGGCGGTCTTCGGCCTTTCCGGCTCCGGAAAATCCACGCTGACGCATGCCAAACATGAGGGAAAGTATGAAATCCGCGTGCTGCATGATGATGCCTTCATCATCTCCACCAAAGACTTCAGCTCCATCGCTTTGGAGCCTTCCTATTTTGATAAGACGGCGGACTATCCGGTCTCCTCGCCGGACAACCGCTATCTGCTCAGCGTCCAAAACTGCGGCATCACGCTTGATGAAAACGGAAAGAAAGTCGTCGTTTCCGAAGATGTCCGCAACGGCAACGGCCGTGCGGTCAAGTCGCGCCTGTGGTCGCCGAACCGCGTCGATGTCTTGCATCAGCCGATGAGCGCCGTCGCCTGGATCATGAAGGATCCGGTACTGCCTCCGCTGGTGCGCGTCCATGACCCCAAGATTGCGGCGCTGATGGGTGCGACGCTGTCCACGAAACGAACCAACGCCGAGCGTCTGGCCAAGGGCGTGGATCCCAACGCGCTGGTGATTGAGCCCTACGCGAATCCGTTCCGAACCTATCCGCTGACCAACGACTATGAGAAATTCCTTTCGCTGTTTGAGCACGGGGTGGCCTGCTATATTCTGAATACCGGCTTCTTTGAAACCAAAAAAGTTCCCAAAGAAGTGACCATTGAAGCCATTGAAAGTCTGGTGAACGGAACCACGAAGTGGCTGCCGATGGAGGTCGTCGACGGAATGGAATATGCGGAAATTGAAGGATTTGAGCTTCCGTCCCACGCCACCTACCACGACGAAGTCAAGGGAAGTCTGGAAAAGCGCACCGCGTTTCTCCGTGAGCAAAAAGGGTATAATAGATTGCCCGATGAAGCCATCGACTTATTGCTCGGCTTGCTGAAATAAGTGGATTTGACGAACCGGCGGAGGGCGATCCTTCCCCGGTTCGTTTTTTGTGCCCGCATCCGATATCCATGCAACGAGGATCCGCACGGCTGATGCGCAGGCTTTTCCGGGAATGTTGCGATACGCTGTAATAGCCTGATGAACAGACGGAAAAGGAAACATATGCCTCAACATAACGACATTATCATTGTTGGCGCCGGAGCGGCAGGCGTTTTTGCCGCCTATGAACTCACAAAGATGGAGAGCCAAAAAACAGTCCGCATCATCGACCGCGGGCGAGCCATTGACCGCCGGCGCTGTCCCATTGCAGAGGGGGTGGTCGATCACTGCCTGCACTGCAGACCCTGCAACATCATGCACGGATTCGGAGGCGCCGGATCGCTCTCCGATGGGAAATACAATATCACCAATGAATTCGGCGGCAACCTGGCGGATCATATCGGTCCGACACAGGCCATCAAGCTGATGGAATATGTCGATTCGGTTCTCGTTTCCTTCGATGATACCGGGCTGCCCACTCATCTCTACTCCACCGCCGATTCCAACCTGAAGCGTCTCATGCTGCAAAACGATCTGCATCTTCTGGATGCCCGCGTCCGCCATTTTGGAACGGATCGGAACATCCGCATTCTGCAAAACCTCTATGATTACACCAAGGATCATGTGGAATTTTCATTTCTGACCAGCGTGGATGCCATTCAGCAAACGGAGAGCGGCTTCCGTCTCAACCTGTCGGATGGGTCGGACGCAACCTGCGACACCCTGGTGCTGGCGGCGGGGCGATCCGGATCCAAATGGATGAGCGCCATCATGAACGATCTCGGCGTTGCTGCGCATTCCAACCGCGTCGATATCGGTGTCCGGGTGGAGATTCCTTATGAAGTTTTCGCGCCGATCACCGATCAGGTATATGAAGCCAAAGTGGTCTACCAGACCAAGCAGTATAACGATATGGTGCGCACGTTCTGCATGAACCCGCGCGGCAACGTTGTGACTGAAAACACGAACGGAATCATCACCGTAAACGGCCATGCCTATGCGGATCCGGAAAAACTGACGGAAAATACCAATTTTGCCCTTTTGGTGTCCAACCATTTTACAGAGCCCTTCCGCGATTCCAACGGATACGGCGAAGCCATCGCCAGCCTGTCCAATATGCTGGGCGGCGGTGTCCTGCTCCAGCGCTTTGGCGATCTGGTGCGCGGACGGCGAACCAGCGAAAGCCGGATGCGTAAATGCTTCACGCGTCCCACATTGCACGCCACGCCGGGCGATCTTTCCCTCGTCATGCCGAAACGGCAAATGGATGATATCATCGAAATGATTGAGCGCCTCGATCGGGTTGCCCCAGGAATGGCCAACGAAGACACCCTGCTCTATGGTGTTGAGGTAAAATTTTATAATTCCGTCGTCGATGTGGATGAAAATTTAGAAACAGCGATCCCCGGACTCTATGCGATGGGCGATGGGTCTGGCGTGACGCATTCCCTCTCTCAAGCATCGGCCTGCGGCGTCCACGTGGCGCGAAGAATCGGAGCATAATCCATGAAAAAAGCGGAAGACCAACGAAAAATGAAAAGGCAGGAGTTTTTCTATACGCTCATCCGGCGGATCCGAAAAGCCGATCTGATGAGTCGTGCCTCCTCGCTCTCCTATGATATGCTCATGGCTGCCATTCCGCTTTTTTTGCTGTTTATTCTGATCGGATCGCTTTTTCTTGCGGACCCGACCAGCTCCTTCGGCATCATCTACCATTTTCTGCCCGAAGCCATCACCAACATCCTGCAAAACGTCATCGCCGTCCTGACGAAAAGCATCAATCCGGGAACCATCGGCGTTGCCCTCGCCACGTCCGTCTGGCTCGGCTCCAATGGCATCAACATTCTTATTCTGGGAGTCAATGCGTCTCTGGGTTTCCGTCTCCGTGGCAATGCGCTGATCCGCCGGGGGCTCGCGATTCTCTATACCATTCTGTTTACGATCGCATTGCTGTTGATCCTCGTTCTTTTTGTCTTTTACCGAATGATTTCCGGGATGGCCAACCATCTCATCGCCAAACTCGGCTTGAATGAGCTGGAGTCCCTCGTCACTCTTCTCGACTCGGCGCTGGTTCGCCTCTTGCCGCTGCTCTTTTTCGTCTTTATCCTGGTGCTGTTCTATCGAACGGCTCCCATCGTCAGCTATGGCCACATTTCCTGGAAAGAATCCCTCGTCGCCGGACTCGTCGCCAGCACCGGAATTCTCCTCGTCACCATCGTCTACGGCTATGTTCTGGACAACGTCTCCCGCCTTTCGCTCTACTTCGGCTCGCTGGCGGGACTGCTCGGCCTCTTCGTCTGGCTGAAATATCTCAGCGTCGTCGTGATTATTGGCGCGGAAGTGCTCGCAACCTTCCGGGAGCTGTACCGCAGCCATTCCGCGATGCACTGAACCGCCCATCACCATCTCCATGGATTCGTGCGCGGCGGGTTCGTGCGTCCTTCCACCTTCGCGCTATTGCGCCGCTTCATCCGCTGGCGCTTCATTCTTGTCCGCTTCCGCCTCTTCCGCTGCATCCTCTTCCATTTCCGCAAGAAGCCGGAACACGCCCACGGGCTGCATGGCTGCTTTCTCCTCCGCATCAAAGGAACGGAGAATCCTCCCATCTTTCAGCAAGATCATCCGGTTGCCATAGCGCAGCGCATCTTCCAGATTGTGGGTGATCATCAACGCGGTCAGCTTGTTTTCTTCCACCGTTTTTTTCGTCAGGGCGAGGATGGTCCGCGCCGTCTTCGCATCCAGCGCAGCCGTATGCTCATCCAGAAGAAGCACCTTGGGTCTTTTAAGAGTCGCCATCAACAGCGACACGGCTTGCCTCTGTCCGCCAGACAAAAGCGAAATCTCCGTATCGAGGCGCGTCTCCAGCCCCAGACCCATATCTTTCAGCAATGCCGCAAACGTCGCCCGCTCGTCTTCGCTCAACGCCGCATGAAGCGTCCGCGTTTCCCCCCGATGCGCCGCCAGCGACAAATTCTCCGCCACCGTCATTCTCGGCGCGGTGCCCATTTTGGGATCCTGAAAAATTCGCGCAATGGAACCCGCGCGTTCCGACTCCGATTGATGATTCAAAATCTCTCCATCCAGCGCAATCGTTCCGGAATCCGGAACAAATTGCCCGGCAATCGCATTGAGCAGCGTGGACTTTCCGGCGCCGTTCGTTCCGATCACGGTGATGAAGTCGCCGCGCTCCACGGTCAGCGACATGCCGTTGAGCGCATGCACATCCTGCTCTCCGCCAGACACAAAGGTTTTATCCACCGCATCCAGAACCAGCCGCGGAACGGCGGAGGGCTCTTCGCTCAAAGTCTCTCCATCCTGTGTGTTTTGCCACACCGTCCTGCGCTCTGTCTCCGGTTCCTCCGCCGTCTCACGTTTCGTTGTTGTCTCCCGTTCCGCCACCGCCGACTCAAATGCCGACCCCGAATGATGTTCTTTGGGAAGCAAACCGCGATGCCGATGTCTCCCAAGAAGTTGTGCGTGCACCGACGGAATACCGAGACAAAGCGCGAGGATCAAAGCGGAAAAGAGCTTAAAGAGCTGCGGATCAAAACGCAGCTGCAAGACAAAAAGCAGCAGAAGGCGATAGAGCACCGCCCCGGGGATAATGGCAGCAAGACGCTCCGAAAGCTGGACATGGCGAATCATGACTTCGCCGAGGATGACGGCGGCGAGACCGAGCACCACCGTTCCGACACCCATTCCGATATCCGCAAACCCATTATCCTGCGCCACTAGGTTGCCCGAAATCGCGACAAAACCGTTGGCGAGCATGAACCCCATCATCTTCATCTCATCGGTATTGATGCCGATGGAACGCGCCATCACCGCATTGTCGCCCGTCGCCACCAGCGCCTGCCCCGCCTGCGTCCGGAAAAAGGCGGACAGGAGCAGCAAAAGAATCAAACAGACAAACAGCCCCACCAACAGCGTATCCAGATTGCGGGGAAGCCCCATCCCCGACAGCATGGAGCGTATCGTATAGAAACCGGTGTAGCTGACATTGGCCTGACCCAGCACCACCAGATTGATGGAGTACAGCCCCGTCATGGAGATGATGCCCGCCAGCAGCGGCTGAATCTTCAACCGCGTAATCAACAGCCCCGTCACCGTTCCGGCTGCGCATCCCGCCAAAAAACTCACCAGCAGCGACAGCATCGGATGGATGCCCAGGCGCAGCGCGGCGGTCCCTGCCGCCGCGCCAAAAGTGAACGAGGCTTCCGCCGTCAAATCGGCTTCCCGAAGAATCCGGAAACTGATGAAAATCCCGATCCCCATCGGCGCCCAGATCAGCCCCTGCGCCAGCGCACTCAGTAATTGACTCATCATTCTTCCTTTCTGTCCGCCGTGCGGCACAAGCGCCGCACCAGAACCTCGATGCTGCTGTTTCGGTGTTTCACTACCGTTCCAACATTTCACTGCCGTTTCGGCGTTGCACTACTGTTCCGGCGTTTCCGAAGAAACATCCTTCATCTGATTCCGCACTTCATCCGGAATCGCGATTCCCAGCTGCTCCGCCTGCGCCACATTCACATAGATTTCTGCCTTGATGGACAGCTGCACGGGCATCGTCGATGGATCCTTGCCTTCCATGACATCGGCAAGCATGTTCGCCGTGTCGATCCCGATCTGGTACTGCACCACACCCCGTGAAGCCAGTGCCCCCGAAGCTACCATAGCTTCCGCCGAAGCAATCACCGGAATGCGATGCGCATTCGTCGCCGCAATCAGCGTATTCATGGATGCCGCAATCGTATTATCATTCGGCACATAAATCGCATCCACATCGCCGGCCAGCGTCTCCGCCACCTGCGCCAGATCATTCGTCGAGGCGATGGAAGCCTCCACCGCTTTCAAACCGGCTTTTTCTACGGCCTCCTTTGCTTCGGCAATCTGAGCCGCAGAAGCGGGTTCGGAAGTGGTATATAGCAAACCAATCGTCTTCGCGCCGGGAACAAACGCCCGCAGCAGATCGATTTGCTCCGCGACGGGAAGCGCGTCGCTGGTTCCCGTCACCGGTTTTCCGGGATTCTCCATCGAGTCCACCAGACCGGCGCCCACCGGATCGGTCACGGCGCTCATAATCATCGGAATCCGCCCCTGCGCCGCGGTCGACAATGCCTGCGCGGAAGGTGTTGCAATCGCGACCAGATAATCGCTCTGATCCGCGACCAGCTGATCCGACATCATTTTAAGATTGCTCTGTTCTCCCTGACCATTCAGATCCTCAATCTCCACATTTTTTCCGTTCTCGTAGCCGCGAGCCTTCAATCCATCGATAATCCCCTGATGAATCTGGTCTAAAGAAGGATGGCTCATGAGCTGCAAAATCCCAATGCGCACCTTCTTCGCCTCTGAGGATTCCTCCCCCTGCGCCGAAGCCGCTGACTCCGGCTCTTCCGCCGCCGTTCCATGTTTATCCGCTCCGGGCGCACTCTGTTTCGAGGCATAAACAAAAAATGCCGCCAGCACAACAATCAACACCACGCCAATCAAGGTCATCGGATGCTTTTTCATCTCTTCCTCCTTCAGGAAACATTCTTTTTCTCACGTCTCATGCTGTTTCAAATCCACCGGAGCCGGGATAAAAAAATCCCTGCAATGCAGGGATACAAAAATGCCCCGCATGGGTTCCATGCGGGGCTATATGAAGTCCGCATAGATACAACTCCGTTTCCGCGTTGTATCTATGGACATTGCAAGATACAACTAGGCTCTATGGGACTGCCACCAGCGCTTCGTTGTCATCATATTCTGCAACATGCGGACTATCCTTTCTTTACTGACTTTCTTTCTTGTCTTCATTCTAAACAAAAACTCGACCTGCTGCAAGCCCTTCTTTTTTTCTCTCCTGCGAGCCTTCTCCGTCTTGCCTTTCCATCTTGCAAATTTTCTTCTCCGTTGTGCAAGCCTTCTGCGCCGTCCTTCCAACCCGTATCAATGAATCCGTGTGGAAATCTCTCGTCCTTCCACAAAATCCACCGCATTCCGAAAGACGATGCGCGCCCGCTTCTCCATCGCCTCCTCCGTAAAATAAGCCACATGAGGGGTTAGCAGCGTATGCGGCGCGTCCAGCAGCGGCTCATCCGTCAAGGGCGGTTCCTGGTCGAACACATCCACGGCGGCTCCGGCGATGCTCCCCGCTTGAAGCGCCTCGCAGAGCGCCCGCGAATCCACGATCGGCCCGCGCGCGCAATTGATGAAAAAGGCACTTTTTTTCATCAAGGCGAACTCTTTAGCGCCGATGAGCCTCCGCGTCTCCGGCGTATTGGGCAGATGCACCGTAATCAGATCCGCCGTCCGGAACACGTCTTCCAGCGAACAATATCTCAGACCAAGCGCCTCCGCTTCCGGATGCACCGACCGGTTGTAGCCGATCAATTTCGCTCCGAGCGCATGAAACACCTTGGCGACCCGCGTTCCAATCTTTCCCGTCCCGATGATCCCCACGGTTCGCCCTGCCACTTCGCCGCCTGGAAAATCCGCTGTGCGTCCGCCGTGGCGCGCTCCCAGATCCGCCGCCTGAAACTGGCGCAGCAGGGCAATGCTCATTCCAAGCACCATCTCGGCGACACCCTGATCCGAATAGCCGGCGGCGTTGGAGACCACGATTCCTCGCTTGCTTGCGGCCTCCACCGGAATATGATCCGTTCCGGTAAACGCGACATTGATGTATTTCAGGTTCGGAGCCTCCCGAACCGCCTCTTCCGGCAACGGCGTATTCGCCAAAATGATCTGCTCCGCATCGCCAATGCGGGACAGCCACTCCTCTGTCCCCGAGGGTTTTGTGGCATAAGATTCAAAGAGATGACCCGCCGTCCGCAGCGGCGCGCTCAGTTCCTCCAGCAGCTCATCCGAAATGTTTAATGGTTCCAACAATACGGTTTTCATTTTTCTTCCTTTCCTTAAACACTTAAGCGCTCAAAAAACGCTCAAACACTCAAACGCTTAAACGCTGCTGCTCCGGCGGCATGGATACACAGGCCAGACACAGCCCGGCGCCATGGATTCCTTTCTCTTCCAGCACGGATAAGACCTCGCGCATCGTGTTTCCGGTCGTAAGAAAATCATCGATCACCAACCCCGGACCGATGCGCGCCTCCGCCGGGATCCTCTGCCGCACCTCATACGCGCCCCGAACGTTCTTCAGCCGCTCCGCCGCCCTCATGCGCTTCTGTGAAAAGCCGCCCGGGCGGCGCAAAAGAAGCGGCAGCAGCGGAACATGGAGCTCCTGTGCCGCCGCTGCCGCCAATTCATACGCCGGATTCACGCCCCGAAGCACGTCGTTCCTCGAGGTCTGCGGCACGAAGCTGATCCAACGCACCGCCCGAAACGCCGGCACCTTCCGGACAAAATCCGTCATAAAATGCTGAAAAACCGGCTCCAGGTACGTCGCCCCCTTAAATTTATAGGCAGCGAAGAGCGAGCGCAGCGCATTATTATAAAAGGCGGCCGTATAGCACACATAGGGCGAGAGATCATGCCAGGCACCAACGAGCTCCAACCGCTCCATGCAGACCGGACACAGCTGGCCGAAGCCCGCTCCCGGCGTTCCGCAGACCGGACAGCGATCTTCCTCTTCAAAGAGCAACGCATCCAACCCGCGAACCAACAGCGTCCGGATCCGCCGCAGCTGCTCCGCCGGATGTCTCACACCATCCGTATGCACTCCGTTCACCGTCCCCTCGTTTCATGCGCGCGCCGAATCCCTCACGGCCTCTTAAAATCCCATCTCATGCTGCAAGGCTGCCGCGGCAATCAAGCGTTCATTCAGGGAAGAGTTTCGGCGTTCCATGCGATGATGGCTCACCATCCGGTGCAAGGTCGCCACGTCCCCCACGAGAACGCACAGCTTCCTCGCGCGCGTCATCGCCGTATAAATAATATTCCGGGTCTCCAGTAAAGGCGCACCAGGCACCACCGCAATCACGACACAGGGGAACTCTGAACCCTGCGATTTATGGATGGTGATGGCAAAGGAATGGCTCAGCTCCTTGAACTGTAGCGGAAGATAATGCGCCACCCGCCCATCAAACGACGCCTCCATGAACTCTCCCTCCGGATCCACTGCCGTCAGAACCCCGAAGTCGCCATTGTAGACACCCTCTCCCTTCTGCTCCTCATCCGGATCCGAAAGATCGTTCCATTCCAGATCATAATCATTTTTGACCTGCATGACGCTGTCGCCTTCGCGGAATAAAACCTGCCCCACCATGTATTCCTTCCGCTCCGGATGCGGCGGATTCAGCGCCTGCTGCAAACGAAGGTTCAGATTTTCCACGCCGCATTCGCCCTTCTTCATCGCCGAAAGCACCCGAATATCCCGCTTCGGAACAAAACCATAATGTTCCGGAAGGCGGCGCACCACCAAATCCTCGATCAGATCCGCCGCGTCACGGCTTCCGTCTGCGGACAAAAAGAAAAAATCTCCACCCGGTTCATTCAAGATCGGATCCATACCATTCCGGATCCGGTGCGCATTGACGACGATCATGGAACGCTCCGCCTGACGATAAATGTGATCCAAGCGCACGACGGGAACCACATCGGACGCGATCAGATCATGCAGCACGTTCCCCGCTCCCACGGAAGGGAGCTGATCCGCATCGCCCACGAGGATCAGGCGGCACCCGTCCGGGAGCGCCGCACACAAATTGGAGAACAACTCCAAATCGACCATGCTGACCTCATCCACAATCACCGCATCCGCCGCCAGCGGATTGTCTTCGTTCATTGAAGGATGGTGCGCCGCTTCCTCTCCTCCACGGTACCCCAGAAGGCGGTGTAAGGTCAATGCACTTCGTGTCGTCGACTGTTCCAATCGTTTCGCGGCACGTCCCGTCGGTGCTGCTAACTCGGTGCTGAGCTGATTTTGATCGAACAATTCCAGAATGGCACGCACAATCGTCGTCTTTCCCGTGCCTGGACCGCCCGTTAAAACGAGCACGGGTTCCGTTGCTGCGCGAACCACCGCATCACGCTGTGTTTCATCCAGCCGGATGCCAATCGAACGCTCAATCTCTTCCATGTCCGCCGCCAGCGGAGCCGATTTTTCTCCAAGAAGCGTGACGACCCGCATCGCCACATTTCGCTCTTCCTCATCGATGATCCTCAGATACCAACGATTTTTTTCCGGATCCTCGACGAGTTTCCCCTGCACGATCAGATCGAACAACGCCTCCTCCAGCGTCTCCGGCCTCTCCCCGAGAAGCTGCGCCAGCGCCTCTTCCATTTCTGTCCGCGTGAGATAGCACGAGCCGTCGCTGCGCTGTGCACGGTCAAAGAGATACAGCAGCCCCGCCTGCGTCCGAAGGATCGAATCCTCGCGAACGCCCAGTTTGCGCGCGATACGATCCGCGGTGCGAAAGCCAATGCCTGCGAGATCCACCACCAAGCGGTAAGGCTCTTTCCGAAGAATTTCTTCAGCCTGATCGCCATAAGCCCGGTAGATGTCCTGTGCGGTGCGCGGCCCAACGCCAATCGTCTGAAGAAAGATCAGCGTCTTCTGCGCCTCCCGCTGTTCTGCGAGGGCATCCCGAATCTCCCGCGCTTTGGAAGGGCCGATCCCTTTGAGCTGCAGCAGCACATCCGGATCATCCAAAATCAGATCAATGACGTTCAAACCATAGCGATCCACCAGTTTCTCCGCACGCTTCGGGCCAATATGCGGCACCGCATCGGAAGAAAGGTAGCGGATCAGCTGTTCCTGCGTCGTCGGCTCCGTTTTCTCAAACCGCTGCACACGAAGCTGCGTCCCATATTTCGGATGCACGATCAAATCTCCCCAGACGGAAAGATCCTCTCCCTCCCGAAGCGCAAAAAAAGTCCCCACGCAGGTCAAATCGCCATCTTCCGTCGACAGCACACAGACGGTCCATCCATTTTCATCGTTGCGAAATCGGATTTTTGTGACCGTTCCTTTGACCTGCATGAGGCACCTCATCGTTCTCTTTGCCGTCTCTCACCCTAATCCCGGCGGAACCGCTCCACGTCGGCGCCGAGCGCCTGAAATTTCTCTTCCAGCCGCGCATAGCCCCGATCCAGATGATAGACATTATGCACCTGTGTCTCCCCGTCGGCGACTAAACCCGCAAGAATCAGCGCCGCGCCGGCACGAAGATCCGTCGCATTCACCTTTGCTCCGACCAGATGATCGACCCCGCGGATCACCGCTTCATGCCCTTCCGTGATAATGAGCGCTCCCATCTTGCTCAGCTCATCGCAATGCATGAAGCGGTTCTCAAACACGGTCTCCTCCACGTGGCTCTGCCCCTGCGCAATCGTCATCAACGCCATGAACTGTGCCTGAACATCCGTGGGAAATCCGGGATAGGGCAGCGTCCGGATCTTGGTCGCCTTCAAACGACCGTTGGACTGGACGATGATCGCGTCATCCAAATCCTCAATCCGAGCCCCCACTTCCTCCAGCTTCGCCAGCACCGGACGAATATGATCGGAAAGCACATTGTTGACGCGCACCGTCCCGCCGGTCATCGCCGCGCCAACCAGAAACGTTGCCGCCTCAATGCGATCCGGAATGATCGTATGGCTCGCTCCGCGCAATTTTTTCACGCCTTCAATCACGATGCGGGAGGTTCCTGCGCCGCGCACCTTGGCTCCCATCTTATTCAGAAAATTGGCGAGATCCGTGATTTCCGGCTCCTTCGCCGCATTTTCAATGATCGATTCGCCGCGCGCCAGCGTCGCTGCCATCATGATATTCTGCGTAGCTCCCACCGAGGGAAAATCTAGGTAAACCTTTCCGCCGACCAAACCGCCATCCGGCGCTTTGGCTCCGACGGCATCCGGCGCTTCATCAATCTCCGCCCCCAGCGCCGCAAATCCTTTCAAATGCAGATCCACGGGGCGCTTTCCGATATTGCATCCCCCCGGCATGTGCGTATGCGTCCTGCCCAGCCGGGTCAACAGCGGACCCATGATGACAAACGAGGCGCGCATCCGGTTCATCAGCTCGCTCGGCGTTTCCGTCTTATGCACCTCGGACGCGTCAATCCGAATCGTCTCCGCATCCAGATACTCCACCTTCACATCGAGGGCGCGCAGCACCTCGATCATCACTTCAATATCTTTGAGCTGCGGTACCTGCTCCAGAATGATCTCTTCCGTCCCCAGAAGCGATGCAGCCAGGATCGGCAGCGCCGCGTTTTTAGCGCCGCTGATGGTCACTTCGCCTTCCAGCGGCCCGCGGCTGCGCACACGGATATATTCCATGGCTCACTCCTCGCTATTTCGTTCCAAACAGGCGGTCTCCGGCATCTCCGAGACCCGGAAGAATATAGGCATTTTCATTCAGTTCCCGGTCCAGCGCCGCAACGATAATATCGACATCCGGATGGCGATCCTGAACGAACTGCACGCCCTCCGGCGCCGCAATGATATTCACCGAAGTGATCTTCTCGCAGCCCGCCTTCTTCAGCAAATCGATCGATGCCGACAGCGAGCCGCCCGTCGCCAGCATCGGATCCAGCACAAAAATATCGCGATTCGCCACATCCTGCGGCAATTTCAGATAATACTCCACCGGCTGATGGGACACCGGATCACGATACAGCCCGACATGACCGACTTTTGCCGTCGGCACCACATCTAAAAACGGATCCACCATGCCGAGGCCGGCGCGCAGCACGGGAACAATGCAGAGCTTTTTACCGGACAGGCGGTATCCTGTGGTCTTCTCCATGGGCGTTTCCAGCGCATATTCTTCCAGCTCCAATCCCCGGAGCGCCTCATATGCCTCCAGCAGCGCCACTTCCTGCACCAGATGGCGAAATTCATTCGTCCCTGTGTTTTTATCACGCAAAATCGATACTTTGTGTTGAATCAACGGATGATCCAAAATAATCAGTTTGCCCATCATATCCCCCTTCGCCGACCCGTCGCATTTTTCTTATTTTATCATAAAAAACAGCATCCCTCCGGGTGCGGGATGCCGTCCATCACACTTCAATTTTGCGTCCGCCAGCCGCCTTCAGCAGCCGGTTCATCACTGCGACGCCGACATGCGCCTCATCAACCCCGGCGACAAAAATCGCATCACATCCATCATGATCCAGCAGGCGCATCGCATGGAACAGACGGTGTCCCATCGTCTCCGGCGCGTCGCGCCGTCCCAGCGTGAGAATCGGTTCCGTCTCGTTCCCCAAAGCGGCGCGAAGCGAATTGACCATCGCATCAAACACCATGAAGCCCACGCGCTCTCCGCACTGCGCCCGCCCGTGTGCCTCTGCGGCCATGCGCTCCGCCACCGCCTCATCCGAGCCCACAAACACCGTGACCTCCGCTTTCGGCGCATAGTGGCGATATTTCATTCCCGGCGCTTTCGGCGCGCCATTCACGGCATAGTCTTCCGGCACATGCGCTTCTGCGACCGCGTGTTCTCCTCCCCGAATGTCCGGGAAATCGCCGCGCACGCGCTCCACATCATAGAAGCCGGGGCGAAGGATGGCTGGCGGATCCGTCGTCAGGTCCAGCACCGTCGATTCCAATCCGATCTCGGTTGCCCCGCCATCCAAAATCAGCGGAATCCGTCCCTCCAT
This sequence comes from Bacillota bacterium, assembly GCA_023394045.1. Taxonomy (GTDB): domain Bacteria; phylum Bacillota; class Clostridia; order Tissierellales; family Peptoniphilaceae; genus Murdochiella. The sequence continues at coordinate 8,831 of JAEXBN010000011.1, read as the reverse complement.
GTCCTCCAAAACATCCTCTGCCGTCGTGGGACTCGGGCGCCCGCTGCGGTTCGCCGACGGCGCCGCAACGGGAACCCCCGATTCCCGAATCAGCGCACGCGCCACCGGGTGCACCGGCATCCGCACCGCGACCGTCTCTCCTCCGGCGGTCACCTCATCCGGAACCAGGGCGCTTCGTCGGAAAATAAAGGTCATCGGACCCGGCCAATAATGAGGAAGAATCCCGCGCACCTCTTCAGAAATCGGTTCGATCAGCGCATCCAGCTGGCTGAAATCCGCAATGTGCAGAATCAACGGATTATCCTGCGGACGGCCTTTCGCCTGAAAAATTTTTTTCGTTGCCTCCGGATTCAGCCCGTTCGCTCCCAAGCCATAGACCGTTTCCGTTGGAAACGCGACCACCTCTCCATTGCGGAGCAGCGCCGCGCCGCGGCGGATCGCTTCCCCCTCGGCATCCATCGCCGAAAGCATCTCCGTTTTCACATAGGGCGGATCCGGAAAGCCGGACAGGGGATCCATCCCCTGATATTCAGGGATCATCCGATCGTCCCTTCCTTCGCATGCGCAATCGCCGAGGTCATCTTTGGCACCAGCTGCTTCTTCCTTGAAAGCACGCCCCGTCCCAAAAAGCCGTGGTCAACAAGCGGCTGCCCAAACTCCTGCGCAATCTCTTCATCAAAGGCGCCATCGACAAAAATATAAGAATCTTCATTGAAGATATCCGTCAGCACCAGAAGATAGGTATCTAAATGATCGCGGGCGCGCAGCTCCTGCATCTCTTTGACCAGACTCGGCCCCATCTCATGGACGATCTCATCGTTCATCGTGAACACCTGGGCGACCTTCACCCGCGTCCCCTCAATATCAAACGGCTTCACATCCGCTGTGAGCAGATCCTCCGGTGATTTTCCTCTGAGGTCTGTCCCGGCGCGGAACATCTCCATCGCGTAAGTCTCCACATCAATGCCGGCGATGGGCGCCAAGCGCTCCAGCGCGATGCGGTCCAGCGGTGTCGTCGTCGGCGAACGCAGCAACAGCGTATCGGAAATGATCGCCGATGCCATGAGTCCGGCAGCCTGGCGGCTGGGTCGCACTCCCTGCTCGAGGAACATCTGCGCAATGATGGTCGAGGTGCACCCGACCGGCATGACCCGAAAATAGATGGGCCCCGGCGTGTTGACATTCGCCACGCGGTGATGATCGATGATCTCCAGAATTTCAGCCCGTTCCAGGTCAGGAATCGACTGCGTCGACTCATTGTGATCCACCAAAATCACTTTTTTCTGCGGCGTGTTGATGACGTGATAGCGGCTGACGGAACCGACCACCCGATCCTGGCTGTCCAGCACCGGATAGGTCCGATAGCGCGACTGCGCCATGGTTTCACGCACTTCATCCAGCATATCTCCCATATGGAACGTCACCAACTCGCCCGAGGTCATCAGAAATTCCACGGGAACCGCCTGTGGCAGCAGCCGCGCCGTCGAATAGGTGGAGCACGGCGTGCGCAGCACCGTCACACGATAGGTTTCGCAAAGCTCCTGCAAGCCATCGGCCAGGGTCGCATTGTTGGTCAGAATCAAAATCGATGCCCCGATGCGGATGGTTTCTTCCTGCGCGCGGGGGCGGTCGCCCACCACCACGATATCATTCTCCTGAATCACTTCGTTCACATGATCCATCGCGTGAATGTGGATGGATCCGCTTCGCTCGCGCGGTGTCTCTGGAACATACAACAGTTCGCCGGAAAGCACCTCCACAATATTGTTCAGCGAGGCGTGGGCGCGCCCAAGGATATTATCATTCCAAACGGTCGCATAGGAATTCGTAATATTGGACATGGTGATCAGCCCAATCAGATGGTTGCCATCATCCACCACCGCCAGCGAGTTTTGATGATTTTCCTGAATCAACTGCGACGCGCGTTTCAGCGTCGTGCTCGGAGCGATGCCATACGCCGGATCGATATCGATCTCCGACAGCGATGCCTGCACCGTATCCATAAACATCGGCGGCTTCACGCCAAAATAATCCAGTACATACTTGGTTTCCCGGTTCAGATCTCCCAGACGGATCGGAATGGCTTCCATATCCGTCGTCCGGTTTTTCAGCTCCGCATAGGCCAGCGCCGAACAGATCGAATCGGTATCCGGAACGCGATGCCCCGAAATATACACCGTCTCCTTACGATTCACGGCATTCTCCTTCCTCCGGCGCACTGCTCTGGTTCAACGCCTCCGCCGCGGCAGGCTCCGCTGCCTGAGCGCCGTCTTCCTTCGGTTCCTCCGGATGCAGCGGTTCCCGTCCATTGACGACTAAGCTCTCATTCAGCACCTGCATAAACTCATCGCCCGTGATCGTCTCCCGATCCAGCAAGAAACCCGCAATCGCATGCATTTCCTGCTCATGAGTTCTCAAAATCTCCAGCGCGGTTTCATGCGCTTTCCTCAAGATCCCTCTGACCTTTTGATCGATTTCTGCTGCGGTATTCGGCGCCGCCGCCAGCGACGCATCGCCGCCCAGATACTGGTTATTCACCGTTTCCAGCGCCATGAAATCAAACTCATCGGTCATGCCGAAGCGCGTGACCATGGCGCGCGCCATCTTGGTCGCCCGCTCAATATCATTGGATGCGCCCGTCGTCCGGGTATGGAAGATAAACTCCTCCGCGCTGCGTCCTCCGGTCAGCGTCACGATATCGCGGAACAGATCCTCCCACGTCATGATCACCTTCTCCTCTTCATCCACCTGCATGGTATAACCCAATGCGCCGGAGGTTCGCGGGATGATCGTAATCTTGGTCACCGGCGCGGCTTCCTTCTGGATGGCCGCAACCAACGCATGTCCCACTTCATGGTACGCAATGATCTTCTTGTCGCGGTCGGTAATCACCGCGTTCTTTTTCTGCTGTCCGGCGATGACCGTTTCCACCGATTCGATCAAGTCTTCGGTCGAAACGAGGCTGCGCCCCTCACGAACGGCTCGCAGCGCCCCTTCATTGATGATGTTCGCCAGATCCGCACCGGAGGTTCCTGCGGTCATACGCGCCACCTGGCGGAAATCCACGTCGCTCTCCGTCCGGATTTTTTTGGCGTGGACGCGCAAAATCGCCTCGCGCCCGCGAATATCCGGAAGCTCCACGCGCACCTGACGGTCAAAACGTCCCGGACGGGTCAGGGCGCGATCCAGAATTTCCGGGCGGTTGGTCGCCGCCAGAATCACGACGCCGCTATTCCCCTCAAAGCCGTCCATCTCGCTGAGCAGCTGGTTCAGCGTCTGCTCCCGCTCATCATTTCCACCAAATCCGCTCGAATCGCGGCGCTTTCCAATCGCATCAATCTCATCAATGAACACGATGCAAGGCGCTTTCTTCTTCGCTTCCTTGAACAGATCGCGCACCTTGGCCGCGCCCATTCCCACAAACAGTTCCACAAATTCCGACCCAGACATGGAAAAGAACGGCACATGCGCCTCGCCGGCAACCGCCTGCGCCAGCAAGGTCTTTCCGGTTCCCGGAGGCCCGACAAGCAGCACGCCTTTCGGCGAGACCGCGCCAATCGCCTGATACTTATTCGGATTGGAAAGGAAATCCACCACTTCGCGCAAGCTGTCCTTGGCTTCATCCTGACCGGCGACATCCTCAAAACTCTTTCCGCTTTTCGCCTTCACATAGACTTTCGCGTTGGACTTCCCGAAACTCATCGCACCGGAGCCCTGGATCTGCTTCATGATGTAGCTCCCCATGTACCAAAACAGCGCCAAAGGAAGCCCAAACGTGATGAGCAGGCTCAACAGCGGATTGGGCGTCGATGGAATTTCCGCTCCATACTTAATATGTTTGGATTGTAAAAGCTGGGTCAGCGACTCATCCTCCCATGGACCTGTCTTGTACCTGACCGTCTGGCCATTCTCCTTCACATCAAAGGTGAATCCGCTGTTGCTCCGGTTCACGCTCTCCACCTGATTTTTATCGATATATTCGAGAAACTCAGAATAGGAGACTTCCTTGATCCGTGATTCCGTGAGCATCGGAGTGAAAATAAACTGCACGACCAGAAGCACGATGAGGACCGTCAGGTAGTAATAAACCATGGGTTTGCGCTTGTTGTTGTCGTCTTGATTTAACATACTCTCCCCTTTATCATTTCAGAGTTCATTATTTCAGAGCTGATCAAGCGAGGCTTCTCCGTATTAAGCGAGGCTTCTCCGTATTTAAGATCGTTAAGGTGTCTCCAAAGCATCCTGCCATACGAAAAGCAGCATGAAGCTCATTGCTGGTCTTTGATTTTTTCTATTATACCCGTAAACGCCAGGACGAACGTATGATTTACGCCGCTTATAGCAACAGTTCTCCGCCGTGAACGCAGGGCATCGGGTATAATATTCTTAAGTATTTTTGTCCCTGAGGTTCACACATCATTCAGTTCAGAGGAGGAAATCCATGGGAATTATCAGAGCGATCACCAATGCGATCGGCGGCGGGCTGACGGATCAGTGGCTTGAAGTCTACGAATCGGCACCGATGGATCCGTCCACCATTGCTGCCCCAGCCGTCCTGACCCGCCGGAATGATCCGCGCAATTCAAACACCAACGCCACGGAGGATACCATTTCGAATGGATCGATCATCCAAGTCAAAGAAGGGCAGTTTATGCTCCTCGTGGATGGCGGAAAAGTGATCGACTATTCCGGGGAAGCCGGATATTTCAAAGTAGAGAATGGGTCGATGCCTTCGTTATTCGACGGCGACTTCAAGGGCGCTTTCAAAGAAACCTTTAACCGCGTCCGCTTCGGTGGGACGACCCCGCAGAAACAAAAAGCCGTGTTCCTCAATATGCAGGAGGTTCGCGGGCTGCGCTTCGGTACCCCTTCCCCCGTCAACTATTTTGACAATTTTTATAATGCGGAACTGTTCCTCCGCGCGCATGGAACCTATACGATTCGGATCACCGATCCGCTCAAATTTTATGTCCAAGTGGTGGATCATGATGCCTCAAAGGCGACCCGTGCAGAGGAGATGGACGAGCAGTACCGCAACGAGTTCCTCACCGCGTTCCAGACCGCCTTGAACCGAATGAGCGCCGATGGAGAACGGATCTCCTTTGTCCTTTCAAAAGGCGACGAGCTGGCGCGCTACATGCAGGATGTGCTGGATGCCGATTGGGAAAATGACCGCGGGTTCCACATCGAACATGTGGCCATCGCTTCCATCAGCTACAACGAAGAATCGCAGAAGCTCATCAACATGCGCAATCAGGGAGCCATGCTGTCCAATGCCTCCATCCGGGAAGGCTACGTCCAAGGATCCATCGCCCGCGGTCTCGAAGCCGCAGGAAGCAACAGCGCCGGTGCCGGACAGGGATTCTTCGGCATGGGCATCGGCATGTCCACCATGGGCGGCGGATTCGGCCAATTTTCACAAACCAACGCCGAACAAATGCGGCGCGAGCAGGAATCCCGTCCGGATGCTGCACCGACCGCTCCCTCTTCCGATTCCGCTCATCCGGCGGCGCAGGCAACGCCCCAACCCGCATCGGATTCGGCATCCTCCGACGCCTGGACTTGCCCGCAATGCGGAACGAAGAATACCGGAAAATTCTGCACGGAATGCGGCACCCAAAAGCCGGATGCCACCCGAAAATGCCCCCGCTGCGGCGCAGCGGTCGACCCGTCGGCTAAATTCTGTCCGGAATGCGGCACCAAGCTGCAATAAAAAGAATAAGGTTGAAGCCATCATCTTGTAAAACAGCTTGAACCGCCAGAGCAGCTGAAGCAGCCGAAACAGCTGAAACAGCTGAAACAGCCGAAACGAACGCTGAACCGGATCAAGCGGAAACGCACGGCTCAGCAGAAACACCCCGCTGAACCCCGCAAAAAAGCCGCCCGGAAGGACCGGGCGGCAACACAAAAGCGGCTGACGGGAATCGAACCCGCGCATCCGGCTTGGGAAGCCGGTGTTCTACCATTGAACTACAGCCGCATATCGTGCTTTTGATCGTACCACATCCCCGCCACTTTTTCCAGTCCCATCGTCCCAGATGAACCATTTCGACCCATGAGGCAAAGAAAACGCCCCCGTCCCATTTTAAGGACGGATGAAGAGCGAAAAGGAACGGAGTTCGCGCTAAAATAGAAAGACCAAGGAGGCTACTATGGTTGCCGCGTCGAACCTAAAACAAGAACACCGCGATCAGTTTCGCATCGAACTCTCCAACGCCATTACCCATGGAATCGGGGTGATTCTGGGCATCGTCTTTCTGCTCCTCTTACTTTTGCGAAAGTCCACCGCCGACGCGCCTCTCCGCATCGTTGCCTATGCGATCTATGGAGGCTGCTTCATTTTTCTTTTTCTTGCCAGTACGATCTACCATGCGATTCCGATTCCCAAGGCGCGTGCCGTGCTGCGCATTTTTGACCATGTCGCCATCTATCTGTTCATCGCCGGCAGCTTCACCCCGCCCATTCTTCTCGTCCTGCACGGACGGCTTCAGCGCATTCTTCTCGTTGTGATCTGGTCTATCGCGATCGCCGGAACCATCTTCAAGGCCATCACCTTTCGCCACTATGATCAACTCAAGCTCGTTTCCGTGCTGATCTATATCGGAATGGGCTGGCTAGGCATGTTCCTCGTCAAGCCTCTGGTTTCCCAGCGGCCTCTCCCTCTAATGATTCTGATCCTGATCGGAGGAGTGCTCTATACCATCGGCACCATTTTCTACAGCAATAAAAGCTTGAAATATCACCATGTCATCTGGCACCTATTCGTACTTGCCGCCGCGATTGTCCACTTTACCGCCTATTATCTCTATCTATAGCTCCGGAGCGAAGGCCGTAAAGGATTAAGATATGGAACGTTTCTCCCCACATCCGAATAAAGCATCTTGTGGTGATCAAACATCTTAAATCAACGGGAAATCAACATAAACAAGAAATCAATCAGAACTCTCAGGAGGGTTATTCATGCAGGATCTTCTCATCGTCATCGACATGCAAAACGACTTTATTGATGGAGCGCTGGGCTCCGATGCGGCGCAGGCCATCGTTCCCTACGTAATCGACCGCGTGCGAAATTTCGACGGCACCGTCCTATTCACGCGCGACACTCACCGCGAGAACTACTTGGACACACAAGAAGGAAAGCATCTCCCCGTCCCGCATTGCATCCGGGGAACCAAAGGCTGGGAACTGCATCCCGACCTGGAAGCGCTCCGCCAGACCGAACCGATTGATAAGGTCACCTTCGGCGCGGCTGCTCTTCCCGCCATTCTCGCCGGCCTGGCAGATCTCGATCCCATCCGATCCATCACCTTTCTCGGACTCGACACCGACATCTGCGTGATCTCCAACGTCCTCCTGACCAAAGCGTATTTCCCCGAAATCCCCCTTCGCGTGGACTCCAAAGGCTGCGCCGGCGTCACGCCGGAGTCCCACCAAAATGCACTGGATGCCATGCGCGCGTGCCAGGTGGAAATTCTCTGAGTCGTCGCAACGGAGCATCACAACGGCGAACACGAACGGACGAAAATGGACAAAAAAGGATGGGTTCCGGCGCGATGCACTGGAACCCATCCTTTTTGCGATGGACCACACTGGAGTCGAACCAGCGACCTCCACGATGTCAACGTGGCGCTCTAACCAACTGAGCTAATGGTCCCTATGGATCATATTGGACTCGAACCGATGACCTCCACGATGTGAACGTGGCGCTCTAACCAACTGAGCTAATGATCCAAACTCTTCAATGAGATGACTTGATGAGTATATCATGATCCGGAATCTCGCGCAAGCCTTTCCAAAACCATTTGCAGACCGGCCGGTTTCTGCTACAATCGACGCATAGTGTTTCTTGGCACCCACTCTAAAAATCAAGAATGGTGCCCCCCGTGGCGCCTTTTTTCATGCCTTGAACACTCCGTGAAACGTTATTTTGCTTTTCCAAAGGAGGTTCAAATGAAGTTCCAATTCCACACCAAATTTCTGGCTCGTCAGAGCCTGATCGCCGCCCTCTACGTCATTCTCACGCTTTCCGGCCTTGGGGTCAGCTACGGCCCGATCCAATTTCGCTACTCGGAAATCATGACCTGGATGGCTTTTTTTGATCCCAAAAGCGTCATCGGTCTGACCCTGGGCTGCCTGATCGCCAACATCTGGAGCCCCTTCGGTCTGATCGACATGCTCATCGGCACGCTGGGAACGCTGCTTTCCACCCTGTGCATGAGCCGCACGCGCAGCAAATGGATCGCCATGCTCTGGCCATCCGTCTTTTCCTTCTTATACAGCGGGGAAGCCTGGTTTCTCGGTCAAATCCCCGGTGCGCTGTTCCCCCTCGTCACCCTGCAAATCATGCTCTCCGAGTTTCTGATCGTCGGTGTGATCGGCCTTCCCGTCATGTCGCTCATCACGCGAAACGCCCGCGTTCGCGCTCTGCTCGACGACGCTCCGCCACAGTTGAACCGCTCCGAATGATCCCTTCCATTTCTCTATCATCTCGTGTCAGTGAATGACACCGAATATGAGATGAAAAAGCCGCCCCCATGGGGCGGAGGAAGAGCGATCTTCAAGGGTAGCATAGATCAGAGAAGATGATGCTGAGAGAAATTTACACCAACTTTATTGACACAGCTTTTTCCCAAACAAAAAAGGTGGTTGGATTTTACTCTAATCACCTTTTGATTCTGTGTATTGCAACTTACTGCAACTTGCGTTTACTCGTTAAGTTCCCAATGACCATTATTTCCACTACCTACATATTGCAAATTATCTATTTCCTTCAAAGTTCTTTGTATCGTCTTTACACTTACCCCTGCACCTTCTGCAATAGCCTGTCTTGT
>JAEXBN010000049.1 GCA_023394045.1 Bacillota bacterium | reverse complement strand
CCACTGAGCCACGCCACGATCAAACTCAGTGGATTTCTTCCATATTGGGCTTCACACACTGGTGCCATCGGAACTTCATCTCAGTGGCTTTTCTTCATTTTCGACGTTTCACACTGAGGCCTCGCGCCCTGCGACTCAGTGGGTCGTGCCACTTTTCCCTTTTTCCCACTGAGATGAACACGGCAAGGCTCAGTGGGTTTGCCGCATTTTCAACGTTTCACACTGAGCCACGCCGCGATGAAACTCAGTGGATTTCTTCCATATTGGGCTTTACACACTGGCGCCATCGGCGCCTCATCTCAGTGGATTTTCTTCATTTTCGATGTTTCACACTGAGGCCTCGCCCCCTGGGGCTCAGTGGGTCTTACCACTTTTTTTACTTTTCCCACTGAGATGGACGCAGCAAAGCTCAGTGAGTTTGCTCCATTTTTAACGTTTCACACTGAGCCGCGCCGCGATCAAACTCAGTGGGTTTCCTCAATATTCGGCTTTACACACTGGCGCCGTCGGCGCCTCCTCTCAACGGTTTGCCACACGCCCATCATTTTGCTATGCATCTGTCGTTCTACCATTCAACCACCATCCACCCATATAAAAAAACAACGATGCGATACGAACTGCTCCCCCAAAAGCTAACTATGAGGAGCAGTCCCTATTCGACATCGTTGTTCGCGTGGTTCTTCTTGTTCTTTCTGATCTTCCTAGTCTTCCCTCTACATCATCCCCGTCGCATGAGATAGCGCCAAGGCGCGACATGCTAAGCGCCGATAGCGATTCGCTGAGCGCCAACAGCAATACGGCAAGCACCGCCAGCGATCCGCGTGCGGAAGCCGCGCGGATCGCTGGCGGAAGCCATATCACTGTTGGAAGCAATGTCGCTCGTCGGAAGCAGCATCACCTTCGGAAGGCATATCACCGTCGGAAGCGATATCGCTCATCGGGCGCAACATCACCGTCGGAAGCGATATCGCTCATCGGAAGCAACATCCCCGTCGGAAGCGATATTGCTATCGAAATCAATACAGGGAGGACAGGTCTTTCAGCTGGAAGTTCGGGTTGTAGTGCGAAGTGGTATCGCCGTAGACAACATCCCAGTACATGCGTCCGTCGGAGGCCTTGAAGGCGCCGATGCCGACCTTGGTGTAGACGGGGTTGATGACGGTGTCGCGATGCGGGCCATGGTTCATCAGACCATCGATAAACTCTTGAGCGGTGGCGACGGAAGCAAGGGATTCACCCATGTGCAAATACATTCCTGTTCCATTAAACTCGGCGGTGTATTTGAGACCGTCCGGACGCACATGGGTCATGAGGCCGGTGGCTTCCTGTGCACGGGCTTCCGCCAACTTCTGCAGCACCGGATCAATGGCGACGGCGCCCACTCCGTTGCTCTTACGTACCTGATTCAGCAAGCTCAGAACTTCTGAAGCCATGGAGGGCTGATGCGATCCGGAGAGAATATCCCGATAGGCCTGGGTTGAGGTCGCCGCCTTCAGATCGCCGCCGAAATAGAAGCTCCAAACATTGGAATAATGCGCCAGACCAATGGCGGTGACCGTGCTGGATCCTCCGGTGTCCAGGTACACATCATTCAGCGCATCCATCAGATTCGATGTCGCAACAAACATTCCGGTCACACGGTAATATTCATCACCGGCCCAGTACTGACCACCCACCGGAAGGTTGCCCGTCTGTGCGGCAACCAAGGCGCGATAAGCGGCCTCAATGCTCAGGTTCGGATCATACTTCAGCGGGCTGACACCGGCTTTCTGGCGTTTCGCGTTCAGCGCAGCGACAAATTCTTGTGCCCCTTTTGTGCTCATATCCGTTTTGAGCGTCTTCAGCGCGTTCTGCACGCCCGCAGGCAGAGTGCTGATGTCGACGACTTGCTTTCCGCCCGTCGCCTGAGAAAAGACGATATCTTGTTCTTTGATGTCCCCATCCATCTTCGCGCTGATGAGACCCTCGGCGATGGTGTTCGGACCGCCGATGATATAGGCTTTCTTCAACACGGTGCTTCCGGTGATGTACTTCTTGACCGCCGGATCCGCGCTGGTTCTTTGAACCAGGACGATGGGCGCATTTTTCTGCTGCGCCGGAGCACTCGCCACCAGCGCATCCGAGAAAACTTCACCGCTGGCGATAAAAGCGGTGTCGGATTTTCCAAAATAATTCGAAGCAACCTGAGCGCTGACTTCGTAGCGGTTCTTTCCATTGATACGGGAAGCTTTCGTCCCGGTCAGGGCGTTCAGCGTCGATTCGTAGGCCGCCGGAACATAGTACGTTCCGCCGATGATGGTCGCCTGATCACCCTTTCCATATTTCTGGAGATAGGCTTTGATCTCCGGAGAAAAATCGCTGCCGATCAGCAAAACCACCGCATTCTTCTGTTTAGCGACCGGCGCTGCCACCAGCGCATCCGAATAGACCTGACCCGTCGTGAGGATCAACTGTTTCTTGTCCCCAGCGATCTTCGCCGAATTCGCGCTCACTTCATAACGGTTCTTTCCACCCACGCGCTCCGCATTCTGCGTTCCCGCCGCCGATTTGATCTGGCTGAGGGTGCTCTCACTCACGGAGTTCGGACCACCCATGACATAGATCTTCGTCGGCTTGATCTTCTTCAGCGCGGCCGCCGTCTCGTCAGGCAGCGCCTTCGCATTCGTGTACAGAATGGGATACTTTCCCTGCGAAATATTCGTTGCGCTGACCGCATCGGCAAACGCATCGCGATTGACGACGATGACCGTCTTCACGCCGCTGAAAAATTGATCCGCGACATTCTGCGCCACCACTTCACGATTATGCCCGGACAGACGCTCCACGGTGAATCCATCCGCCGCGGCATGAGCCGGCTGTCCCTGCGCTCCGGCAAAAACCAGAGATGCCACCAAAGCGCCCAGCATCAGCGCCTTCGCTTTGAACGGTTTTTTACTCATTCCTTCATCCTTTCTCTTTTCCTCCCCTGTCGAGGTCTTTTTCCCTCGAACCCTGTTTCGACATCTTTTTTGATACCGTTTTGTAACCATTATAGCGCAAATAAGGGGGAGGGTCCAAGACCTTCCCCCTTATTTTACAGGTTCAATCGATGAAACGGATCTCCTGTTTCCTATCGTCTTCGCAAAATTACTTGCGTTTTTTCGAAGCGATGAATGCGCCAGCGGCAACCAGTGCGCTTCCCGCGTAAGCGATCACCGAGATGTCGCCCGTCTTCGGAGCAACTTTGTCTTGCTTCTTTTTGTCGCCCTTTACTTTCACATCACCCTTCGAATCATCTTTTTTGTTGCCCTCGGTCGGCTTCTCCTCGCCCGGCTCTTTGCCCGGATCCTCACCCGGGAGTTCCGGGCTCGTCGGCTTCTCGGGCTCTGCCGGAGTTTCCGACTCGGAATCCGGATCATCCAGCTCAGTCTGGTCGCCCAAGATATCCTGGTACTTGTCGATGCTCAGACCAAGCTCTTTGAGGGCTGCGGCGCTGAGGTACTGTCCATCCTCAGCCAGGTATCCCAGCAGGAATTGCAGCGTATCCTCATTCGCCAGCTTCACCAGTTTCGGGTTGGTGACACCTTGAATTGCTGCATCCGTCAGCTTCTTGCCCAGACCGGTTATAACATCAAGTTTCTGCTTTTCGGCATGGTTTGCATCTTTTGCCGCCTGAGCATCCGCTAACGCCTGAGCATATGCTTTCTGAGCCGCTGCGGTTGCCTCCTGTTTCTTAGCTTGATCATATTTCACCGATTCAAGCTTCACTTCCTCATCTTCTACCGTCTTGTTCGCCGTATCAAGGTCATCGTTCAGCTTCTGGATGTCTTTCTGCAGCTGCTTCAACTCGTCTTCGAAGTATTTCTTGGCATCGTTTACTGCCTTAACTTCGTCATTATACTCTTTCAATGCCTTGTCATATTCAGTATGCGCAGCAACATATTCTTCGCTGCCCTCGTTCCAATCCTTCGCAGCCGCTTCAGCCGCCTTAAGGTCCGCTTCAGCTTTTTCCTTCACCGGCGCCCACTTCTGCTCTACGCTCGCGAGGTGGCTATCATACTCCTCCGCCGTCATGAACGGATTGCTCAAGCCCCATACTGCGAACTGAACTGCATAGTCCAGTTCCTTCTGATCTGCCGAATTTTTCTTCTCAAGCAATGCTTCCTGTGTCGCAGCGACATCCTTCTTCGCCGCCTCAATCGCCTGCTCCTGTTTCAGAACTGCATCATTAGCTGTGCTCTCCTCTTTTTTTGCTGCTTTAAGAGCTTTATCGGTATCTGATACATTTTTCGTCGCTTCCTCAAGAGCTTTCTGTGCTGCCTTTGCTGCCTTCGCCTGAGCCTCAAGCAGCTTTCCATACTCTTCGCTTGTGAAAATCTGCTGAGCCGTCGGCAGTGCAGCCTGAGCCGGAACAACAACAGCACCAGCAGCCAACGCGCCAGCGAGTGCCAGAGCAACAATACGTTTTGCTTTCATACTTTTCCTCCGTAGAAAATTCGTTTCGTCCACTGTTTTACCGATCAACTATTATGGTTGTGGAACCCATCGAAGTTCCGACCACTCGGCAACTTCTTGATGTACATCCAGATTGTAGCAAGCCGATCAACCCCTGTCAACAGTTTTGAGCAAAATTTGTAGAAAATATTACAAAATAATGACGAAGGGAGGAGCGGATTGTCCCTTTTGATAGGAAGGCGTTGATTTTTCAATCTTTTTGCCTCATCGATTTCCCTTCTCTTCAATGCGTTTTTATCCGTGCCCCATCCATCTTCCGTCTGATCGGGCGACTCAGCGCGAAGCGGAAAATGAATGGCGGGGCGACGCGCATTTCGAGCATCTTCGGGTATCATGAAATGAAGCTTTAATACGCGCCACATGGATCGGGGCGACGGCAGTGAACGGTTTTCCGGGAAAGGAGCGAGAATGGATTCATTAATGTCATGGAACGTGAACGGATTGCGTTCGCAGGTGAAAAAGGGGTTTGTGGAGAAGGTGCTGGATTTGAATCCGGATATCCTCTGTTTACAGGAGATCAAGCTGTCAGAAGGACAACTGGATCTGGAGGTTCCGGGCTATACTCCCTACTATTACTATGCGGAGCGGAAGGGCTACTCGGGGACGGCGATCTTGACCAAACCGGAGCCCCTGTCGGTCGCCTATGGGATCGGCGTGGAGGAGCATGACCATGAGGGGCGCGTCATCACCATGGAGCTGGACGATTTCTATCTGGTCACGGTCTACACGCCGAACTCCAAGCGCGGTTTGCTGCGCCTCGAATACCGCCAGGAATGGGAAGACGCGTTCCGCGCCTATCTCAAGCGTCTGGACGCCTCAAAGCCCGTCATCGTCTGTGGCGATATGAATGTCGCCCACAACGACATCGATTTGGCCAATCCTCAAAGCAACCATAAAAACGCCGGCTTCTCCGATGAAGAGCGCGCCAAGTTCCGCGAGCTCCTCGATGCCGGATTCGTCGATACCTTCCGCTACTTTTATCCTGACCAGACGGAGGCCTACACGTGGTGGTCCAACTTCGCCCATGCCCGCGAGCGGAATATCGGCTGGCGCATCGACTATTTCTTGGTGTCCGCATCCTTAACGAGCCGGCTGGCGGACGCCAAGATCCATGCGGAAATCATGGGATCCGATCATTGCCCGGTGGAGCTGATTTTGAAATGAAATGAGGGGTCCCTTGATCTCACGCGATCATACGATCGTGCGTGCCATGAGCCGGCGGCTCCACCGTCCTTTTATTTCAACACGACTTCTATTTCAAAACGACTTCTATTTCAAAACGGCGAGCGCCTCTTCCGAAATGGTCGCCGGGCCGCCAATGATGAGAAGATTCCGGAAGGTGCGCGCGGTCGACAGCGTCTGTTCGGGCAAGCGGATCCCCGGAGTCAACAGAATGGGGGCGCGGAGTTTCTGCGCCAGGGGCGCCGCAACGAGCGCGTCCGAGAAGATTTCTCCACTGGCAAGGAGCGCCTGAGGCGCATCGAATGAGGCGGCGATGCGGGCAGAGAGCGTATAACGATTGGCGCCGCCCATCCGCGGCACCGTCGACCCGGACAGATCCTCTAGCTGGGAAAGCGTCTGGGGCTGAACGGAGACCGAACCGCCCACGACGGTGACCGAACCGCCCAAACGGCGGATTGGTTCGGCAATCGCCACCGGAACACGGTCTGGCTGGATCAGGGCGACCTCGGCATCGTTCTGCACGGCGAGGGGCGCCGCGACGAGCGCATCCGAAAAGACTTGCCCGCTCACCGCAATCCATCCGCCGCGGCGGCCGGAGAGCGTCTGCGCATTGACCTCATAGCGGTCGGCACCGCTGATCCGCTGAATCGATGCAGAATGAGCGGCAGAGGCGGAGGATGAGACGAGGCGCCGGAGCACCGACTCCACCTCCGGCGAAATGGACTTCGGACCGCCCACGATAATGATCTGGCGGGGCTGAAGATCCAGAATCGCCAAGCGGGTTTCGTCCGGAAGGCTCGCCGCATTTGTGTAGAGGATGGGTGCGGATCCGCGGGAAAGATTGGCAGCGCTCATCGCATCGCCATAGGCCTCGCGATTGACGATCAGGATGGTCTCCGCATCGGCAAACCAGGTTCGCGCCACATGAGCCGCCACTGCCTCGCGGCGCGGTGCAGCGACGCGCCGAAGCGCCGGACCCGCCGCGCCGGTTCCCGATCCAGAATCCTTTCCATCTCCTGCACCCGCCTCCGATGAAGGATCCGATCCGCCGGTGGCGCTGACGCGCACGGCGAGCGTGCTCCGAACACCGGATCTGGATACACCGGATGATGCTTCGCCATCGCCGTCCCCGTCCCCTCCCGTGCGGAAGGGTGCCTCCGCCGCCAGAGTCAGCGTTCCCTGAACCGGAAAGGTGACGCGCAGGGTGCTGAACACGGACGCTGCGGATGAAGCGCCGCCGGGCATCGAATGAACGATGGCAGCGCCCTGGGGCGATACGGACCAGCGCAGGCCGGCGACAATCGGCGCGTCCATCAAAACCGTTTTTCCAGAAAACACGTCCTCGCGGCGCAAGGATGCCTCTGCGGAAAGCGCCCAGGCGGTTCCAGAAACGACCGACGCTCCCGTCGAAGCCTCGGAACTCCTGGAACGAAAGGATCCCTCTTCCACTCCGCCTCCCGCCTCGCGGCTCAGCGAAAGACGCAGCGCCGCGAGGCGGGAGGCGCTGAGTTCCACCGGCGCAGGCGCGGACGGCGCGGGAAGCGGTTCAACATGGGAATCTTCCGCCGTTGAGAAGACGACCGTCACCTGATAGACGCCGGTCTCAGGAGAATAGAAGGATGCTGCGCCGACGGTGCGGAGCGAGTCGGCAATGAGGGCGCGGTAATGGCTAAAGGGCGCCGATGCCTTCTCCGTCCAATCGTTCGCGGCCAGCGCTGCCTCATAAGCGGGCTTTTCAGCGGCAAACTGCTCAATGCCACGCAGTAAGCCGCGCTCATTCCACGCGAGATTTTCAGCGGTATTGCGCATTCCATCAAAAGCTCTCATAAACGGAGTGCGTCCGCCGCGCGGCCGGACGTGATCGGGAAGGATCACGGCTTCTGCGGCGCGCGTTCTGGCGATGGCTTCCAGTCCGTCGGACCAAGTCAGCGCACGATAGGAAGCCGCCAATCCCTCATCCGCCGCCTCTTCGCGCAACGCATTGATGGCGCGGAGCACTGCTTCCTGATCCACGGACTCATAGGTTCCCTCAACAAGCGCGGTCACGTTGCCCTCCACAGGCGCATCAAACGCCGGAACCGGTGCCGCATCGAGCGTTGCCGCAGGCGAAAGAACAAGAGCGCCGAGCAACATGACCAGAAAAACAAAAAAGGAACGACGGGCGCGGGGCATGACAAAAACGGGTTCGTTGCGGAAACGAACCCGAATCGGCATGGGATGAGAAGACAACGGGAATTTCACGAGACCTCCTGAGAAGCGATATTCTGATCGGCGATGAGCCGATTGCGGCAATACGTTGATCTGCGGCGATAGATGGATTTGCAGCAAGACATGGATGGATGACGATATGGATGTTCCGGATCAGCGGTCGATACGTTTCCAGGCGCGCTGCGCCATCCAAAGGAACAGAAGCGTCAGAACGAAAAGGGCGATCACCGTGGAGAGGGGCACGCCGACGATGAAGTCCATCTTGCTCGTCCAGGTCACCTCAAAGGGAGTGGAGACCAGAAAGCCCCAGGCGGGTCGTACCGCACGAATGAGGCGAATTCCCGGGGTCGTCAAGACCAAGGGCACATGCTCGGACAGGATGCCAAGAAAAGCGTAGAGGAGCACCAGACCCAAAAAGAGCATGAGCACGCGAGCGATCACCTTTCCCCGACGACCCTTGGAGGTGAACCACGCTTCGGTGCGCGCCAAGACCCAGAAACCGAGGGTAAAGACCATGCTCCAAAACAAGACGAAGGTCAGCCCGCCAATAAAGGGGATCCCCGCCAGAAGCATCGTCGGAACATTGATCCAGCCGTAGACCTGTGCCGCGCTGATCGCTTCTTGCAAGCGCTCCAGCGCCGTCGGCATTTCGGCCGCTAGCGCGCCTTCGCCGTCCAGCGCGATGATATCCAGCGGAAAGAGGAACATGACCACCCGGAGCAACAGGAAGGCCAATCCGAACGAAACGATGAAGTTGAGCCATTTTGCCATGATGATCTTCCAGGGCGCCATAGGCGTGAGAAAGGTCAGAATGCCGTCGGCAGCCGTAAATTCGCGGGCGCAATTGTTGACGACGTAGATCACTCCGCTCGCGACGAGAACGAACGCGACGGCGAGGATGAATCCACCGGAAAGCAGACCGCCCTCATCCATCGTATGGCGCAGGAAAAACCACAACAGCGTTGCGCTCAGGAAGAGCACGCTGAAGAACGGTATGCTGCGCTTCCATTCATAAATGAAGCGTTGAAACATGGATTTCTCCTCTCTACCAGTCGATCCGGTCTTCCGCCAGCGCCACCGATCCGGCAGCGAGCACCCCGCCGATCAGCGCTTCCGAAGCGAACACGGCGAGCAGAACGCCTTCCCTCAGCTGCTGCACATCAAAGGCCATCGCCCAGCAAAGGGGATAAAATGAGACATCCTGAAGGGTCATCCACTCCAGACGGAACGGATCGGTCATGATCCCCAAGGGACATTGCATCGCCAGCCATTGCGCGCCCCAAAGCAGAAGAAACCAGCAAACGACAAACACAATCGCTTCTAAGAGGCGGCTCCAGAGCGGCGAAAGTCCTCCTTTGCGCTTCTGGGTCAGCGCCGCGTGCGCTGTTTGGATAAAGAGCATCAGCGCGATCGCCACAAAGAGCTGCAGCGCCCAGGAAAGCAGGAAAAACACCGCGCTCCGATCGAACGTGATCCCGGCAAACAGGCTCTTGGGATCGCCATAGCGGAGCAGCAAGAAGCCGATCGTGATCGCAATGCTCACCGCCAAAAACAGGATTCCGCTGAGCAGCAAGCTGCAGAATGAAGCGACAATGGGTGTCCGCTCTGGAATGGGCAGCATCCGTCCAAAGGGATCGTTCAACGCGATCGGCATCGTCCGAAGCAGCTCAAAGGCTGCCGCAAAAATGATCACCATCATGGAACTCAGGCTGGAAAAAGCGCCCAGCATCTCGCCATCGATGGGCAGCAGACGGTGCATCGCCGGCAAATCCAGAAGAAATAGAAGCACCGCTACCAGAATGCTGCCCCAGCGGATCGCAAAAGTCTTTCGGCGCAGACGTTTGAATGTATAAATCATCTCACACCTGCCCGAAAATCTTCCGGTAAACCGTATCCAGATCCGCGCCGGCTTCGTCGCGCACCACGTCGGCAGCGCCATAGGAGACGGCGCGGCCTTCTTTCAGGAAACAGACTTCATCAAAAATCCGCTCCAGATCGCGCACTTGGTGCGTCGTGATCAGCATGGTGGCATCCTCTCCCATCGCTTCAACCAGGATGTCCAGCACCTCATCCCGAACGACCGGATCCACTCCGCCTAATGGTTCGTCCAGCAGGTACAGCCGCGCCCGTCGGCTCATCACCAAACAAATGGCGAGGCGATCCCGGTATCCCTTGCTCATCTTTCCAATGCGCGTGTGCTGGGGCAGCTTGAGCCGCTCCGCCAGCGCATCAAATCTCGCTTGATCGAAATCGGGGAAAAAGGTCGCGAAATGATGACGTGCGCCTGCGGTGGTCATCGATTCCGGCAAAAATGATCCATCGGGAAGATAGGACACAATTTTCTTGGTCTCCACCCCGGGCGTCATCCCATCGATTTCGACGCGTCCCTCGGTCGGATGCGCCAGACCTGCCAAGATTCGCAGAAGCGTCGTTTTTCCCGCGCCATTCGGCCCCAGAAGCCCCAGCACATGACCATTAAAAACCGCCAGATCCAAATCCTCCAGAACGGTCTGCCGGCCGATCTTTTTTTTGAGTCCTTTGATGAGCACCACCGGCTTCGTGCGCTCCGTCGGCGCATCATAAGGAACCTGCGGATCCGGCGCCGCTTTTTCCGCCCCCGCTTCCGTTCCTGCCGCTGCTTCCGTTTCCGCCGCTGCCGGCTCGCTCCGCTTGGCCTGGGCATCCATTTCCTTTGCCGCTCCTGCATCTTCCGGCTCTTCCGGCATCATCTCCAATCCGGGCACCGGCGCATCGGTTCGGGCTGCTGTCTCTTCATCCAACGGCGGACGCAGGGTCACGCGCGGCGGCTCCAAAAAGTCCTGTGATGGCGCCGGCTGGGACGCTGGCTCGGCGCTCTCGGCGCGTGCGGGGTGCGGAGCGGCTTCTCTCGCGGGCGCCTCCCCTTCCTTCACAGACTTTTTGGGCTCCGGTGCCGCCACGTCCTCAATCGGTTTCGCCGACACCGATTTCGATTCCGCCGGCGCCGATTTTGGTTCCGCCGATAACCCTGCGTCCACCGATGACCCCTGCGCCTGGCTGCCGACCGCTGTGCGCGGAATCGGCTGGGGCGCTTCCACTTGTGGCAAAGGTTTCTGTTCCGCTGTGTGCAGCGTTTGTCCGGACAGCAATTCTGAAATCGGAATCACTCGTTTATCATCTGTCATCTGTTCCTCCCCAGGATGGTTATCCCTGTGCATCTTGGTAGCCACCGATCTTCAATAGAAGGTAGATGGTTCGGTGATCGTCCAGCCCCAGCGCCCGCGCATGATGAAAGAGCGCTTCCGCCTCCTGGCGGATGAGCCGTTCTTTAGCGATCCGGAGTTGCACCGGATCCTGCGTGTAGCGCCGCGATCCAGGAGCTCCGACAACGACGCCTTGTTTCGTCAGACCAAAAATCGCACGCTGAATGGTCGCGCGATTCACCCGATAGCGCTTCATCAGCGCCGTTTCCTCCTCCGGCTCCGGCACACTCCCCGGTTCGGATAAAATCAGATCTTCCACCATCCGATCCATCAGGCGCTCATAAATCGCCATGGGTGTCTTCTCCTGTGATGCCCCCATGTCCTTTTCCTTCCTCTTCTGCCGCAATCGTTCCTCTTCCGCAATAGCTGCACATGATACAGGTGCGGCACTCCGTCGGATCATCTGCCCGATCCTCAAACTGCCCGGCTTCAATCTTTTCCACGACCGCTTTTATCTGTCTCAGAAAATCCTGCTGCGTTGTTTCGTCCGTTTCCACCCGGACGAGGCGCTGTTCCGGATTCTCTTCTTCTAAATAATATAATATCTCACATCCTGAGTCTGCATCCCGCGTTTGTTTTGATAAGCCGCGATAAAAGCGAAGCTGGTCACGATAGACTGCGGCGGTTTCCGGGCGAGGCCGGCCGGTTTTGAAGTCGACCAGATCCTTTCCTCCATTCAGCAGAAGATCCGCATCGCCTTCGAAGATTCGCCCCTCTTCGGCATGCAGCAGCGGCTCCTCCGCCGCGAAAAGTTGGTCCGCGCCGCCAAACGGCTGTTCTTCAAGATAGGCTTCAATCACTTTCCAGGCGCGCCGTCCTGCTGCGGCATCCAGCTGCGCTCCGGTCGTCGTCAGACCACCGTAAACCTGCTGCAAGATCTCCTGTGCCTGCTCCAGCTCCGGCCATTCCCCCGTTTTCAAGGCATCTTGATGGATGCGCGCCAGGGTCATATGCACCAATGTCCCATAATCAGCCTGCGGTGCCCTGGAGGTCGGCAGACCCATTTCACGCAGAAAAAAGTACTGGCGCGGGCAATGCCGATAGCGTGCAATATCGGTTGTATAGGCGTAGTGCGGCGGAAGATCCGCCGGATGTCCGGGTAAAAGATCCAACCCCTTCAGATCGCCTTCGCGGATCGCCGGATCATCGGCATCACTCCGAAGACCCGTTTCCAACAAAAATGATTTGGCTCGGGTGCGCGCCGTATAGAAGAGACGCGCATCGTCCATCGCATCCATCGTCTGCTGGTCGGGAAGCTCCCTTTCGCGCACTGGGGCTTCCTTTTGGTCTGCACCTGCCTTTCGGTCTATGCCTTCCTTGCGGTCTGCTCCTGCATTTCGGTTCATCCCTTCCTTGCGGTCTGCTCCTGCATTTCGAGCCCCGCCATGATAATGGGGCGGCTGTGTTTCAACGAGAATCACCACAGGAAATTCCAGTCCCTTGGACTGATGGATGGTCATGACCGGAAGATGGCCGGGAACGGGTCTCTCCTGTTCTTCGCGCACCGCCGGAGGGGCAGCATCCCGGAGAAAGGGAAGCAGTGTCCGGATCAAAGTCAGGGCAAAGGCTTCAAGATGTTCCGCGTCTAAATAAATGAAGCTCCTGTCGGCATCTGCGGCAAGCGCCCGAAGATCGCTGATGAAATTGGCTAGGGAGCCCACCCGGTCACGAGCCGCCCCGTCGCCCTGGCGGGCGGCATCCAGCACCTCCCGAAAGGGCGCCGCGGCGAAAAACGCGGCGCAAAGCGATTCGATGCTGATCTTGGCTCCCGCGCGAATGGCAGTCATGAAATCATCCGCCACGCGCTGGCGCTCTTTGGCGCCGCGCGCCGACATATTCCGATCATAAAAGGAGGCAATGGGTAAATCATGTGGATCTGCCCGACCGGCATCAACAGCCGTTTTCAGCGCCGGCCGGAAGGCCAGCAACAGGCAAGTGACCAAAGAGCGCACGATGGGCTCACTCATCAGGGATCCGCCGCGGGTCAGATGCAAGGGAACCCCTCTTCGCCGCAACGCCTGCAGCAGGATGGGCATCGGCCCGCCACGCAGCGAATAGGAGAGGAGCGCCATGTCGGCATAGTCCACTCCGTCTTCGTGCAGCATGACGATGGAGGAAGCGACCCGGTCTGCCCATCGTTCGGGATCGGCGGCAAAAAGGTGCCGCACGGACTGGGCGTGCACGTTTTTCGGATCAGCAGGGACCAGATGTTTTTCCAGACGCAGCGCCGTCGGCGCGTTCAGCTGTTCCACGGCTTCTCGCATCCGCCGTTCCGCCTCTTCTAAAATCCTCCCGTCGCTCCGATAATTCCGTGTCAATCGGATGGTCTGAACCTGTTCATAGCGTGAGGCAAATTCGAGCAGGTTCTGCACGGTGGCGCCCCGGAAACGGTACAGCCCTTGATCGTCGTCACCCACGACGCAAAGATTTCCGCTGGCACTTTGCAGCAGCCGGGTCATGGCTTCCTGAACGGGGTTGGTGTCCTGATATTCGTCGACCATGAGGTAGACGCAAGAGCGCTGTGCCTGGTGCAGCGCCTCTTCATCGGATTCCAAAAGCCGCACGGCTTCATCGAGCATCGCGCTATAATCCATCCGGTTGGCGCGAATCAGCAGCAGCCGCCATCGGCGCAGCCATTCCCCAGCGGTGCCGCCGGGCGTTTGATGTTCTTCGCGCGCCCGATCCAGCACACGCTTGAGGGCGCGGGCGCCTTTGATTCCGCCCCATCGCAGCGCCGGAACAAGTTCTTCCGCCCCCTCGACGCTCTGAAAAGCGGAAAGATGCCGCAGGAGAAAAGACAGCGCTTCGGTCTCATCCATGAGAATCCAGCCCGGTCGGAAGGGAAGCCGTGCCTCATTCGCTTCCAAAATCTCTCCCGCCAGATGATGAAAGTTCCCCACATGCACGGCCGACGATGTCGTGTTGATGCCCCGCCGGGTCAATTCTTCGGCGATGCGCACGACCAGTTCCTGTGCGGCGCGCCGAGTAAAAGTGGTCACGGTGATCTGTTCCGGCGCCACTTGAAGATCCGCGATGAGATGAACCGCACGGGCGACGAGGGTCTGCGTCTTTCCCGTCCCCGGACCGGCAATGAGGAGCACACGCCCTTCTGTCGTTTGTATCGCCCGTTCCTGTTCCGCGTTAGGACGTTGTTCCGCCATCGTTCCTCCTTTCTGTTGCGATGAAACCCGCTTTCTGTGGTGAGGCGGCTGGCTCTCATGGTCATGCGACTCGCCTTTCGCTTTAATGTCGCTCGCTCTCTGTGGTGAGGCGGCTGGCTTTCGTTTTAAGCCGCCCTGCTCTCCATGGTGAGGCGGCTCGCTGATTTATTTTTACGATTTATTAATTTAGAAAAATTGTGGTTCTCTTTTTTGTTGCATGTGTTAGTCTTATCTTATTAAAAGATTTGTTCAACGTTCGTTTAACGTTATTAGTCTATCAAACAGAAGGAGTAATAATGATTAAAAAATCGGATTCGCAAAAACCGGAAATGAAATCTCCGCGCCGTCATGCGCCGAAAGCGGCACCGCATCATGAGTATGATGATTTGTTTGATGCGCCGCTTTCGCTCCGCCAATCGGAGCGAAAGCGGCGTCGGCAGCGGGCACATGAGCGGCGCATGGTGGGGGCGGTTCTTCTGGTTCTTGCTTTCGTGGTCTTCGGCTTTTTTGTTCTTCAGCCGCTGGTGAGCCGTTTAGGGCGATCAAAGGTCGCATCGCAATCGGAGGAGAATGCAACGCCGGGTGGCGGTGTCAATGTGGGCGGACAACAGACGGAAGCCGATTCGTCAAAGGCTGGCCAGACGAACGGCGCTGACGGCGCACAAAGCGCGAAGCCGCCGAAGACGGCCGACGGGGAGCATGACAAAAAGGAAAACGGCGCTGCGGGGACGACCCCGGAGGATCCGGATGATTGGTTTGCAGGGACAGCAATGCCTCACGCGGATACGGGTGATGCGGTGCAGCATGCCAAGGGAACGGGGACGAATCATAACCGTGCCGCATCGATCTATGCGTATTCGGTCGAGGATGTGAATGCGGCGATGTTTGATGGAAAGGAGCTCAGCCCGAAGCGGATTGCCTTTCTGACGTTTGATGATGGCGTGAGCACGGAGTCCACGCCGCTTCTGCTGGATGAGTTGAAACGGCTGGGCGTTCCCGCCACCTTCTTTAGTGTGGGACAGACGTTTACGGAGTCTGCCACGCCGCTTCTAAAGCGGATGATGGCGGAGGGGCATGCGCTGGCGCTGCATTCTTATAATCATGAGTATAAAGAGTTGTATCCCGGCCGTCATGCGGATCCTGATGCGATTCTAAAGCAGTATGATCAGTCGCTCCAGGCGCTCCAGGCGGCGAGCAGCACAAAAATCGATGCGCGTGTCTGGCGGTATCCGGGTGGTCATATGTCATGGAAGGATATGGAGCCAGCGGATGAGGCTTTAGCTTCGCGTGGATGCCGCTGGATTGATTGGAATACGATGGTTGGCGATGCGGAAGGCCGGGATGCTCCGACTTCGACCCAGGGTCAGGTGGATCGTTTATGGGAAACTTGGGATGCTTATGGCGATCCGGACGTGATTACGATCTTGATGCATGATCGTCCGGATAAAGCGCTGACGCGAGAATCGCTCGGCGCTGTCGTGGAGTCCATTCAAGAGAAGGGCTTTTCGTTCGGCATTCTGGAATAGGATGATGTGTCGCCCGGAAACGCATAATG
>JAEXBN010000041.1 GCA_023394045.1 Bacillota bacterium | reverse complement strand
GAAAATCGGATATGGTGACGATAGCGGGGAGGATACACCTGTTCCCATCTCGAACACAGAAGTTAAGCTCCTTATCGCCGATGGTACTTGGCTGGAGACGGCCTGGGAGAGTAGGAAGTCGCCAATTCATACAGAGAGGGATTTTCCCTCTCTTTTTTTGTGCCTTGATCGACATTCTAGCGCCGCTTTTCTGGATGATCGTCTTTTTGTCGGAACGTGATCTGTCCGAAATGGGTATTTTGATAAGGAACTTGAAAGGGAACACGCGTGTGTGAATTCGTGGGGATGAATCGTGAATGCCGAGTGAAGGGTGTTTTGACCAGGGAGAGAATATGGACGATCAGAGAGTGTTGGTTCGATGGGGCGGCGGAAAGCGCGAGTCCGTCGTTCGGGCAGATCACATGAGATTTTTAGATTTGCTGGAGCCATTGGACGAAGAACCTCAGGCAAGGGTGATGTTAGCGCGTATCGGAAACCGGCTGTATGAGCTTGCGGGAGTGATTCCGGATGAAGCGGATGAGGTTCATCTGGTGGATACCGGAGATTTGGATGGTTTTCGCGTTTATATGCGCACCCTTTCTTTCGTTTTTCTGGAGGCCGTCCATCAGCTGCTTCCCGGGGCGCGAACCACCGTGGAGCATTCCATCTCCGGCGGGTTGTATTGCGTGATTCGGAATGGCCGAGAGCCGATTCCGCTGGATACGCGGCTGAGAGACCGGATTAAAGCAAAAATGAGGGAGCTGGTCGATGCCGATCTGCCCATTCAGCGTGAGGAAATGCGCTTTCCTGATGCGGAGAGGCTTTTTCGGGAACGAGGGCGCCAAGATAAGGTGGCCTTGTTTGCGCAGAGAAAGGAAGGCGTCGTCGCCGTCTATCGTATGGGAAATGCGATGGATTCTTTCTTTGGCTATATGGCACCGTCAACGGGCTTTGTCTCCATTTTTGATGTGGAGCTCTTTGATCATGGACTAGTTGTTTTGGGCATGGATCCTGAGCAACCAGAGAGAGTGAACAATTTTGTTCCAACCTATCTTCTGTCGGACACGTATAATGAAGCGGAAGATTGGTCAGAGCGCCAGAATATTTTTACGGTCGCGCAGCTCAATGAGGTGATTCGCAAGGGCGAAATCGGCGAGGTGGTGCGGATGAGCGATGCGCTGCAGGATTACAAGATTATGTCCATTGCTCAGCAGATCGCTTCACAGAAAAAGCGGATTGTTCTGATTGCGGCGCCCTCATCTTCCGGAAAGACTAGTTTTGCCTATAAGCTGCGCACCAGTTTGCGCGTGTTGGGGCTTCGTCCTGTGGCGCTCTCCATGGATGACTATTTTGTCGATAGGGCACATACGCCCTTCGGCGATGATGGAAAGCCGGATTTTGAATCCTTTGAGGCTGTGGATTTGCGTGCTTTTCATGAAGATATGGAGCGATTGCTCCATGGCCAGCGGATTCCGCGCCGGAGGTTTAATTTTTTGGAAGGAACGGGCGAGCTGACGGCGGAATGGATGATGTTGGGTCATGATGATCCCGTGATTGTCGAAGGGATTCATGGTTTGAATCCTGTTTTGACCAGCCAAATTGATCCGGAGGTGATCTACCGCATTGCGCTGTCTGTGATTTCACAGATCAATCTGGACGATCACAATCGGATTCCGACGACCGACATGCGTTTGATGCGGAGGATGGCTCGGGATAAACAATTCCGCGGAAAGGATGTGCGTGAGACGATCCGTTTGTGGCCAGGCGTGCGGAAAGGGGAACGCCGCAATATTTTCCCCTATTCGGAGCGGGCAGACATCATGTTCAACTCCTCTTTTGTTTATGAAATTGCGGCGCTTCGTCCCATTATCGAGGAAGAGCTGCGCGACATCACGCCGGATGAACCGGAATATGTGGAATCTTCGAGGCTTTTGGCGCTATTAAGCTATATTGATCCGATGACGGACACTTCCGATGTGGTCAACACTTCCATTTTGAGGGAGTTTATCGGAGGCAGTCGTTTAGTATAATTAACGGGCGGGAACGCGAAGCGCCTGGATGAAGGAGGCAAGATGACGCGAATTTTAACGGTTCAGGATCTATCCTGTGTCGGACAATGCTCTTTGACAGCAGCATTGCCCATTATTTCCGCCTGTGGAATCGAATGCGCCGTGCTGCCGTCCGCGGTTTTATCCACGCATACGGGATTTTCCCAATGGACCTTTCATGATATGACGGATCAGATGCGTTCGATTGGCGCTCATTGGGAGAAGGAAGGTCTGACGTTTGAAGCTCTCTATGTCGGCTATTTAGGTCGAATGGGAGCCGTAAAGTGCATCCGTGAGTTAAAACAAAGGATTCTCACGA
Source organism: Bacillota bacterium (assembly GCA_023394045.1). Classification (GTDB taxonomy): domain Bacteria; phylum Bacillota; class Clostridia; order Tissierellales; family Peptoniphilaceae; genus Murdochiella. The sequence continues at coordinate 3,220 of JAEXBN010000041.1, read as the reverse complement.
ACTCCGCGCGTATTTTTCTCGATCCGGCGATGGCTGATCATGGACGATTGTATTCCGGACTGGATCAACCCTATGTAGAGGAAATGAAAGCGCTGGTTTCGGATGCCGATTTTTTGCTTCCTAATTTAACAGAGGCGTGCCTCTTGGCAGATCGTCCGTTTTATGACAATATGTCATGGCAGGAAATTGTAGAGACCGTGGCGGCATTGGACAGCCTCGGAGCCAAGACGGTGGTTTTGACCGGGGTGAGCCCCCATCCGGAGAACACAGGCGTATTGATCGCCGATGCGAAGGGGATACGGAGCATGGAGCATCCTCGCTTAGAGCATGGCTCTTACGGGACAGGGGATGTGTTTGCGTCGGCCTTTGTGGGAAGCATCATGCGGGGAAAAACGGCGGATGAGGCGGCGGAGATTGCCTCCCGCTTTACGTTTTCGGCGCTGGAAACGACACAGCAGGATCCTGCGCATTGGTACGGCGTTTGCTTCGAAAAGCAAATCGGCCAGCTGGTAGAAATGGTGAATCGATGATTTTAATTGGCTATCGTCGCTGCAGCACTTGTCGTGCGGCTTTGAATTTATTGAAAAAGAAAAAATGGACCTTTACCTTCAGGGATATAAAAACGGAAACGCCCACCGCAGCAGAAATTGCCTCATGGCATAGGAATTCGGGAAAAGAGCTGTCAGCATTTTTTAATACGAGCGGTCTGGCCTACCGGACGGAAAATCTGAGTGAACGCCGGAAGCGGATGACGCCGGAAGAGCAATATGAACTGCTGGCCTCTGATGGAATGCTGATTCGCCGCCCCATTCTTTTGACCGATGAGGGAAAACTGTATATTGGACGGGAAGTTCTGGAGTATTTGGCAGAGAAAAAAGGACAAGAAAGTAGTGAGAAACAGTCTGAATAATGAAAAAATCGAGTTCGGGTATGGCATATCCGCCGTATCCGAGCTCAATTTTGACTACGGATGGCTCAGGAAGGAGTCAATCTTTCGGCTTCTGCTGCTCCAGCACTTTTTTCCAATGCGACAATTCTTCGGTTTCCTTCTTTGAAAGTGTGGGAATCTGAGGATTCATCTCTTTCAGCGTATCGAGAATCACCTGCGAGACGACCGACCGGGCAAACCATTTGTGATCAGACGGCACAACGATCCAAGGGGAGTACTTGGTCGCGGTTTTCTGAATGGCTTTTTCATAGAGATCTTGATACTCCTCCCAATGTTCGCGTTCTGCGATGTCTCCGGCTGAAAATTTCCAGTTTTTTTCTTTTTCGTTAATGCGGTCTAAAAGGCGTTTCCGCTGTTCTTCTTTTGAGATATGAAGGAAAAATTTAAGAATCCGTGTTCCCTGCTGATTCAGGTATTCTTCCCATGAGGCAATTTGTGCATAGCGATCGTCCCAGATGTGTTTGCTGATGACTTGATCCGGAAGCTGCTGATTCGTGATGAGCCGGTGGAGCTGCGTGACCACCACCTCTTCATATTGAGAGCGGTTGAAAATTCCAATTTCTCCGCGCCGCGGCAACGCCCGGTTGTGACGCCAGAGGTAGTCATGATCCAATTCTTCGCTGGAGGGCTGTTTGAACGCGGTGACATGAGTTCCCTGCGGGTTGAGGCCAACCATGACATGTTTGATGCATCCATCTTTGCCAGCGGCGTCCATCGCTTGGAAAATGATGAGGAGGGATTGTTTATTCTCCGCGTAGAGCTTTTCTTGGAGGATCGCCATTTGCTGCTGATTTTCTTTCAAAATGGTCTGCCCTTGCTTTTTGGTCAATCCCTGTTTATCCTTTGTGCTTCGCTCACTGAGTTTGAATTGGCCATTGGTAATGAGGTAGCGCTGGACGTCGAGAGCAGGAGTTTTTTCTTTTTTCGCTTTTTTTACGTTCTCTGATGACTCGTTTTGTCCCATAATGATTCCTTTCATTTTTTGCGGGGGTTGTTTTTTTATTCCATGATTGTCTCGTTCGACTCTGTAGGGAGCGGCGGAGAATTCGACGCTGAAGCCGCCTTTTCACATGTGGACGTGCGGCGTTCCTCCTGCATTTTACGGGAAAGCGCCATCAGATGTTCAATAAAGTCCTGATACAGCGGAAGCCAGCGTGGCTCAGGAAATTCAGAAGAACGTTGTGCGAGAAGGCTTTTCTCACGTTCTTTGTCGCGAATGGGGGCGCCGGATCGTTCTTTTTCTTTTGCAATGATGGTCACCGCTTGCATCCGCTGTACAAAAAGACGCGCCATTTCCTGATCCAGATGATCGATTGTCTGCCGAGCTTGCTCAATCTGAGGGGAAGGTTCAGCGCTTGAGGGGAGTTGATTCATCATAAGCCTCGTTTCGTCATCCCATAGGTGATGAAATACCATTTCTTGTATACCCTGATCCGGCGAGGCAAGAGAGTTTTTGTTTGGCGATGGAGATTTTCAGGAAGCGGGAAAGCCGATGTGTTCAACGGTGACCGATCTTTCCATCGGGATTTCGCTGGGTGCATGCGGCGTTGAGATGCCAATCGGTAAAAAAGTCGTCATTGCGCTTGACAATGGGGGAGGGTTCGTTTATCATCCTTAGAAAATGAAAACCAAGGGAAGAGAAGAGTACATCGGTAAGATGCTTTACAGAGAAGCCCGGTAGCTGAGAAGGGCGAGCGGAGGATCGGTCGAACATGGCCTCGGATGGGTCGGCTCGAAATGAGAGTCGGACGGGAACTCCCGTTACAGAGTTAGAGCATGCAGTGCTTGAAGGTGCGCATCAGCAGATGCGAAAAAAGGTGGTACCGCGGAGTGATTCGTCCTTTTGTCGAGAAGACAGAAGGACGTTTTTTTGTACAAGATGGGGTGAAGAATGATACGGGTCGAACATCTGAAAAAACAATTCGATGTGGAACAGGGAGTGCTGCATGCCGTGAACGACGTCTCCTTTCAGGTGAATGATGGAGAAATTTTCGGCATCATTGGTCTGAGCGGAGCGGGAAAGTCGACGCTGGTTCGTTTGCTGAACCGCCTGGAGGAGCCTACGGAAGGAAAAATTTTTATCGATGATACGGAGATTACCGCGCTGGATCATCAGCAGCTTCTTGATGTGCGCAAAGAAATTGGGATGATCTTCCAGTCGTTCAATTTGTTTGCTCAGAAGACGGTGCGGAAGAACATTGCCTATCCGATGCAGATTGCCGGATGGAACCGGGAAAAAATTGAAGCGCGTACGGATGAGCTGCTCACATT
>JAEXBN010000014.1 GCA_023394045.1 Bacillota bacterium | reverse complement strand
GCTATGGGGTTCGCTATAGTGAAGGAATTTTTAAGCAGAAATTTGTGGATGGATTCCAGTATGAGTCCGGGGATGACTGGTTGAAGAATGGTGATTTCTGGTCGCTCCGTCATGATGCGGATGCGCGTATCGTTCGTTTTCGTGATGATGCGGTGCTGGCGGTACCCTATGATATGCCGGTGGTGGGCTATAAAAACGGCATTGTGAACACGCTGCGTCTGTGGCAGGCGGAGCCGATTGGATCGGGGTTTGATTTCGGGCGTTTCAACAATTTTCAGTACGATGATGCCGTGCATGGGATCAACCGAGCGGAGGATATCACTCGTGTTCTCTATCCGAATGATATTCAGCGCGCCGGAAAGCTGCTTCGGTTCAAACAGCAGTATTTCTTCACCTCGGCGAGCATTCAGGATATGATCGCGCATTATCTCGTGAATTTTCCTGAGGATACGGATTTGTCTGAATTTGCCCATTATCATTCCATTCAGCTGAACGATACGCATCCGGTGATTGCGATTCCGGAGCTGATGCGGCTTCTGATTGATGAGCATGATGTATCGTGGGATGAGGCGTATCGGATTGCCACCAAAACGTTCGCGTTTACGAATCATACGGTGCTTCAGGAAGCCCTGGAGAAGTGGAGCCTCGATATTGTGGAGGAGATCTGTCCGCGCAATCTGGAGCTCATCCGGGAGATCAATGAAAAGATGATTCAGGAATTGCGGGAGAAGGGGCTTTCCGATGACCAGGTCGCGCCCTACTCGATCATTCATGACAATGTGGTGGAAATGGCCTATCTGGCGGTGTGGTGCGCACGTGCGGTCAACGGTGTCGCGCCGATTCATACGCAGATTCTTAAGGATGAGACCTTAAAGATTTGGTATGATCTGATGCCGGAAAAATTCAGCAACAAGACCAATGGTGTAACACCGCGCCGCTGGCTTCAGTATGCCAATCCGGAGCTTTCCGCCTTTATTACCCGCAAGCTGGGCAGCGAGGCATGGCACCATGATCTGACTTTGTTGAAAGGGCTGGAGCGCTACGTGGATGATGAGGACACGCTGAAGGAGCTGATGGAGATTCACCATCAGAAAAAGGTACAGTTGGCGGAGTACGTCCAGAAGACGGAAGGGATTGAGATCGATCCGAATTCTCTCTTCGACATCCAGATCAAGCGCCTGCATGAATACAAACGCCAGCTGCTCAATATTTTGCATGTGCTCTATCTGTATCACAAGTTGAAGAAAAATCCGGGGCTAGATCTGGTTCCGCGCACGTTCCTGTTCGGCGCAAAGGCAGCGCCGGGATATTTTCGAGCCAAGGCGATCATTAAGTTCATCAATGAGGTGGCGTACATGGTGAATGCGGATCCGGATACGCGGAAGAAATTGCGTGTGGTGTTTCTGCAAAATTATCGTGTCAGCTCGGCAGAGAAGCTCTTTCCGGCAGCGGATATTTCGGAGCAGATCTCTACGGCAGGAAAGGAAGCGTCTGGAACGGGCTGCATGAAGTTCATGATGAACGGAACGCCGACGCTGGGCACCTATGATGGTGCAAATATTGAGATTTTCAATGCGGCAGGGGAAGAGAATAATTTCCGGTTTGGCGCAACGGTTGAGGAGCTCAACGAGATCGCACCGGCCTATAATCCGAAGGAGTTCTATCACAAAGATCCGGAGCTGAAGGCCGTGGTGGATGATCTGCTGGATGAACAAAATTTGAAAGATAATGGGACATATATGTTCCTAGACGTGTACAATGGACTTGTCAATCCACAGAATGGCGAACGGGGCGATCAGTACTATGTGCTTTACGATTTCAGAAAGTATGTGGAGGCGCAGGAGAGAGTGGATCGTGCGTTTCGTGACCGCCGGGGATGGGCGCAAAAGTGCCTGATGAATCTGGCTAATAGCGGCTATTTTTCCTCGGATCGGACGATTCGTGAGTATGTGGATGAGATCTGGGCGTTGGAGCGGATGCAGATCAACGCCTGATTTGAAGCAACAGATCACCGGAGCATGCTGGACGTGGAGGCACGGGCAGCGAACACGGGGGAACCCGGAAGGAGGCGAACATGTTAGTTTCTGCAAAGGAAATGTTACAGAAGGCGGAGGCCGGGCATTATGCTGTCGGGCAATTTAATATCAATAACCTTGAATGGACAAAGGCCGTGCTGGAAGTGGCTCAGGAGCTGAAAAGCCCGGTGATTCTTGGCGTTTCTGAGGGCGCGAACAAATACATGACGGGCTATCCGACGGTTGAGGCGATGGTGCGTGCGATGGATCAGACCCTCGGCATTACCGTTCCCGTTGCTCTCCACCTCGATCATGGCACCTATGAGGGAGCAAAAGCTTGCATTGAAGCCGGGTACACTTCGGTCATGTTTGATGGATCGCATTTTCCGCTGGAAGAAAATTTGGAAAAGACGACGGAAATCGTGAAGCTGGCGCATGAAAAAGGAGCCTCGGTGGAAGCTGAGGTGGGCACGATCGGCGGCGAAGAAGATGGTGTCGTGGGTCGCGGAGAAGTGGCTGATCCGGCAGAATGCAAGCGTCTGGCGGATCTGGGGATTGATTTCCTCGCCGCAGGAATTGGGAATATTCATGGAGTGTATCCGGATAATTGGGAAGGTCTAGCCTTTGATGCGCTGGCAGCGATCAAGGAGACCATCGGAGATCTTCCGCTGGTGCTGCACGGAGGAACGGGAATTCCAGAAGATCAGATCCGTCGTGCGATCGAGAACGGTGTCGCCAAGATCAACGTGAATACGGAGTGCCAGCTGGCATTTGCTTCGGCGACGCGCGAGTACATTGAAGCCGGAAAAGATCAGCAGGGCAAGGGATTTGATCCCCGAAAACTGCTGGCGCCGGGTACCGAAGCCATCAAGCAGGTCGTGCGCGACAAGATGACCATGTTCGGTTCTGTAGGGAAAGCTGAATAAGGATCAGGAATCTTGCATTGTCGGAGGTTTGCTGCCGACGATGCCTCCGAGACCGCGATACCAGATCCCGTTGGATCCGGTATCGCGGCTTTTTCGTTTTCCGAGGAGTTTCATGTCGCGGGAGGCTCAAAGATTCATGACATTCTTCTCTTTTTTAAGGGAGCATGGTTTCAATCCATGATCGAACCATATTCATATCCAAAGGATGATCTTTTGTCTCCATCGTGACGATGAGACGGTGGCCGATGAGAATTTGATGGGAGGCGTAGATCATCAGTTTTCGGACGGCATGATTGCAGTAGATCGGATGATCCATGAGACCAAAATGTTCCCAATAGATTTCTCTTTGTTTATTTCGGGAAAAGAGTGTGAAATCCGGGTATAGCGTCTGATCATCGAGAACCAGCTTCTTCTCATAAAAGAAGGGTTCTTCCTTTTCCTGAAGTTGATCAGCGATCATTTTTTCCGATTTGGAACGAACAAGAACTCCGGAATTGGTTTGGATGATTCGCTCTTCAGGATGGATGGGGTTTTCTTCGCCTTGAAGATTTTTCCACTGTTCAAAGGTCAACTCCAGCGGCGTGACGAGCGCTCTTCGTGCGGGCTATGCAATACCGAAAGGGCATCATCTCTGAATTGATTTTGAAAGGCTTCGATTTGTTTGATGCGCTGTTTGAGTAATCTTTTTGCCTTTTCTTCGTAATTTCGCTGGGCAATTTCTTTTGCCAGTGGCTTTGTCTGTTCAGTCATCGGAATTTTCGAGCCACGATGACCCTGCTGGGGTGCTCGAAAATAGTAATAATCATGTTCTCCGCGCGTCGTGATTTCCAGCCGCGCTGGAGAAACAGGCATGACTGTTTTTTGCTGCAGCTGTTCGTAGAGATGGCGATCGTGTGCGAGAATCTCTTCGAGTTCTTTTTGCAAAGGCGCCTCCTTTTTTGTATCGCAAAATGCGATTGAAGTTGGTATCTACTGGACTTAGTCTACTTCTTTCGCGCGAAGCACGAATTCCTGAAATTTCTTTTTTCGTTCCTCCCATTACTGCCTTTATCTCTCATGGAGTCGATCTGTTTCGCAGGGGTTCCAGAAGGATCACGAGACGATGCCCGTGGAGGAATCCCATTTCTGGTAGGAAGAGGGTTAAGAGGTGGAGGAGCGTCCTTTCTTGGGAGCATTAAAGCTTGGGAGTATTAAAGTTTTAGAGCATTAAAGAATGTAAGAAGAAAGATCATCCTGCTCTTTTTGCATGAAGTGTGATGGGAGGGTCAGGGTCTCTTATCTAGTCTAGAGCATGTAGGAGACAAAACATTTAAGCCACACATCCTGTAGGCAATGAGCGTCAAATTGAATGGTGCATACACGACGTTGGCAAGTGATAAAATCGCGCCTCTGCCTACGCAAAATCGTAGGCAGAGGCGAATTATCCTTTGTTGCCTACGGTTTTGTAGGCACATGCATGATTGGATGATTTTGCCTACGGATTTTCGTATGCTCATGCCAATGATTTGAGGTTAGCCTACAAAAAGCGTAGGTAAATCGATGAAAAACTGATGTGCCTACGGGGGTGTAGGCAACAAAACATTTTATCCCACTTGCCCACGGAAATGCGTGGGCAAGCGCCCATGAATGCCTTTTTTCACGCCGCTCATGAAACGGTTTCTCGTTGTTTCTTCCCGGAGGGCGCTGTTTCTATGATTTTTGTGGATGATAGCGAAAAATTTGCCTTTTATCATCCATCTGTTGTTTTACTTCCATGCGCGAATTTCTAGAGCGCAGTTGTCGGCATCATCATGGTTCTGTAGAATCTTATCATGGCTCTACAAAATCTTATATCCATAGGATCCTATAATAAAATAATAGGGGCAGGAACCGATGGATCCTATAATAGTAAAAAGATGGAACCTATAAGAGGAAAAAAGCGTCCAAGCAGAGAGCCCTCTGGCCGGTGATGGCCGTGCGTGGAAAGAGGGCTCCCGGACGAAATCAGTTTACAGGAGATGTCATGACGAAAGATATGAAATATAAAATGGTCGCGTTGCCGCTGCTTTGTGCGGCGCTGTTGTTGTCGGGGTGCTCGGCTCCGTCGGAGAAGGAGGCATCAGAAGCGAATCAGGCGGCATCCTCGAAGATGCAAGGATCGGATGCGGAAGCTTCGGGAGGCGAAAACGGAACAGAGTCGGGAAAAACGCTGACGGCGGAAGATCTGGCGAAGGTTCCTGTGCTGGGGCAGGGACGCAACGTAAAGGGAGCAGATGGAAAGACGTATTATACGAATTCTGTGGAATTTTATGATACGTTCGATACGGTGGTTCAATTTACGGCGTATACGAAGGATGAGGCAGAATTTCAAAAATGGTACGAGCTGCTGCATGAAGAATTTCAGCGCCTGCATCGGCTATACGATAATTTTCATACCTATGAGGGAATCGTGAGTCTTCTGAGTGTCAATCAGGACGCAGCGAAGCACCCGGTTAAGCTTGATCCGGATCTGTTTGATCTGCTGAAGTTTAGCGTGGACAATTATGAGAAGACATTGAAGAAGGTCAATATTGCGATGGGGGCGCCGCTGATGCTGTGGACCAATGCACGTGAGGCGGCTGCGGAGGCAAAAGAAGCCGAAGAACATGCGGAAGCCGCTTCGGGCTCAGGATCTGGAAGTGCGCCGTTAGAGGAGAAGGAAACACCGCCGGAAGGAAAACTGCCCGATGCGGCCGCATTGCAAGAAGCCGGAAAGCATATGCATTTGAGTGATGTGATGCTCAACGAGAAGGATCATACCGTTCAGTTTCAAGATGCGCAGTTGAAGCTGGATGCGGGAGCCGTGGCGAAAGGCTTTGCGACGGAGCTGGTTGCAAAGAAGCTGGAAGCGGCAGGGCTGGAGCATGGTCTGATCGCCGCAGGGGGGAATGTGCGCTTGATCGGGACTCCGGTCGATGGGGATCCGACCTGGACGGTGGGCATCACACATCCGCGTCCGGAGCAGGGAACGATGATTGCCAAGGTGGAAGCGCCGGGGGAGATGTCCATGGTGACCTCGGGCGATTATCAGCGCTATTTCATGGTGGATGGGGTTCGTTACCATCACATCATTGATCCGTCAACGCTTCAGCCTGGACGCTTGTGGAGTTCTGTGACGGTTCGGACGCCGGATTCAGGGCTGGCGGATCTGTTGTCGACGGCGTTCTTTTTGTCGACAAAGGAAGAAGCACAGAAGATCATTGCACAATTTCCCGGAACGCCGATCGATGTTCTGTGGGTGGATACGGACATGAATGTCAGCATGACCGAGGGAATGAAAGCGGAGATCATCAAATAGAGCATACACAAACACAGAAACGCAGAGCACACACAAACACAGAAACGCAGAGCATACACAAACACAGAAACGTAGAGTACACACAAACACAGAGAAGATGAAGCCGATTTAACAATTCCTTAACCAGAACGCATGAGTAGCCTTAACGAAGCATCAGTATACTGGCGTCGTAACAGTGAGTTTGAATCAGTGATACACGAGGCGAAAACGCTGAAGGAAGGGGATTGGTATGAAATTGAACTTGAAAAAATTGACCGGTCTGATGATGGCTTGCGCATTGGCGGTCGGTCTGGCAGCCTGCGGAAGCGGCAATACCGCGTCAGAGTCGTCCGCCGCTGAGTCATCGAACAGCTCGGCAGCGCAGGAATCGACGGCATCCAGCGCAGAAGCAACAACGGGAAGCCTAAGTGGACAGATCACCGGGTCGGGTTCCTCTGCGCTGAAACCGCTGGCGGACAAAGCGGCTGAGGCGTTTATGGCGAAAGAGCCGGGCGTTGCGATCACCATCAATGCCGGCGGATCGGGGACGGGTCTGAAGGATGTTTCAGCGGGAACCGTGACGCTGGGCAATTCGGACGTTTTTGCAGAAGAGAAGCTGGAAGCCGCGCAGGCTGGCGAGCTTGTGGATCATCGCGTCTGCACGGTCACCATGGCGCCGGTTGTGAATGCCAACAACAAAGTGACGAATCTGACACAGCAGCAGCTGGTGGATATCTTTACAGGAAAGATTACCAACTGGAAGGACGTGGGCGGCGATGATCTGGAAATCATGTTGATTACCCGTCCGGCATCCTCTGGTACGCGGGCTTTGTTCAAACAATGGGCGCTTGGAGGTCAGGAAGAGACGATGGGTGCCATGGAAACCGATAACTCCGGTGAGCTTCTCCAGAGCATCAAGCAGAATGATGGTGCGATCGGCTATCTGGCGTTATCCTACTTGGTCGGAGATCAGGCGGCAGGAGCCAAAACGGTTTCGCTGGATGGCGTCGCGCCGTCGCTTGAGACCACCTATGATGGAACTTATCCGGTATGGGGCTATGAGCACATCTACACGAAAGGCGAGCCGACGAGCCCGACCAAAGAGTTCCTCGACTT
>JAEXBN010000042.1 GCA_023394045.1 Bacillota bacterium | reverse complement strand
GAATCGCTGAATGCGGGCATTCAGCGATTCCCGGCGACTTTTTGCTTATGGATTTCCAGGATGCCGCGGTGGCTGCGGTGCATGTAGATTTGCTTGCTTTCTTTTCTACATGCACCGCTCCGCTTCTGCGTACATGTAGCTGCGCCATTTCCTCTTTCTACATGCACCACCTTGCCTCTTCGGTGCATGTAGATTTGCTTGCTTTCTTTCCTACATGCACCGCTCTGCTTCTGGGTGCATGTAGCTTCGTCATTTCCTCTTTCTACATGCACCACCTTACCTCTTCGGTGCATGTAGTTTTGCTCGTTTTCTTTTCTACATGCACCGCTCTGCTTCTGCGTGCATGTAGATTCGTCATTTCCTCTTTCTACATGCACCGCTCCACTTCTGCGTGCATGTAGATTCGTCATTTCCTCTTTCTACATGCACCTCTTTGCCTCTTCGGTGCATGTAGTTTTGCTCGCTTTCTTTTCTACATGCACCGCTCTGCTTCTGCGTGCATGTAGCTGCGCCATTTCCTCTTTCTACATGCACCACCTTACCTCTTCGGTGCATGTAGATTTGCTTGATTTCTTTTCTACATGCACCGCTCCGCTTCCGTGTACATGTAGCTACGCCATTTCATTTTTTTACATGCACCGTCCTGCCGCCGCGGTGCATGTAGATTTGCTCGCTTTCTTTCCTACATGCACCGCTCCACTTCTGCGTACATGTAGATTCGTCATTTCCCCTTTCTACATGCACCACTTTGCCTCTTCGGTGCATGTAGATTTGCTTGCTTTCTTTTCTACATGCACCGCTCTGCTTCTGCGTGCATGTAGCTACGTCATTTCCTCTTTCTACATGCACCACCTTGCCACCGCGGTGCATGTAGATTTGCTCGTTTTCTTTCCTACATGCACCGCTCCACTTCCGCGTGCATGTAGCTGCGCCATTTCCTCTTTCTACATGCACCACCTTGCCACCGCGGTGCATGTAGATTTGCTCGCTTTCTTTTCTACATGCACCGCTCCACTTCTGCGTGCATGTAGCTGCGTCATTTCCTCTTTCTACATGCACCTTCCCGCCTCTTCGGTGCATGTAGATTTGCCCGTTTTCTTTTCTACATGCACCGCTCCACTTCTGCGTGCATGTAGATTCGTCATTTCCCCTTTCTACATGCACTGCCCCGCCCCGCTTCCGCGGTGCACCGGTGCCATGCGCGCAAAAAAACGGACGCTTCGATCGATCCCTGTACGGTCATGCTCAGTAATCTGTACTGTCATGTTCAGTAAAAGGAACCGCCAAAGCGTCCGAAATTTCGCAGCCCGCAAATCTTCGCGACCCTTAACGCGAATCTCAATGCAAATCTCAATGTGAATCTTAGCGGAGAATGATGGCTTCGCGCTCTGCGCCGACTGACACGTAGTTGATCGGGCAGCCAATTTCTTTTTCGATGAAGAGCACGTAATCTTGCGCTTGCTGCGGAAGATCTTCAAAACGGCGGCAGCTGGAAATATCTGACTTCCATCCGGGCAGCTGAATTTCAACGGGCTTCGCCGCAGCAAGGCGCTCTGGGAAAGGAAAGAGGTCGGTCTCTTCTCCATCGATCACATATTTTGTCACCACGGGAATGGAGTCCAAATAGCTGAGCACATCCAGCTTAGTGAGCGCAATCGTCGTGGCACCCTGAACTTCCACACCGTAGCGGGTCGCGACCAAATCAATGGGACCAACGCGGCGCGGGCGTCCGGTCTTTGCGCCATATTCATTGCCGGCTTCCCGGAGCTTTTCAGCATCTTCGCCAAACCATTCGCAGGTGAACGGTCCTTCGCCCACGCAGCTGGAATAGGCCTTCACCACGCCAACGACAGTGTGAATATCCGCTGCCGGATAGCCTGAACCCACCGGCGCATAGGCGGCCAGCGCATTCGATGAGGTCGTGAACGGATGGATTCCATAATCCAGATCGCGGAGGGCGCCCAGCTGCGCCTCGAAGAGGATTTTCTTCCCTGCGGCATCCGCGTTCCGGAGCAACCGCCCCGTGTCCCGAATGAACGGCTTCAGTGGCTCCGCATAAGTTTCCAGCCAGGACATCACCTCCTCCACGGAGGTCGCCGGGGCGCCATATACCTTCGTCAGCGTCAGGTTTTTCCATTCGACCAGCTGCGCAACATGTTCACGAAGATGCTCCGGATAGAGCAGTTCCCCCGCCATCACGGTCTTCTTTGCTGCCTTATCTGCATAAAACGGAGCAATTCCCTGTTTGGTCGATCCGAATTTCGCATCCGCCAGGCGCTGCTCTTCCAGCGCATCCAAATCACGGTGCCAGGGGAAAACAAGCGAAGCACGCTCCGAAATGGCCAGCTGCTTCGGCGTAATGTCCACACCCTTCGCACGCACCTCCTCGATCTCCTTCCAGAGATTTTCCACATCCACGGCTACGCCGTTTCCGAGAACATTCATGACCCCCGGACGGAAGATTCCTGATGGGAGAAGATGCAACGCAAATTTGCCCCGTGCGTTCACCACCGTATGTCCGGCATTTCCGCCTCCCTGATAGCGAACGACCACATCATATTGTTCTGTGAGAAGATCGACCATCCGTCCCTTGCCTTCATCACCCCAGTTGATTCCCACTATGGCACTATGCTGCATTTTTTCCTCCCAAAGGTTCACGCAGGGGTCACCCTGCGCGGTCTGTGCACGTTCCCACTCACTATACACCATTGCGCCGATCCCTAACAGCGCTCCCGCATGGAACGTCGCCTTGCCATCTGATCCGAAACCATAGCGGCATGATCCGAAAATCGAACGGCATGTCCAAAACTATAGCGGCACGATCCGAAAATCGAACGTCGCCTCGCCGAACTTTAGCGGCATGATCCGGAAATGTAGCGACGCTCCACACGCGCGGCAATGTTGGTCAGCATTTCATACGAAATCGTCTCTGCCTGATCTGCGAGATCGTCCGCAGAAAGACCGGCAGGCACGCGGGGTGTTTCCCAGTCTGGCGCGCCCATCACCAACACGCGCTCGCCCACCGCGATATCAGGCGCGTCCGTGATGTCCAGCATGACCTGATCCATGCAGACGCGGCCGATCACCGGACAGGCAACCCCTTGAACCAGCATCACCGCGCGATTGGATAGCAAACGAGGGTACCCATCGGCATAACCCACCTGGACGGTTGCGACGCGCGTTGGACGCGTGCTGATCCAGGTGCGGCCGTAGCCGACGCTCTCCCCGGCGTCCATCCATTTCACCCGGGAAACGGGAGCTGTCCAACGATAGGGAACTTGCAGCTGAACCTCCGTATAAGCGCGAACGGCCTCCGACGGATAATGACCGTATAAGCCGATTCCAGGACGAACCGCCTCAAACAGCTCATCCGGCTCAAAGGTCATGAACCCCGCATCGTTGGCAATGTGGCGAACCGGAATCTTCACGCCCGCTTCTTCCAGCTTCGCCGCAACATTCTTGAAGCGCCGCAGCTGCAGCATGGCGAATTGATTGGGAAAATTCGTGCGTTGCTCTTCGCGCGGTTCATTCGGCTCATCGGCCGTGGAAAAATGCGAATACATTCCCTCAATATACAGGTTGGGCAGCGCGGCGATGGTGCAGATCGCCTCAATGCTGGATGCCTCCTCAGAGGCAAAGCCGATGCGCCGATGACCGGTATCGAGAGCAATATGCACCGGATGCCGCATATGCATGGAAGCGGCAGCCTGATCCCATGCTCGAGCCTCTTCCAAAGTGGACAAAGCCGGACGAATCCCCGCCTGAATCATCGCCTCCCGATCCTCCGGAGCAACATAGCCAAAGACGAGAATGGGCTTCCTCAGACCAGCCTCCGCCAACTCCAACGCCTCGGACGGCGTTGCCACGCAAAATCCTTCGACTTCAGCAGCGAGGCGTTTGGCCACGGGCACGGCTCCGAGACCATAGGCGTTCGCCTTGACCACCGCCCAGACCGGGCGCTGCGCCTTCTGCTTCAGCGCCGACAAATTGGCGGCAATCCGGTCGAGATTCACCTCCAGTATTGATTCCGAATGCATCGCTCTCCCTCAGATCTTTCTATTCGGCATCCATCGACCGCCGATCTTGCATAGCGCGCGCCAACGTCAGCTCATCGTAATATTCCAAGGATCCCCCAACCGGAATCCCGCTGGCGATGCGCGAGACGCGAACGGGATACGCCGCCAGCTGATCGGCCAAAAACAGCATGGTCGTTTCCCCTTCCAAGGTCGCCGAAACCGCAAGAATCACTTCCCGCACCGGCTCATCGGTGTTCTGGGATGCCGCCACGCGGGCGAGCAGCTGGTCGATGCCAATCTCCTCCGGCCCGCGCCCATCCATGGGCGACAACAACCCCTGAAGCACATGATAAAGCCCAAAATATGTTCCGGACCGTTCGAATGCCAGCAGGTTCTGAACATCTTCTACCACCGTGATCGTGGAGCGGTCACGCTTCACGTTGGAACAGATCCCGCAAACATCATCCTGCGTAATATTCCCACAGATGCGGCAACGGTGCACCTTTTCCGCCGCATCGATCAGCGCCTGAGCAAAGTCCCGCGCCTGATCCGGTTCCTGTACGATATGCAGTGCCAAACGCTGCGCCGTCTTTTTTCCAATCGTCGGCAACTGGCGGAAACGCTCAATCAGCACTTCCAGCGCTTCCGGAAATTCGTTCATCCTCTACCATCCATTCTCTGCGATTACAGCCCCGGGATATTGAGTCCGCCGGTCAGCCGTCCCATCTCGGATTCATTCAAGGCGGCGGCCTTGCTCAGCGCTTCATTGACGGCGACAAGGATCAAATCGCTCAGCATCTCCGGGTCTTCTGGGTCAATCACCTCAGGCGCCAGCTCCAAAGCAAGCAGCTCCCTCTTTCCGTTAACCTTGGCTTTCACCACGCCGCCGCCAGAGGTTGCCTCGATCTCCGTCGCATCGATCTTCTCCTGCGTCTCTTCCATCTGACGCTGCAGTTTCTGCATCTGCTTCATCATATTGTTCATGTTGTTGCCCGGACGTGGTCCGTTAAATCCGCGACCCATAGTCACCTCCCGTTTCTTCACTCGTTCTTCGCGCTGGCGCACATTCTTTTTTTCGACACATGCCGATAAACACATGGATGCGGTTCCTTGACATCAATGCGGCGTCTTCGGCTCCGAAGCATCTTCACGTTTCACCAACGGTTCATCCATTTCTTCGATCAGATCCTGCGGGATCACCGCCCGCAGCGCCGCAAACGGATCTTGATCCAGCGTTGGCGCAGGATCCGCACCAGCATTCACAGGATCCGCACCTTCATTCGCCAGATCCGCGCCTGAATCCGCAACCTTCGTCGCATCCGCCCGATCAGGCCGGTTTGAAAAGCTGTCGGACTTTGACCGCATCGAACGGGGCTCCGAGAGCGGCGCAGGCGGTCTGTCCCGAGGGGCTGGCGGTGCCTGTCCAATGAGAATCGT
The DNA here is from genome assembly GCA_023394045.1 of Bacillota bacterium. Taxonomy (GTDB): domain Bacteria; phylum Bacillota; class Clostridia; order Tissierellales; family Peptoniphilaceae; genus Murdochiella. The sequence continues at coordinate 51,366 of JAEXBN010000042.1, read as the reverse complement.
GATCGTTTCTCCTACCATCTGGCTCAAAATCGCCGACAGCGCCTTCTCGTGTTCTTTAAGCATGCGCTCAAAAAAGCTTCCTGCCGGATAATGGACATAAAGATCATTTCCAGAGATTTCCATCGAATCATAATGTCCAAGCATGGCCGCCGGAACAATTTTAGCGTCTTCCACGGCTCGAAACCATTCATCGGCATGCGAAGTGAACCAGCCCGCCGGATCCCGAAAAAAGTCCTGCATGACCGCTGAAGGCGGATCAGGGGCTGAGACGGGCTGCGAGGCGACCTGCGGCACAGATGGCGAGTCCGGCGGCGGATCGGACTGTGTGCCCGATAGCGAAGCGGGCTGCGAAACCGCCGGCGATACAGGCGGTTGCGGCACCGACGGCGAGTCCGGCGGCGAGGCAGGGTGTGAACACAATGGCGGATCGGTCTGCCCTGGGGCTTCGACACCTGCGGCGCCTGCCCCTGATGGCGCTGGGACAAGTTCCGCTGCGGCCAGCTGGCGACGCACCTCTTCCCGAATCATGGCTTCCGGATTTTGCCATCGTTCCACGGCGGACAATTTTTCTTCCAAAACTCGAATCCGGCTGATCAGATCGCGACGGGAAGCATGATCGATGAGACGCACGACCGCCGACAAAAACAGCGTTTCCGCTCCATCGGTTTTTCTCAGCATGATGGCAGTATCCACCAGCAGATCCACATCATCCACGAGACGGGACAGCTCAACAGGTTCGATCATCGCCCCGAGACGTTCGCGCTCTGATGCGGCAAAGGTCTCCTCTTCCGCGCCGGCTTTCAGAAGCATCAGCCGACGGAAGAAATCCATCCACTCACGAACCAGCGTCTCCGGTTCCTTGCCCTCCCGAAGCAGCGCCTGAGCATAACGCAGCGCCCCCTCCGTATGCGACTGAAGAACCTCAGAGGTCAGCATCTCCAGCGAGGTCTGACCCGCCGTTCCCAACATGCGCGCAACCACCTCTTCCGTCAGATGCGGTTCTCCGGAGGCCATCACCTGTTCCAGCAAAGACAGCCCATCACGCAGCGCCCCCTCCGCCGCCAGCGCAATCGCTTTTGCCGCTCCGGACGTCATCGTCACCCCGACATCCTTGGCCACTTCTTCAATGCGGCGCGCCATCGCTTCCTCATCAATTCGGCGAAATTCATAACGCTGCACGCGTGAAAGAATGGTCTGAGGAATTTTTTCCGGCGCCGTCGTCGCCAACACAAAAATCAAATGCTCCGGCGGCTCTTCCATGATCTTCAACAGCGCATTAAATGCCTCATTCGTGATCATGTGCGCTTCATCAATAATATAAACTTTGTATTTCAAATTCGATGGAGGATAGATCACCGTGTCACGCAGTTCACGAATATCATCGATGCGCCGATTGGACGCGGCATCCATCTCGACGACATCCATCGTCGTTTCATCCAGAATCGCCCGGCAATTCGCGCATTCATTGCATGGATTCCCGTCATGCGGGTGCAAACAATTGACGGCACGTGCAAAAATTTTCGCGCACGACGTCTTTCCCGTCCCCCGTGTCCCGGCGAACAAGTAAGCGTGTCCGACATGACCCGTCATAATCTGATGTTTCAGCGCCTTGACAATCCCCTCCTGACCAACAACTTCATCAAAGGTCTGAGGGCGGTAGGCCCGATAGAGTGCTTTCTGCATGGATCCCTCCTGCCCATTATTTTAACATAGGCAGCCGGTCCGCGCGGGAAGGCTTGCACATGAACAAACAGCAAAGGCGGCGAGGCGATAAATCAAATGCTGGAGCGTTCGCCCCAGCATTTTTGAATGAAAAATCGCTCAATTCTTTTGAAAGCAGCGCAGCGCTGCTGACAACAGCTCAGCGTCTCCGGACAATAGCGCAGCGTCTCCAGCAACAGTTCAGCGCTTCCGAGAAACAGTTCAGCGCTGCCAAAAATCGTTCAGTGTTTCCGAACCATCGCTCAGCGCTTCCGAGAAACAGCCAGACCGATGGCGGCGAAGCACGCACTGGGAATCAGCCAATAGAAGCTCTGGAGCAGCAGCGGCCAATCTCCAGTGATTCCGATCAACAGGGGCGTGCCGGTCATCCATCCGACGAGAATGTCGACGGCTGGAATCAAGGCGCCCAGAACCGCGCCAATGTGCACCGGCCGGCGATCCAGCGGCCCGCCGATCAGATTCAGGAAAATCAGGACAATGGCCATCGGATATACCGCGGAAAGAATCGGCGCGGAAATCGAAACGATCTGATCCACACCAAGAACAGAAATGGCCGCACTGACGATCACGCAGAGAATCGCCCAGGTGCGCGCCCCAATCCGACCCCCGGAGGTGCGCTCGCAGAAATCGCCGAATGTCGACGTCAAACCGATCGCCGTCGTGAGGCATGCCAGGATCATCGCCAGCGAAATGAGCACCATGCCGATGGTTCCTGCCAGATTTTTCATCAAAAAAATCAGCAGCGGAACGCGATCCAGGTTCATGACACCGAGAGAGGAAGTCGTCGCGCCCGCATACATCAGACCGCCATAGACCAGCACAAGCCCGATCGCCGCAAAAATCGAGGCCGAAGCCGTTTTCCGGGCGATCACCGCATTGTCCGTTTCACCATGACTCCGGTAATCGTTGATGATGACAATGGCAAAGGCGAGCGCCGCGAGGGCGTCCATCGTCTGATATCCCTCGTTAAGGCTTGAAGCCAAAACGTCCGTCACGCCGGTCTCCGCAAGAGGCCCGAGCGGGGAAAGGATCGCTTTGCCGATAATCAGCGCCAGGCTCAGCACCAGAAACGGCGTCAAAAACTTTCCCAGATTATTGACCACGTTGCTGGGCTTAATCACAAACAGAAGCGTCACCGCAAAAAAGAGGATCGCCGTGATCGCCGGAGAAAGCCCGGGGAAAAAGGCTCCCGCAAGAAGCTCATGCGTCGTCGCCGCCGTCCGGGGAATCGCCAGCCCCGGTCCAATGCAGACAAGAATAATTCCGCCAAACAGACTGGCTAATTTCGGACCGAGGTGGCGGGCGTTGGCTTCAATCGTCCCGCCGACGCGAATGGTCGCAATCGCCGCAAGCAAAACAAGGCCAACGGCGGTCACCGCAAACCCGACAAAAGAAATCAATGCCTCGGAACCCATATTGCGGCCGAGTGTCGGTGGGAAAATCAGATTTCCCGCACCAAAAAACATGGAGAAAAGCGCTAGCGAAGCAACCAGAATGCTGCTGCCTTTCCGCTTCGCTTCGGGGGGAGCTCCATTGGGATGTGTGTTCATTTTTGCCTCCATTCATCATGCCTGCAGCACTTCGAAACCATCGAAGCGATATCCTGCGTTTTCGTTCTATTGTACACGAGTCGAGAACATGATGTGTTTTTTCTGCTTGTTTGTTCTTCCATCCGGGACGGCGGGCAGCCCAAATTGGGGGTCAGAGCGAATTGGAAGACAGCGTAAAGCCTCAAACGAAGCCAAAGCGGCGGATCATCAACATGCGGAATATGCGAAATGGTTCTCAAAACCAGGTGCAAAAGGCATCAAGCAAAAATGCACAAAAAAAAGGCTGCGCCTCACCGCTCTTGGTGAGGCGCAGCCTTGCTTGTAGAACAGCGAACGCCGTTCCTCAAATGCATCAAATCAATAATTCTCCGCGCTCACTTCAAAGTAAGCCTGCGGATGCTTGCAAACCGGGCAAATTTCCGGAGCCTTGGTTCCGACAATAATGTGTCCGCAGTTGCGGCATTCCCAGATTTTGACTTCGCTCTTCGCAAAGACTGCTGCCGTTTCAACGTTCTGCAGAAGCTTGCGGTAGCGCTCTTCATGGTGCTTCTCGATCGCTGCAACGCCGCGGAACTTCGTCGCCAGCTCTTTGAAGCCCTCTTCCTCTGCCGTCTTGGCAAAGCCTTCATACATATCGGTCCACTCATAGTTCTCGCCATCAGCAGCCGCGTTCAAATTCTCCGTCGTATCACCGATGCCGTTGAGCTCTTTGAACCAAAGTTTGGCATGCTCTTTTTCGTTGTCCGCCGTCTTCAGGAACAACGCAGCGATCTGCTCATAGCCCTCTTTTTTTGCCTTAGAAGCAAAGTAGGTGTATTTGTTGCGTGCCATCGACTCGCCAGCAAATGCCGCTTCAAGATTTTTTTCCGTTTGAGTTCCTTTGTACTTATTTTCTGCCATGAAAAACCTCCTGTTTTTTCAACATCCGTCTTTCTGAAGTATTCCCATTTCAAACACTTCTATAACAATTTTCGTGCAACTTTATTTTAGACGAAAGCCGAGGCTCCCTCAAGGAAGAGCCCCGGATCCGAGAAGCAAAAGAACACAAAAAGATACGAGTTTCGTCGGATTTCATCAAACAGGGGACATGACTCGCGTGGATTTCCTGAATCCTCGGCCTGCGCACGCCCTTCCTCATGCCGCCGTTTCGCCTGCAACGATGCGGTTGTAGATCGCCGACGTGCTCTGAAACACGACGAAATAGAGCGCGGAAAGCCCCAGCATCGTGAACGCCAGCGGAATGAAAAACTGCATCGGGTGAATCACTCCCAGCGCATAGAGCAATTTGGTGAGAATCGGACTAGCGGCCAGCGTGTGCATCAGCGCAACGATCAGCGGCAGCCCAAACAGCCAAATGATCTGCTGCCGTGTCGTCTTCCGAATCAGGCTCTCAGGAAGACCCATTTCGCGCATAATCGCAAATTGGCGCCGATCCTCCCATGCCTCTGCCACCTGTTTGAAATACGTCACCAAAATCGTTCCAATCAGAAAAAGCAGCGTCACGCTGAAGCCTAGAAACAGGAAGCCTCCATCGATTTCCATCATATCCCGCCGGCTCTGCTCCCTGGAGTCCACCATGAACGTCAAGTCTCTATTCTTCTGATCCATCTCCCACGAAATGTCGTTCAAAGCAACGGTCGGATCGGAGCTGGTCGTCGGCTCCCCATCCCACTGAAGGGAAAGATAAAGGGGAAGCTGCACGTTCTCCGCCTTCGCGTCACTGGCTCCCACTATTTCCCTGCTCATGCGCAACAATGTCTCATAATCTCGCACCACGACGATAAAAAAGTCTGTCGCGTACTGCGCCGGAATCTCGACGTGAGCCGTCCCGGCAATGTCAAAATTCATCGTCCCAAATTGAATCCGGTCATCGCTGAAATGGTTCACAGAGGGACTTTTCGCGAGCAGCACTTGATTCGATTCGAGGTTCGCCGAATTCCCTGTCAATGCCGTATAACTCTCTGCCGACATCGCCTTCACAATGCTCATCGACAGCCCCGGATCGCCCTCCACATTAAATGTGTTTCCACTGCGTGCCACCTGAAAGTCCCCTTCCACGACGGCGTTCACCTCTCCCTTCAGCCGCATCGAATCGAGGGAACGAATCACTTCGGTTTCCCTTTGTACCAAGGCGCGGAGTTCTTCTTCAGACGGCGTCTTCTCCCCAAAAGCATAATAGGTCGCCTGATAGTCATGCTGAAAGCTTCGTTGAATGAACGTATCGATGCTTCCAAAAAGCGAAATCGTTGAAGACAGCGTGACAAGAATCCCCGTAAGAAGAATCGAGACGCTGGCCAGCCCCACCGCATGAGATTTCATCCGAAACAACATGCCGGAGGTGGAGAGGAATGTGGAGGCATGCTCATAGTAGCGGCGCGTGCGCTTCTTGCGTTTCAGCACCAGCACAGAGAATGCGACAAAGAGCCAATAGGTTCCGATGATCACCGCAAGCACCGCCGGCAAAAACAGAAAGAGGCTTTCAAACGGCGACCGCACTAGGAAAGAAACGGCATATCCTGCGCCAACCAGCAGAAAACCGAAAAGGATTTTCAGCGGCCGCGTTTTGGGCTCTGCTTCGGCGACACGGTCTGCTTCCAGCGCATTCAGCGGAGCGCGCAGATCGATCGCCCTCACATTGCGCAAAAAGATGAAGCCGAAAACCAAGACCATGAAAGCGAGCATCCGCAACACCGCAAAAAACGGAAAAGAATAGGAAAACGCACTTTCAGCCAACAGACCGAGCATCCGGTTCACGATCACAAAGCTCAGGCGTCCGAAAACAAATCCTCCGGCAATGGCGATCAGAAAAATCAGTGCACATTGCAGAAACTGCTCAAGAAACAGAATCCCAACAATGTGGTGCTTCTCCAAACCGAGGATGCCGTAGAGCGCATATTCTTTATGGCGCCGCCGCATCAAAAAGCGGTTCGCATAGACCGCGAAGACGAAGGCCAAGACGATAATAACCACGACTCCGATGCGCATCAGCGTAATGAGCGACGGGTATTGCTGGACAAATCCGCTCCCAATCAGGCCGTACATCATGAGAAACAACGAGAGCATCAATCCCATGGCGATCACGTAGGGAACCTGCAGGAGAGCATCCGCACGAAGGCTCTTCAGGGCAAAGCCCAGCCGCATCTTAAAAGACATGGCGATCCCCCTTGGAGACCACCGAGTCAAACGAAATCGATTCGGCGTCCTCGGCTGACTGCGATCGCAACAGTGGCAGTACCTCCGCAATCCGCTCTGAAAAGGCAAGCGGCGTCCCCGTGCGATACAGCTCATGGTAAAGCATGCCGTCACGGATGAACAACACACGGGACGCATACGATGCCGAGCGGATGGAGTGCGTCACCATCAGCACCGTCTGCCCTTCCTCATTCACTTCATGAAAAAGCTGCATCAGCCCATCCGCCGTCCGGGAATCCAGCTGGCCGGTCGGCTCGTCTGCCAATAAGAGCGCCGGTTTGGTGATGAGCGCACGCGCCACCGCCGTGCGCTGTTTCTGTCCACCGGAGAGCTCATGCGGATAGCGGCTCAGCAGGGTCTTCAATCCCAGGCGCTTCACCACCGGTTCTAGGCGGCGCTCCATCTCTTCTTTCTTCATTTCACTCAAAACGAGCGGAAGCAGGATATTGTCTTTCACGGTAAAGCGCTCTAACAGATGAAAATCCTGAAAGACGAAACCCAGCTGCTCACGCCGAAACCGCGCGGCCTCTTCGCTGCGCATGGAGCGGAGCGAAACGCCATTCAGATCCACTTCTCCCGACGTGGGGGACAGAAGCCCCGCCAGAATATTCAGCAGCGTCGTCTTCCCGGATCCCGATTCACCCATGATCGCGACAAATTCACCCTGATCGACGGTAAAGGTCATATCGCGAAGCGCGGTCGCCACGATGTGCCTGGGGGTGCCATATTGTTTGGCTAAATGTTGTACGTTAAGAAGCATCATTTTCCTCCTTTAATGAATCTGTCTTCAGGATAAAGAAAGAAAATCTCCCCTGCATTCATCTAACATGACAATTACCCGTCTGAGCTTACAATTCTGTAAGATCAGACGATTCCTCAAGGCTCTGCACGGGATCAAGCGTGCGATGGTCTTCCACCTCCCACCGGCTCGGAAACGTCAGCCTTGCAACTGTCCCTTCTCCCAAATGGCTCCTCAGCTCCAACCGAATATGCAGCCTCTCGGCGATCCGTTTGGCCAGAAACAATCCCAATCCAGATGAGCGCTCCGTTTTCCGGCCATTCCATCCGGAATACCCCCGATCAAAAATGCGCGGAAGATCCTGCTCCGGAATGCCGATTCCGCTATCGCTCAGCTCCAGCGTATCCGATTCCGGAAAAGCGATGCGGATCCCCCCTTTTTCCGTATATTTGAGGCTGTTGGATAGCAGCTGTTCAAACAGAAGCCCAAACCAGCGCGCATCCGTGAGGATTCCCCGCTTCGCCGGCTGAAAATCCACAGACAGCCGTTTCCGGATAAATAAAATCGAATATTTGCGCAACAACACCTTCAATACCGGATTGGGATCCACGATCCCCAAATCCAGATCCGCCACCGGATCAATCACCTTCACATAAGACATCGCCATGTCGCTGTAGGCCTCAATCGACAACAGCTGTTCCCTCAAAGCCGCCCCATCCGCTTCGGACCATGGGACTTCCTGTTCCGCAATCAACCGCGCCGCCGTCACCGGCGTTTTGAGCTGATGCACCCAGGTCAGAAAATAGGACTCGAGATCCTCCTGGCGCGTTTGGCTTTCCGCCTCAACATCCCGCAATCTCCGTTCCGCCTGCTCCGCCCGTTCTTTCCAGTTTTCCCTCCGACGAGCCACCGTAAACCGAAGACCATGCCACAGCGCCATCAGCAAGAGGACAAGCCCCGCACTATTGAAATACGCTTCTGCAGGCAGCTGGTAAAGCAAAAAAATGCCCCCAAAAATCAAGAAGACCGCGCCAAGACCAATCCATTCCGTCCGATGCGCTTCCACATATTCATGCCAAGTCATTGTCGCGCTCCTCGATCAACCCATATCCGACCCCGCGCTGCGTGCGAATCAAGTCATCCAGACCCACCTCGCTGCCTTTTTTTCGAATCCGGGTCATGTTTACCGCCAGCGTATTATCATCGATAAAATCGTCCCCTTTCCAGCATGCTTCCATCAGCGTATCTCTCGACACAATCGCTCCCTGCGCGCGAAACAGACTGTTGAGAATCAAATATTCTGTCGAAGAAAGCATGACCGTCCCGGATGGGCCTTCCAAACTCAGCCGATCCGGATCCAGACCGGCGGCTCCGAAATGCAGCTTATTCCCCTGCATTTTAAGCTGATAAGCTCGCCGCAAAATGGCATTCACTTTCGCTGCCAACAAAGTCATATCCACCGGTTTCGTCATGTAATCATCCGCTCCCACTTGCATGGCCAGAATACGATCCACATTTTCAGTGCGTGAGGACAGGAATAAAATCGGCACGGCAGATTGCAAACGAATGTTTTGGCAGACAACAAATCCATTTTCAGCAGGCAACATGAGATCCAAGATCACAAGATCCGGCTTCACGGCGGAAAACTCCTCGATTAATGCATCAAAATGCTGCGCCCGCACCACTCGATAGGACCATTGTGCAAGAGCCTGCGCCAGCTTTTCAGCAATCACCGGATCATCTTCAACCAACCAGATCGTAAAATTCTCCTTCATGTTTCCCTCCTCGTTCTCCCTTCACATTATGATTGATTATACTGAAGTTCTCAAAGAGCGTTGATGAGAACGTTGATGCCATCTCGAACGATGGCTCAATCAGTGAGCTTGCTCAATATGTGGATGGACACACTGGCGCCTTCGGCGCCTCCTCTCAGTGGGTTTCTCCAAAAATCACGATGACACACTGAGACCGCAGGCGCCCCTCTCAGTGGGTTTCCTCAATAATCACAATGACACACTGAGCCCACAGGCGCTCTTCTCAGTGGGTTTCTCCAAAAATCACGATGACACACTGAGACCGAAGGCGCTTCTGCTCAGTGGGTTTCCTCAAAAAGCGCGATGACTCACTGAGCCGCGCCGCGATCAAACTCAGTGGATTTCTTCAATATTCGGCTTTACACACTGGCGCCCTAGGCGCCTCCTCTCAGTGGGTTTCCTCAAAAAGCGCGATGACACACTGAGACCGCAGGGCTTCCTCTCAGTGGGTTTCTTCAAAAATCACAATGACACACTGAGACTGCGGGCGCCTCCTCTCAGTGGGCTTCTTCAAAAAGCGCGATGACACACTGAGCCGCGCCGCGATCAAACTCAGTGGATTTCTTCAATATTCGGCTTTACACACTGATACCGCAGGCGCCTCCTCTCAGTGGGTTTGCTCAAAAATCACAATGATACACTGAGACTGTTGGCGCTTCTGCTCAGTGGGTTTCTCCAAAAATCACAATGACACACTGAGCCGCGCCGCGATCAAACTCAGTGGATTTCTTCAATATTCGGCTTTACACACTGGATCCCTCGGCGCTCCTCTCAGTGGGTTTCTTCAAAAATCACGATGACACACTGAGGCCGCAGGCGCTTCTGCTCAGTGGGTTTCTCCAAAAAGCGCGATGACACACTGAGCCGCGCCGCGATCAAACTCAGTGGATCTCCTCAATAATCACAATGACCCACCGAGACCGCAGGCGCCTCCTCTCAGTGGATTTCCTCAAAAAGCGCGATGACACACTGAGGCCGCAGGCGCTTCTGCTCAGTGGGTTTCTCCAAAAACCACAATGACACACTGAGCCGCCCCGCGATCAAACTCAGTGGATTTCTTCAATATTCGGTTTTACACACTGGTGCCCTCGGCGCCTCCGCTCAGTGGGTTTCTCCAAAAAACGCGATGACACACTGAGACCGCAGGCGCTCCTCTCAGTGGGTTTCTCAAAAAATCACGATGACCCACTGAGACTGCGGGCGCTTCTGCTCAGTGGGTTTGCTCAAAAATCACAATGACACACTGAGCCGCGACGCGATCAAACTCAGTGGATTTCTTCAATATTCGGCTTTACACACTGGTGCCCTCGGCGCTTCCTCTCAGTGGGTTTCTCCAAAAATCACAATGACACACTGAGACCACGGGCGTTTCCTCTCAGTGGGTTTCTCCAAAAATCACCATAACCCACTGAGACCACAGCCGCCCCTGCTTATTGCGTTCCGCCCCCGTCCTTCCATCCTGTGAAGCAAAAAGAACTGGGCACAACCTGGCTTCCAGAGCGCAAAAGCGCTCCCAAGGGTATGAAAAGAGAACAGGGGGAAAACTTCAAAACAGAAAGAAAACTCAAAACAGATTGGAGAACAAAATGCTGGAAATTGGAACACAAGCGCCGGATTTCACCCTTCCGGATCAAGATGGAAACGAACATCATCTCAGTGACTATCGGGGAAAACGCGTCATCCTCTACTTTTATCCCAAGGATAACACGCCGGGCTGCACGGCTCAGGCGTGCGGCTTTGCGGAGCTTTTTCCGCAATTTGAGGAAAAAGGAGCGACGATTCTTGGAGTCAGCAAGGACAGCATCGCATCGCACAAAAAATTCAAAGAAAAATATCAGCTCCCCTTCACGCTCCTTTCCGACCCGGATCATAAGGTCATTGAAACCTACGATGTCTGGAAGCTGAAGAAAATGGCCGGACGGGAATATATGGGGATCGTGCGGTCGACCTATCTGATTGATGAAAATGGGACGATTCTCCGTGCGGAAGGCAATGTCAAGGCAAAACAAAATCCGGCGGATATGCTCGCCGGATTATAATCATTCGTTTCCCCAGCGCTGAGGCTGCTCCCTAAGAAAGGGGACATCCTTCGTCGCCCACTGGTAGAAGGCGATGGAACGACCCACACCGATCATGGCAAGCACCGTCCCGAGACCAATGCCGACCAACCGTCCTCTGAGGCGCAGCGTCAACGCGCAGGTGGATACCACGCAGCCGATATCAAAAAAGTTCTTGACGCTGCCTAACGGCTGCTGCACAAAATCAGCAAGAGATTGCACGATCCCATCTCCGGGATTGGGGATCAATCGCATATTTAGGCTCATCGCCGCGCCCACTCCTGTCGAAAAAATGGCAAAAACCAGCAAGACCAAGCGACCGATGAGGCTCCCGAACAGGGGCTGCAGCGGTCCAGTGGCTAAAAGCAACATGAGACGGCCAAACAAATTATAGAAGCGAGTCAGGATGAGATTGACGATAAACTGAGCCAAATCCGGAAGAATACGCCCGCGTTCTCCGCTCCACCAGTGCAGAAGCACCTGAATCAAAGTGAACGCGCCATACACCAAAAACGCCATGTCGCCAAAGTTTGCGTTGAAAATCTCTGAGAGCCCGAAGGCAATCGAAATGATCGGAGACACGCCCAAATTGATCTGAGTGGTCAACGTGATGCCCAGAGCCAAAAAGCAGACTCCGGCAAGATAAACCAGAATGCGAACCCACAGTGGCTGACCAAGCGGCTGTCCGGCGGCTTCCGAACGCCTCCTTGGGCGCCTCGGGTTCATTCGCTGCCCGCGGAGCGTTTGTTTCTCCGGGTTCATTCGCTGCCCGCGGGGCGTTTGTTTCTCCGGGTTCATTTGTTGTCCGCGGGGCGTTTGTTTCTCCGGGTTCACCTGTTGCCTCTGATTCATTTGTTGCCCATGGTTCGTTCGCTGCCCATGGTTCATGCGTTGTCCGTGGACAGATCGGCGTTCTGTCTCCATCCCCAACCCCTTCTGTTTCCTGCTTGCTTTTTTATTCTCTCTTCTTATTCTCCCTTTTACCTCCACGCGTTCCGCATCGTGCTACATTACCATGATTTTCCCTTTTTGTCATGCTCTGAAGCGCCTGTGCCCCGACGTTGACCGGCGGTGACTTCAAAGACGAAACACCACTCATTTCCTCAAAAGCAGCGCTGCATTTGAGGAAATGAGTGGCGCGCCCTCAAAATTCCTTGCGCTCCATAAAACGGACCGACAGACGATAGGATCCGAAATTGAAGATCAATGTGAGCGCCATCAAAAAAGCGCTGAACGCTTCTGCGGAAATGCGGTTCATCAGCCGAGCCACTCCAGGGAGAATCGTATCGCCCATCGCCGTCCCCACAGCAAACATGACAAAGTAAATGAGGGCAAAGAGCAGACGCGCATGATCCGCACCGCGTCGAATCATCAGGGGCATCTGAAGCGCCATAAAAAAGGTCAGCAAAAAGAGCATGCCCGCGACGATCAGGAACCAGGGGATCTGCAAAAATTGATTTCTAAAGCGAAGCCATTCCGCAAAGGCAACCAGCGCGCCAACGGCTGCCATGCCCCACAGATAGAGGTAGAATCGGCCAACAATCTCCTTCCTCCGTATCGGCGCCGCACAAACATACTGATTGATCCTAGATTGAGCATCTAAATTGAATGTGATGCCAATCAAAATCAAAGAAAGGAACATCCACAACATACACAGCATCAGCGGCTGATGGTTGATCCAACCGAACACTCCAATCAGCAGGGCGATGAGCAACGTGAAGCCTAACGTCTTCTTGAGCTCCACGATATCCTTATAGATCAGCGCGGACATTCTGTCCTCCTTTCACCATGAGCACCATCACATCTTCAATCGTCACCGGTTCTACCTCCCATCCGGCCGGCACCCGGTCGCGCCGAACCAGCGTTTCAATTCCAAACGCATGTTTTCGCATCCCGATGACCGCCTCCCGCATCAACTCCTGCAGCTGTTCTTCTGTAAGCGTCATCCGGCCATACGTCATCAGCAACTCATCCTTGGTTTCCATAAAGCGGAGCTGTCCTTCATGCAGAAAGGCGATATAATCCGCGATCTTTTCCAGATCGGAAAGGATATGAGAAGACACCAACACCGTATGAGCGGGATCCTGCTGAAACTCCAACAACAAATCCAACACATCATCCCGCACCACGGGATCCAGTCCGCTGGTCGCTTCATCGAGAAGCAAGAGCTCTGCGCCATGCGATAACGCTAGGGCAAGACCCAGCTTCATCTTCATGCCACGCGAATATTGGCCAATCGGCCGATCCTCCGGAAGATGAAACCTGTGGATCAAGCGCTCAAATACCGCGTTTTCCCATAACGATCCGTACAGTTTTTTATGGAAACGCTCCACCTGCATCAGGCGCATACTTCCGGGCAAATACAGATCATCAAAGACGAATCCGATCTTCGCCCGATCCTCCGGCGTCATTTCAGCGACATTCTTTCCGCCGATGCGGATTTCTCCCTCATCCGGCCGCATCAATCCTAAAAACAGCTTGAGCGTCGTGCTCTTTCCTGCCCCGTTTTCTCCAATATATCCGACGATGGAACCCCTCGGTACGACCAGATTCAGTGATCCAAGCGTAAACGTGCCCAATCTTTTTGTGAGATGGGTGCATTCAATGGCGTTCGTCATGTTCTTCCTCCAATGCCCGCAACATGTCCACCAACTCTTCATGTGAAAGACCCGCGATCTGCGCATAATGCAGCGCCTCATCCAGCCCTTTTTCCACATGCATCAACAGCTGCTCCCGGTTCCAGTCCCGGCTCTGCGCCGCAACAAAACTTCCTTTCCCCTGAATCGAATAGATCAGCCCCTCCCGCTCCAGCTCATCATAAGCGCGCTTGGTCGTAATCACACTCACACGCAATTCCTTCGCTAAGAAGCGAATGGAAGGAAGCATGCTCTCTTCTTCCAGTTCTCCCTTCAGAATCGCTTCCCGCAGTTGCTTTTGGATCTGCAGATAAATGGGATCCTGACTTGTATTTCGAATTTGAATCTTCATGGCGGCCTCCATTAATGATCTGTTTATATTGTATATGAACAGTTATCCCGCCGCAAGAAAATTTTTCTTGACCCGGCGAATCCCTCTTGGTACAAAGCTATCTTGGTGCAAAATCATCTTGACACGCAAAAGACAGAGCCTCCGCCCTCCTCCGGCTTCGCTTTTTCTTCGTCATGCGTTCCGTTTTTCATGGAATTTACTTTTGAGTCATGCGAATTCGATATAATATTTTTTAAGGTTTGCCGATCTTTATCAGCGGCTGCCTTCACTGCAAGCACAAACGAAAAATAAGCCTTTAGAAAATCATCATCGGCAGGCAACGGATTCCTACAGGCCATCCACGACACAGATGCCCTATGAGCGTCGCCCATTGCGCCACTGGCCTATTGCGCGAACCGCTAATTCAAATGGCACGAATTGCCTATTCAAAGAGAGGGAGGACATCGGATGATTCATTACTATGTATCCGAAGAAAATACACTCCAAGAGATTGAGACCCCGCGAGCGGGCTGCTGGATCTCCCTGATCAAGCCCAGCGAACAGGAGATCGCCCAAGTCAAAAACGCGTATCCGATCGAAGAAAATTTCCTCCGCGCCGCCTTGGATTTGGACGAACGCTCCCGGATTGACTCCGATGAAGGATGCACCATGATCCTGGTCAACATCCCCTTTTTGAATGATTCAGACGATACCGAACTCTATGATACCATCCCATTTTCGATCATCATGATGGACAATGCCGTCATCACCGTCTGTTCCCAAGATACGGCTGTGATTGATTCCTTCCTCCATGGACGGGTGCGCGGCTTCCGGACGCAGATGAAATCTCGCTTCATCCTGCAGCTGCTGTACCAAGTGGATACCCTCTACCTGCAATACCTGCGAAACATCGACCGCCGCAGCGATGAAGTGGAAGATAAGCTACAGAAATCCACCCACAACAGCGAACTGATCGAGCTGCTGCGCCTGGAAAAAAGTTTGGTTTACTTTACGACCGCACTCCGCTCCAACGAAGTTGTTCTGGAGCGCCTGATCCGGATGCAGCTGATCACCCAATATCCGGACGATGCGGAACTTCTGGATGATGTCGTCGTGGAAAATAAACAGGCCATTGAGATGACGAATATCTACAGCGGAATCCTGAGCGGCATGATGGATGCCTTCGCTTCCGTCATCTCCAACAACCTGAACATCGTCATGAAGGTTCTCGCCATCGTCACCATCATCATGTCCGTCCCGACCATCATCTTCAGTGCCTATGGCATGAACGTGAATATGGGCAGCCTCCCCTTCGGGCAGGATCCCAACGGTTTTATCATCATTCTGGGCATCACGGTTGTGCTCAGCATCCTTGCCACGCTCTTTTTTACGAAAACCAATTTATTCAAATAATCATTTCTCTTTTTGGGCTACCTTTTGGGCGCAAAGCCGCTTTAGGGATACAGTGACCTCTGCGGGCATTCACGTTGCCTCCCGCAGGCGCTCAAATTGCCGCCTGTTGGCGCGAACATCGCCTTCGCAGGCGCTAAAGCTGCCGCCAAAAAAGAGGCCGCAGCCCGCCCTCGCGCTCCGCCCGATCAATCTGCTCCAGCATTGATTCTCGATCTGCATTCAGCGTGCCCCGAATGGAAAGCGGATTCGAGGCATGATTCGACCGAAAAACCGTTCCCTCGCTGTCCACTTGGCGGATAAAGGAACGCATTTCATCCAGAATTTCCCGATCCGTCGCCAAATGAAAGCGGCCCGCTTGCACCTCATCGTACAGCGGTGCGCCGGGACTCAAATGGAGCGTCAAAAACGATACAAATTCCGGCTTCGACCGCGAGATGGCACGCGCGCTCTCCCGGATATGTTCCTCGCTTCCCGCTTGCTCTCCCAGCCCAAAAATCAGCGTGACCGATAAACGCAGCCCGGCTCGATGCGCCTTCTCGCAGGCTTCCACGTAGCTCTCTTGTGTTTGTGCCTTGTGGATCTGCTCCAGAATCCGATCCGATCCGCTCTCCAGCCCCACATAAAGCATATCCAGCCCTGCGTCATGCAGCGCGCGAAGTTCCGGATCGCTTTTCCGGAGAATATCGTTCACCGTCGCATACGCAGTAATCCGCTCCAGCGACGGAAACCAGCGTGTCGACGCATGAAGAATCTCCAAAAGCCGATCCGTCGGGAGCACGAAGGCATCCCCATCCGCCAGGAACAAGCGTCTCAGCCCCGGAAGTTCCGCCGCGCATTCCCTCAGATCGTTCAAGATGGCTTCCTGCGGCCGCACATGAAATCCGGCTTCCTTGTACATCGAACAAAAGGTGCAGGTGTTCTGTGCACATCCCAGCGTACATTGAATAATCAGCGACCGCGCCTCTGAGGGCGGCCGGTAGACATCCCCGTAATATTGCATCGTCTTTCCTCTCGTTTCCTTCGCTCCCAAAACGCATCCCATGGCGCACGGCGGCATGATCGTCATCCCTTGACGCATGGCGCATGGTTGCCTCCCCTGCCGCATGGGACGCATGAGGGTCATCCCGTGAAGCATCGCTTGATCATTGCTGTATAATTAAGATAATAGAATATATTCGATCTATTCATCGACCAAATGAATCAAAGGAGGTGTCGCTATGAATCGTCGATCTTCCCTCACCAATACTCAAACGATTGCTTATGTGGGAGCCTTTGCCGCCCTGTGCTACATCGGCTTCCAATTTTTACGCATTGATATCCCCGTCGGAACGGAACGCACCGCATTTCACTTTGGCAATGTCTTCTTAATGGTGGCTTCCCTTCTGCTCGGAGGCATCCCCGGCGGTCTGGCCGGCGCCATCGGCATGACCATCGCCGATCTGACGTCGGGGTATGTGACTTCCGCCATTCCCACCTTCTTTCTGAAATTCGGCATCGGTCTCGTTGCCGGCGGCGTCGCCGGCAAACTGAAGCTGGCGGAGGAGACAAACAACGCTTCAATCCGCAAAAAAGCGCTTCTCGCGCTGACCGCCGGCGCCCTCTTTAATCTCATCGCAGATCCCATTGTCCGCTATTTCTATAAGCTCTATATTTATGGGATCCCCGGCGACCTCGCCCAGAAGCTCGCCGCTCTCGGCAGTCTCACCACATTGGTCAACGGGCTGTTGTCCATCTGGGTAGGCGCGATGCTCTATTTGGCTCTTCGCCGGACACTCGAACGGCGCACTCAAAAATAAACGAAAGGACTCATGATGAATCGTACCATCAAACGTCTCATTGAAGGAACGCCTACGGCTGACGGAAGCGTACATCTGGTCAGCGTCCTGAGCCGGCACACCATGCACGACACGGATCCTCTGCTTTTATTGGATGCCTTTGATTCCACCAACCCCAAAGACTATGAAGGCGGTTTTCCCATGCATCCCCATCGGGGCATCGAGACCATTTCCTACGTGGTCGAAGGCACGATGGTTCACAAAGATTCCCTGGGGAATGAAGATGCCGTCTCTGATGGAGGCGTGCAGTGGATGACCGCTGGAAGCGGCATCCTCCATGAAGAAATGATGCCCGCCGTCCCGCACCTTTATGGCGTCCAGCTCTGGCTCAACTTAGCCAAAAAGGACAAGATGGCGCCGCCAGACTACGTGCACATCGCCTCGGAATCCATTCCGGAAGTCTCGCTGGATCAGGGAAAGCTCCGCGTCCTTGCAGGCTCCTACGATGGGCAGCAGGGCTTTCAGTCTCACTATCAGCCCGTCCAATACTATGATCTTCAACTTGACCCACAGGGAACCTTTACGCTTCCGGTTCAGTCCGGCGACTCCATCACTCTGTTTGCGCTCCGCGGCGCGGTTCAAGTCGAAAACGAAACGCTGCCGCACTTCCATGCCGCAGCGTTGACACAAGGAGATCAAATTCACTTTGCGAACCCTTCCGAGGAATCCATCTCCGTGCTGGTCTTCATGTCGGAACGCATCGATGAACCGATTGCCTGGCGGCCGGGCCCCATCGTCATGAACACTGAGGAGGAGTTGGATATCGCCTACCGGGAAGTGGAAGAGGGAACCTTTCTTAAAGACAACATGCCAATGCATCGCTCCTAAAACGGCTCTGTGACCCGCCTCTCCAGCGGAGGGCGCAGATCAAACGGGATGCCTCTTCATCCATTCCAGAATTTGCTCTCTTTTCGGAATCGAAGCCACCGCACCGCGCTTCTGTACAGCCAGCGCAGACGATGCGGTCGCGAATTGCATGGAAGCCGGAAGATTTTCGGGATTCCATTCTGCCACCAGCGCGCCGAGGTAAGTGTCTCCTGCTCCGGTCGTATCGATGGCTGGTACGGAGTAGGCCGGCAGATGAACCGTTTCCACCCGGCCGGAGGGACGCGTGAGATACTCGGAGCCTTGCTCGCCAATCGTATAGATCAGCGTTTGGGCTCCCGCATCAAATAGCGCCTGCATGGCCGCCTCGGGATCTGACTTGCCCGACAGCTGCAAGAGCTCATTCTCATTGACCACAAGAACGTCCACATCGCCGAGCATCCCGAGCGGAACCTGTTCCGGGACGGGCGCGGCGTTGAGTACCGTGGTGATGCCCCGCGCATGGCAAAAATGCAGCACCTCCTGCACGACGGGCATCGGAAGCTCAAGCTGCATCAGACACAGATCGGCCTCCGCAATCGCCTCTTTCCACCGCGCAACATCCTGGGAGGAAAGATCAAAATTGGCACCGGAATCCACAATAATCGTATTTTTTCCTGCGGGATCGACGGCGATAAACGCCTTTCCGGTTCCGCTTTCTTTTTTCAAAACAAAGCGGGTCGGCATGTGCTCTTCGGCCATCTGCGCCAGAATGCGTTCCCCATCTGCGTCCTGCCCGACCGCCCCGAACATATTGACCTCCGCGCCGGCACGCGCTGCCGCCACGGCTTGATTGAATCCCTTGCCGCCCAGCGCTTTGGAAAATCCGGTCGCAAGGATGGTCTCTCCGGTGGCAGGGATGTGCCCGACCGAGAAACTATAATCCATATTAAAACTGCCCACCACGCTGATCTTCATGATATGCCTCTCGTTCCTGCCTCGACGGCCTCCAGAAAATCATCAAGACTCACCACATCCGAGCCCACGCCCAAATGGGAAGCCAGCGCGGCGACAACCGGCTGCTTCAGCGCTGCCCGATCCAGCAGATCGAAATCCCAAAAAATCTGATTTTTTGTGCCATCGCCGATTTTTTTCTTATCACACATGACGATGATGCGCTGAAAATGCTCGATGACGAAATCCATATCATGCGTGATCGTCAACACGGTTTTTCCTGAAGCATGCATCCCATCGATGATTTTGGCGAGACGCGCCATGCCGAACGCATCCTGTCCCGCCGTCGGCTCATCCAGAATCACAAATTCGCACTCATTGGCTAGGACGATGGCAATCGTCACAAATTTCCGCAAACTGAAGGGCAGGTCATAGGGATTCGTCCTCAGTTCCTCTTCCAGTCCGCAAAGCTGCGCCGCCTCATGCACACGGCGATCCACCTCGGCCGGATCCACCTTTTCATGGCGAAGCGTATACGCAATTTCATCGTAGACCGTCCGGTTAAAAAGCTGATCCCCCGGATTCTGAAACACATAGCCGACACGCTTCGAAATCTGTGCCGTCGTCTTCTGGGCAATGTTCTGTCCATCGATCTCGATATCGCCTTCCGTGGGGCGGAGCAGACCATTCATCATCTTGACCAGCGTGGTCTTTCCCGCTCCGTTTTGACCGATGATCGCGACTTTTTCACCCGGCGCAAACTCCATGCTGACATCGTCGATGGCCAGGAACCCATTCGGATACGCAAATCGAACGTGATGCAACTTCATGCCGATCATGACAACACTCCTTTGAAGGCTTCCTCGGCGCCGGGCTCCGTGGTGGGAATGAAGGGCAACGGGCGGCCGAACCGTTCCTGATAGCGATACGCCAGCTTCGCCACCTGGGGCATCTGCACCCCAAACTGCTCCAATGCCGGATCGGCGAGCACCTCCGCCGTCTTTCCGTCGCGGACGATGCCGCGGTTATGCAGCACGAGAACCCGGTCCGCATACGCGCTGATCAAATCCATCTTGTGCTCCACAAGGAGAATCGTTTTGTGCTCTTCTTTCAAAATGCGCAGCGCTTCAAAGACTTCCTCCGTCCCCACGGGATCCAGCTGGGATGTCGGTTCATCAACGAGCAAAATCTCCGGTTCCATGACCAAGACGGAAGCCAACGCGACACGCTGGCTCTGACCGCCGGAGAGCTGCGCCGGGTGGCGATCCTTCAGATGTCCAATCCGGAACTGCTCCAGCACGCGATCAATCCGGCGGTGCATTTCATTCCGCGGAACCCCTAAATTTTCCAATCCGAACGCAATTTCCTCATAAACCGTCTTTTTCACGCCGGAGATCTGGATGAAGGGGTTTTGAAACACAAAGCCCACCTTCTTTGCGAGCTCCCCGTTGGAATACGCGCTCAGATCCCTTCCATCCAGGCGAATCGACCCGCGCACTTCGCCTTTAATAAAAGTCGGAATGATGCGCCGCAGAAGATTGCAGAGCGTCGTCTTCCCCGAACCATTTTGACCGACCACGCCGACAAATTCGCCTCGCTCGATATTGAAATTTAATTTTGCTAAAATCGGCTGATCCGCCAGCTGATAGCGAAAGCCTAAGCCTCTCACCTCAATTAGACTCATATCAACCTCCAGACGATCAAGCCGATCGCTGCGAGAATTTGCAGAATCAGCAGGATGCGATCCCACCGGCCGCTCTCCACTTCCTTCAACGTCGTTTTTTCATTCTCCGCCGAAAACCCCCGAGCTTCCAACGTGATCGACCGCTCCTCAATATCGGCAATGGAGGAAATAATCAGCGGACCCATCGAAGGAAAAAAGGCGCGGAGACGCGACCACACGCCGCCCTCGGTCTCAATCCCCCGCGCCTGCTGCGCCTGAAGAATGGAGCGGCTCTTACGCCCCATATCCGGGATGAGCTGAATCGTCGATAGGATGACATACGTCGCCACGTGGCTGACATGATGCTTCTGCAAGGAAATCATCAAATCATCCACCTCCGTCGTCTCAAAGAACAGCAGGACGACGGAGACCAGAACAATGAGAAATGCCGTCTGATTCAATCCGGCGTACAAGGCGCCTTCCGTGATTCGCAGAATGCCCAGATCCAGCAAAACACGGGTTCCGCTCCGATCCAGCAAGATCTTGAAAAAAAAGATAAAGCTGATAAAGACGATGACCGCAATCACCAGCTTCTTCACATAAGACAGGAACACCCCGTCGGCTAATGCCAGAATCAGGCACAGGGGCAGAACCCCAAAGTAAGCGAACCGGTAGTCATAAAAACAGGAAACCAGCATCGCCAGAAGAACAAAAGTCCCCTTGGTCAGCGGATTCAGCCGGGTCAGAAATCCACCGGCTCTTTCGCTCTGTTTCATAATGAATTCCTTTTTTTAACGCGAGAAGAGACGATTACCAGTCCACCTCATCCTTGTTCTCCGGCGCTGATTTCGCTCCAGCTGGCTTCGCGGCAAAATACAGATCGCCGATCGGGAATTGGGAGAGGGTGCGTTGCGGAATCGCTTTGATCACGAGGTAGACAATGATGACGGAAATAAACTTGTCCAGAGTTTCCGTAATCAGCGAAGAGGTGGTGACCGCCGTAATCAGGCTCTGGCCTGCCGAAGCAAAGAAGGCGGTAATAATGCTTGCGCCGGATCCATTCGCACCGCCAAAAACGAAGAACGTGATCGGAATCGAAGTGATCTGCGCCGTAATCCAGATCAGCAGTGCCGGAATCACCAGCTTTTTCGGTGTGGTAAACAGGCTCCGGTTCGCGCACAGCCCCGCCACAAGACCGATGGCACCATTCACCACGGCATACGGAATCAAACTGGGAACCGTAATTCCAAGCAAGAGATTGGAAAGAATCCCCGTAATGAATCCGAGCACCGGTCCCGTCAATGCCCCTACCAAAATGGTTCCGATCGTATCGATGAAAATCGGCAGCTTCAATGCGGTTGCCACCTGGCCGCCGACAAAGTTGATCGCAATTCCAATCGGAATCAGCAAAATCGCAATCAGCGAATATTTTTTCGCGTTCGACATCTTATTTCCTCCTCGTTTCTTCGTATAAAGCGGCGGTCTCGCCGCCAAACAACGTCTCCATCACCTCATGGCGGAATCGGTCGCCATCAATCACTAAAGGAATCACGACGTTCCGCTTGGCTGCGGCTCCGGGGCTGAAATCCACCACACACTGCCCCAGGGAAAGCGGGCTCTGTGTTTCACACTGCAGATAGCCCGCCGGTGCGCTGCGGTAGATCTCCGGATCGGCTGCCCCCACAGGAACCATCAAATCGTGGATCACAACCCCCAAGCGGCGATTCGCCGTCCAAGCCTGCTGAATGTACACATCCACCATATCGTAGAGAAAGGCTCCCAGTTTCCCGCCGGCAAAGCGCATAAAGGTCAGATCATTCATGTCCAGCAGCCCCTGCTCCGTGGCATCCAGCCCGACCATCGTGATCGGCACATCATGCCCCATGCCTTCAAACACCACATTCACCGACTCCGGATCAAACCAATAGTTAAATTCGGACACCGGCGTCATATTTCCGCGGTGCACCGCGCCGCCCATGCTGTACAACGCCTTCACCCGTTTCATCGTCTCCGGCTCTTTTTCCACACACAAAGCCAGATTGGTGAGCGGCCCCAGCGCAATGATTTCAATTTCTCCCGGATGTTCCCGCACCGTATCGAGGATGAAATCCACCGCCGAAGTCGGCTGAAGCAGCGTTTCGTCCGCGGGAAGATCCACATTTCCCATCCCATCCGATCCATGAATTTCATCCGTCTGGTCATGCCGTTCCGGCAATCCCTCATGAATCGCTTTCCAGCTGCGGTCTGCTCCTTGGTAAACCGGCGTCCGCTTTCCCGCCAACGCCGACAGGCGAAGCGCATTCCGCGTCGTCATCGCAATCGGTTTGTTTCCGGCCACCGAGCACAGCCCCAAAACCTCCCATTCCGGACGCCGGAAAGCATAGAGAATCGCTACCGCATCGTCGATGCCCGGATCGGTATCAATAATGACTTTTCTCATCGCGCCTCCTTATGCGCAACGCGTCCGCGCAGCGCTGCACCATCGCAGCGCCAGGCGGACGCCAAACGTTTTATTGATTCACAATGTACAACAGGATCCGCTCAGTGTCAAACCGTTTCTACTCTTCCCGATAAAACGCGGCGAGTCCTTCCCCTTTGCGGTATCCTTCCTGATAGAGCGCTTCGAGCTTCTCGTGATCCCGCGTCAACGTGCGCAAGCCCGAAATATCCTCCGGCGCGATAATCTTAATCCATCCTTCCGCTTCTCCCTGATGCGCCTCCCGTAAGGACGCATTGTAGGTTTCCGCCCGCTGATGCATCGCGCGCGCCGCTTGAGGAAACCGATGGCGCAGCAGCCTGACCATCTTATCGTCACGCCCCGACGTCCGAAATCCGTCCCGCGGGCGGGTCAGGATGATCGCCAATCGATCCACGCCTTTCTGCCTCGCATACCGCAGCGGAATGGGGTCGCTGATGCCGCCGTCAAAATAGCGGCGCCCCTGAATGGGATAGGGGCGGCAAAAAACGGGGACGCAAGAGGATGCCTTGAGCACATCGTAATGATTTCTCGAAAGATCCGCCCGTGTAAAATACACCGGCTTTCCGGTTTCTGCATCCGTCGCCACCACATCAAACGTCGACGGATTCCGCTCAAACGCATCATAATCCAGAGGATCTTCCCCGTCCTCATTGCTCAGCGTGCTGTAAATATAATCCAGATTGGCCCAGGAGCCCGTTTTTAGTAGTGCAAGAATGCCCATGTATTCCTGACGAAACTCATAATCCTGATAAAAACGGTAATTGCGTCCGCGCTGGCCGGCAAGATAGGCCATTCCATTCGCTGTCCCCGCCGAAACGCCAATGAACGCATCCGTCATCACCCCATGATCCATACAATAATCGAGGACTCCGGCTCCGAAGATGTCCCTCGTCCCGCCGCCAACATCAATGATTCCAAACATAGGTTCGCCTCTTTTCATCACGTATCGATTTTGTTCAGCTTACCACAGTTCGATCGATAAATCGTCTTAAAACCCGGCATGATAAAACACGGAACTGTTTTTCTGCATTTTTCTTAAAATGAATCATCTTGAAACAAAAATACGCTTGCCTCTCCCTTTTGGTGGTATTACGATAAAAGAAATAGATCAAGATGTGAGGAGAAGATCATGGCATTCATCGAGTTTCGCGATGTTACAAAACGTTATCATGTTGGCGAGACCGAAATTCTCGCCAACAATCAGCTTTCTTTTGAAATTGAACAGGGGGAATTTGCGGTCATTGTCGGCCCTTCAGGTGCCGGAAAGTCCACGACCTTAAATATCTTAGGCGGCATCGATCAAAACGATGAAGGCGAAGTCCTGGTCAATGGAAAGAATATCACCGCATTCAATGAACGGCAGCTGACGAATTATCGCCGCTACCAGATCGGCTTTGTCTTTCAGTCCTATAACCTGATCCCCAACCTCACCGCGCTGGAAAATGTGGAAATGGCCACACAGCTCGTCAGCGATGCGATGGATGCCGGCGAAGCGCTGGATGCGGTCGGATTGGAGCACCGCAAAGATAATTTTCCCGCGCAGCTCTCCGGCGGCGAACAGCAGCGCGTGGCGATTGCCCGGGCGCTGGCCAAAAATCCCGATGTGCTTCTCTGCGATGAGCCGACGGGTGCGCTGGATTATCACACGGGTCGCCAGATCCTCAAACTGCTTCAACATGCCTGCCATACCACAGGAACCACAGTGATTCTCGTCACTCATAATTCTGCCATCAAGCCGATGGCCGATCGCGTGATTGAAATCAACGATGCCCGGGTTCGCACCATGACCCATAATGCCCACCCCGTTCCGGTCGACGAGATCGAATGGTAGTCTCTGGAAAGATATCCCTATGAAATCAGACTTCTCAACTCATTCCACCAGGCGACGGGGGCGCATCAGCGCACGAAGCCGCGATACCATCCGCACCATTTGGCATTCGCGTTCCCGTTTTTTTGCCATTGTCGTCATGACGGCGCTGGCTGCCTTGGTCTATGTCGGCATTTCTCAGACTCCGCATCTGATGCGCGACTCTCTGGAAGAAAAAATCGATGCGGAGAATATGGAAGACTTACGGATTACCTCACCTCTCGGCTTTTTTCCGGAAGATCAAGCGGCTCTTTCCACGCTCAAAAATATCAAGGAGCTAACGTATCGTTACTGCGGCGACTATTTCTTCGGCGAAAACGAGATTATGCGCGTGATGAGTCTGAGCGGAACCATCGACCAACCGCAGCTGATCGAGGGTCGTCTCCCCCAAGAAAAGGATGAAATTCTCCTTGATGCTCTCGCGCTTGAAGACGGGCGTTTCAAGATCGGAGACACGATCACATTCTATAAAGAAGAATCCAAAGAGAATGCTGCCGGCTCCGCTTCCCATCAATCGGACGGCTCTGCCGCCGAGAACGCTCCAACCCAAGATCCCCCTTCTTCGTCCAACACGGACAGCGATTTGCCCACCGAGCCGATTGAAGTCGATTCCCCGGATCCGCTCCATGAAGTGGGGCAGCTGGAACAGCTCACCTTTACCGTGACCGGATTTGCCAAAAACATTCACTATCTGCGGCCAGAGCGCGACATGACCTCCATGGGCAACGGCAAAACGAACTATTTTTCCTTTGTGCTTCCGTCGGCCTTTGACCCGGAAACCCGACCCACCATGGCTCTGATTGACCTGCAATCGCTGGATCATCTGGCGACTTACGATGATACCTACCGGGCGCAGGAGGATGCGTCCGTCGATGAAGTGCGTGCTCTTTTGGAAAACCGGCCTCAAGAAATCGAAACGCAGCTCAAAGCAGACGCACAGTCGGCGCTTGAGGAGGCGCGCACACAGGTCGCCGATGGAAAACAGAAACTGAAGGACGCCCGTGAAGATCTGGAAGAGGCGGCGCAAAAACTGGCGGATGGACAAAAGGAATACGATGAGGGACTCGCCACGTTCCAACAGCAGACCTCCGACGCGCAGCGCCAGCTGGATGATGCCAAGGCGAGGCTGGATCGTAGCCTGGATGAGCTGAACCGCGGCGAGGACGAATACCAGAACGGTATGGATGAATACAACGCCGGCGCCGACGAAGCAAAAAACGGAAAAGCGGCCATTGATGCCGTCCAAAAGCAGCTGGATGAGGCGCAGGCGCAGGTGGATGCAGGACGACAGGCGGCCTTAGGACTGCAAGATCCGGCTCGTGCGGCGCAGCTCAGCCTTCTGGATCAAAAACAAAAAGAAATCGATGCGGGGCGTGCGACGCTTGAGGAGCAGAGAGCAGCCTACGAAGCCGGACAGGAAAAGCTTCAGGCGAGCCGTGCGGCGTTGGAGCAGGCACGCGAAAAGCTGGATGCCGGCTGGGCGGAATATGAATCAGGGCTTCAGCAATGGCAGGACGGAACCTCGGAACTGGAAGCCAAACGTGCAGAAGGGCAGGCGACGCTGGATCAAGCGCTGGCCGATCTCGAATCCGGAAAACAGGACTATGCGGAGGGAAAGGCGAAATACGAGGCGGATGCCCCCGATGCCGAGCAGAAGATTGCGCAGGCGGAAACCGACATTGCGGAAGCGGAACCCAAAATTCAGGATATTCAAGTTCCCAGCCATACGATCGAAGGTCGGCATGATAATTTTGCGATCCATTCGTTTTTTGACGAAGCCAACAGCTTAGGGCTTCTCAGCTTCATCTTTCCGACGATTTTTTATCTCGTCGCTATGCTGGTCAGCCTGACCACGACGATGCGGATGGTGGAGGAAGAACGCACGCAGATCGGAACCTTGAAGGCGCTGGGATATACCCGAAAATCCATCCTGTCGAAATACGCGATTTATGCCTCGGCCTCTTCGGCGGCGGGAGCGCTGATTGGCGGCGGGCTCGGCGCGCTGCTCCTCACTCCAACCATCTACAATGCTTATGCCTCGACCATCAATCTGATGGCAACGCCTCACTTTACCCTGAGACCGCAATATTTTTTCATCGCGCTGGCGGTGAGTTTGCTGGTGGTGCTCTTTGCTGCCTGGTCAGCGGTGTCCAGCTCTCTGCGCGAGCGTGCTGCTGAACTGATGCGGCCCAAGCCTCCTGCCAACGGAAACCGCATCTTGCTGGAGCGGATTCCCTGGATCTGGTCGCACCTCAGTTTCATGCGTAAGATCACGATGCGCAACCTCACGGCAAAGAAGAGCCGGATGCTCATGACCATTCTGGGAATTGCCGGATGCGCCGGACTGATCACGATGGGGTTTGGCATCCGCGATTCCGTCAACAATTTGATCTCTAAACAATTTACGGAAATTCAGACCTATGATCTGAAGATTCTTTACAACTCCAGCGCCGATGCCGCAGAAGTACAGAAAATTTTTGATGTGTTGTCGGCGGCCAATGCGCAGGCGGCGACCGCTTATGATGCTTCAGGGCATTTTGAGAACAAAAAAGGGTTCACGGAATCGTTTGAAATGTATGTTCCCTCGGATACGGAAGCCTTTCGCAAGATGATGACTCTGCGAAGCCGCCCCACCGGACAGGATGTCGCATTGACGGATGAGGGCGCACTGGTTTCAGAAAAAATGGCAGAGGCGCTCAACTTGAAGCAGACAGGCGAGGTCTCTCTTCAAGATGCGGACGGATTCCATTTTTCGCTTCCCGTCGCAGGCGAAATGGAAAACTATGTGAACCATATTGCGTTTCTCTCTCCCGCACTTTACGAGAAAATCTTTAAGGAAGCGCCGGAGCCAAATATCATCCTCGCCAAGGTGCCAGGGGATACCGAAGCACTCTCCACCGCCCTTCTGGATCTGGATGCCGTCCATGCGGTAGTACCGATGGAAGATGCCACGGATATCGTCAGCGGGCTGACCAGCGCACTGAATGTTGTCGTGTTTGTCATCATCGGGATTTCCTCCACACTGGCGCTGGTGGTTCTGTTCAACCTGACGAATTTGAACGTCTCGGAGCGCCTGCGCGAATTATCCACCATCAAAGTGCTGGGGTTCCATTCCATTGAAGTCACCGAATATATCTACCGGGAAACCTTGCTCCTCACCATCGTCGGCATCTTTTTCGGCTTCTTCGCAGGTAAAGTGGCGCACTACCTCATTACCAAAACGCTGGCGCCCAGCGATGTGATGCTGGATCCGGCGCTCAATCCCTCCGCCTTCCTTCTCGCCAGCGTTCTGACCCTGCTGTTCTCGCTGCTCATCATGGCCTATATCCATATTCATCTGAAAAAAGTGGATATGGTTGAGGCGTTGAAGGCCATTGAATAAACAAAAAAATAAACAAAAATACAACGCAGGAGCGCTCACGAAAACAAGCGCTCCTGCGTTGCTGCAATCCATACACGCATATCCTCACGACGAAGATCGGATAATAAATCTAAAGTTTCATCAAGAAGGCGATCCACCTCATCGGCCGCAAGAACTCCCTGTTCCTCCGGCGACGCTCCCTCTTCTCTCCCGTGGGAAGGCGGAAGATCCGTTTCCAGAAGCAAGCGGTCCGCAGGAATCTGGCGAACGTAGGCGCGCCCGCGTTTGCTCCTCAGCATCCGAGGATGCACCGAAAGATAGCCGCCCATGCGCACCAAACGGGTCAATTCATCGCTGGTTCCGGAAAAGCGGTGAAAAATCGGAATGAAACCATGTTCTGGTGCTCCGACCGCCTCCAGTTCATCCAACAAGGCCGTTGCGCTCTGCACCGCATGCAAAGACAGCACAAAAGAACCCTCGCGCTGCGCCGCCGCACGGAGAATCGTTCGCAGAACCGAAATTTGCTGTTCCCGTGACGCCTGTTCGAGGCGTTTCGGGCTGAAATCTAAGCCAATTTCCCCGATATAACGCGTCGTCGAAATCCATTCCTGAAACAATTTCAATTCATTCTCATTCTTCTCCTCGTCCTTCTCCTTTTCCGATCCATGGATCCACCACGGGTGAAACCCCAGAGCCATGCGTGGCATCAACCCCTCATGCTCACGGGAAAGCCGCTTTCCTTCCTGAAGCAGCAAAAGATAAGACGATGGAAGAACCGTCTGCGCGATGACTTCCATCTTCCTCTCCCGGCACGTTTCCAGAAAGGCCGTGCGCACGTCCTCCCCGCTCAAAAACTCGAGATGGTAATGCGTGTCGATGCGCTTCATCGCTGATATCCCCTCTCATCCGAAAGAGCAAGCAAGGGAATCACGGATGTCGGCATGTTCTCCAATCCGGCGAGCTGGCGGATCACTTTTCCCGCCATCATCTGACCCATCACCGGAGGCATATAGCTCATGGATCCCAACGTCTGCGCCTTTCCTGCCCCGCCATCATGCTCCACCCTCACCGGTACTTCATCCGAATACAAAACCTGGACATGGCGCAATCCGCGCACCCGACACTCTCTCCGCATCACACGGGAAAGCGGACAATGGCTCGTTTCCTGGAGATCCGCGAATTTCAGGAACGACGGATCCAGCTTATTCGCCGCGCCCATCGCCGACAACAAAGGAAGCCCCTGTTCCGCGCACCACCGAATGATCTCGATTTTCGCGGTCACCGTATCCACACAGTCGATCACATAATCCGGACGCGGCATGGATCCCAAAACCGATGCCGTGTTTTCCGCATCCAGAAAGCGCTGCTGGAGCATCACATCGCAATCCGGCTGAATTTCCATCACCATGCGGTACATCGCTTCCGTTTTCGCCATGCCGATCGTTGAGGTGAACGCCAGCGCCTGGCGATTGATATTGCTTGGCTCCACCACATCGCCATCGATCAAATCCAGTCCGCCCACGCCGCCTCGCGCCAGCGCTTCGGCGCAGCTCGACCCGACACCGCCCAAGCCGATCACCATGACACGGGATTCCTGCAGACGGCGAAGCCCCTCTTCGCCCAGAATGAGGCGCAGACGGGCATAGCGTTCCTGCTGTAGTCTCGTCGTCATCCTTTTTCCTTTTATTTCAATGCGCCTTCCGGCACGTTTCCACTCAACATCACCCGCTCGGATCCTTCGCCATGTGCCTCAACCGCACCAATGGACAGCTCACGCACCGTTGCGCCCTCCAGCACTTCCACACTGGCCAATCCTGCTCCTTCGGTGGACACCGTTCCGCCAATCGTTAACCGTGCCATGTCCGCACCGGGTTTGATCGAAACGCCGACCGCTTTCAGCTTCATCTGTACGCCCTTCACCAACGAAGTGCCTTCGCCGCCCGATGTGGTCACATCGCCATCCACCGTCAGCGGTCCCATCGGACGCGAAACTTGGATTCCGATGGATCCGTCGCCATGCGTCTCAATCGAGGCAAAATGAGCCGATTCGATCGATCCGTCGTACAAATTAAATCCGCGCGCTCCGCCGCCATTCGTCACGATCGGGGCGTTGATCGTCAGCGATCCCATTTTCCCGAAATTCACGAATCCGATTCCGGACGGGCCGTTGGACGTAATCGGCGCATTCGCTACCCATTCCGGCGTTTCTCCCCACAAATCCAACACCATATCGTTGGCGCCAAACGTCGTCACCGAGCCGTTGTTCTCCACCCGATCCACGACTGCGCCGGAGACCACAAAGACTCCGCCAGTAATCTTATCCGGCGTCCCTTCCAGAATACCGCCATCCGTGTAAATTTCGCCCGTTTCCAGCAAATCGGCATGGAACAAACCGCCCGCCGCTCCACCTTCACGGTCGCCGTATCCCGCGACAAAAACTCCCGAGCCGCGAACCGGCGTCTCCTTAGTTCCCACACGGATCCCGCGCAAGGTCGCCGTGAACACCGACTCCGGATCCGGCTGCTGATTCCAGAGCGTCACTCCTCCCTGAAGCACATCGACACCAAACCCATGAGGCTGCTCCGCGCGGCCTCGGACATCCGCAGAACGGACAAACACGCCATTCGTTTCCACACGAATCTTTTTCGTCGCCCCCGCTGCTGCCAGATAAATCTGACCGACAGTCTCCACATTCTCCAAACGAAGGGTTCCCGCATCTTCCACCGAGGAATCATTGTAAATCGCCTGCTCATAGTCCAGCGTCGTGATCACGATGTCCTTCAGCGTATTGTTCCGAGTCAGGCGCACGCCCTTCGCCTTAAACTCCAACGCTCCGCCGCTCAGGCTCGCGCCTTCCGGCAACGTGATGGACGGCGACCCCGTAATGGTTCCCTCCACCTCAATCTGCATCTCTCCGGCTTCAATCGCCGCCGCCAATTCTTTGGCTGAAGTCACTTTCATGATGATCCTTTCTGGCCGGCGTCAAAGGGCGTCAGCGCCTTTTTTTTCTTCTCGTTTCTCTTTCTGTGCCGAGGCTATGATACCCTAAGCCCGCACGTCCAACATCACACTTTCCTCCGGATTCTTTAACGAATGAAGATCCTTATTTCTCTTCCGGCTGAAAATCCAGCTGATCTTTGATGAACTGTCCGGTTTGCAGCTCCGCAAAAGCCTTCTGCAATTCCTCACGTGAGTTCATGACGATGGGCCCCGCCCAAGCCACCGTTTCACCGAGCTTCCTTGACTTCATCACCAGAATCTGCGAACCATTCTCCCCTGCCTGCAAGCGCAGCACATCGCCATCTGAAAGTTTCACGGCGGTCTTCTCTTGGACAGGCTCTCCGGCGATCACAGCATCCCCCAGAAGCGTAAACGCCATCACGGATTCATCCGGCTCCGTTGGAATTTCCAGCATTGCGCCGGCTTCCAGATGCACATCATAATAATCCAGCGGAAGGTGCTCCCCCTGATGCCCATGGTGATCCCCATAAGTTCCGGCAAGCAGACGAATCATGCCGCCCTCCACCGGAATCTCTTCAATATCCTTCTTTCCCAATGAACGATAGGTTGGCTGGCTCATTTTCTCCTTTTGCGGAAGGTTAAGCCACAGCTGAACCCCAAGCAAGCGATCCGCCGCCGGAATGCGTTCTTCGTGTAAAATTCCCGATCCCGCGTTCATCCACTGCACTTCGCCATCCTCAATGGTGTCCTCATTCCCCAGCGTATCCTTATGCATCATTTTCCCGCGATACACGTAGCTGATGGTCTCGATCCCGCGATGCGGATGCATGGGAAACCCTGCCGTATAGTCATCCGGGTTGGTGCTGTCAAACGAATCCAGCATCAAAATCGGATCAAAATCATACACCGTCGTATTTCCCAAAACGCGAACCAAGCTGACTCCCGCGCCATCCTGTGTCCGGTAACCGGTCACCTGCTTCTTAATTTTGCGCTCCATCGTCCACTCCTCCTATCTTTCTCATGAGACGTTTCATTTCTTGTTTCTCCTCGGCCGTCAACACCGAAAAGTAGTGTTCAATCATCTGCTTATTGTCCGGCACGATGCGAGAGATCACCTCATATCCTTCTCTGGTCAAGCTGATCAGACAAACACGCCGGTCATTCTCATCGCTCAATCGTTGAATCAGCCCTCTCCGTTCGAGATTTTTCACGATCACGGAGATCGTTCCGACGCTGGAAAGGATACGCTCCCGTACTGCGCTGATGGATTGATCCCCCTTGCTATACAGCGCTTCCAGCACGGCAAACTGACCCAACGTCAACCTTTCTTTCAACGCCAGTCTTGCGGTCTGCCGATCCAACTCCAATACGTTGCGATGCAGACCAATCACCAGTTTCATTTCCAAGTCGCCCATCATTGCTTCCTCCGTGTTCGATTTTATATTACCCATTTATATCTAATTAGATACATATGGGCAGAAAATCGGAACGCCATCCGATCCTCGATCGAACAAGAACATCGTTCCGATCCGCGCGCCGCCGCGCTAATCGATCTCCTGCCCGGAGACATGAGCCATCCCTTCGAGAAAAAGATAGGCTGATTTCATCCCATCCACGGCTGAAGACGTAATCCCGCCGGCATATCCTGCTCCTTCACCGATGGGATAAAGTCCCGCGATTTCACTTTGCCTGCTCTCGCGCCCACGCAGGATGCGAACCGGAGCGCTGCTCCGCGACTCCACCGCATAAAGGCGTGCCTGCGCGTTAGCATATCCGTGGATTTTCCGTGCAAACTGCGGCAGTGCCTCCGTCAGCGCCTCCGCAACAAGATGCGGCAGCACACGCCGCAAGTCCGTCTCTCGCACACCGGGCTGGTAGGTCGGCGCTTCCATGCGTTCCCGTGTCGGATCTCCATTTTCAACGCTCGAGGTACCCATGGCCGCCATCCACGCTCCCACCGACATGGATGGCGCATGATAATCGGATCCGCCCTCCAGATAGGCCAGATGCTCCAACATTTCCTGAAACAGCAGCCCCCTGAGCGCCGGAAAACGCCGGCACTGCCGGCGCAATTCTCTCAGCTGCTCCGGTTCCTGCTCCGCTGGATGCTCCTTCAGCTTTTCCTCCAACTCCGCAATCAGCGGCGCATAATCGTCCGGCGTGATGTTCACCAGCAGCGCGCTATTGGCATGATACTCGCTGCGGGCATACTTGCTCATGCCGTTGGTCACCACCTGTTCCGGGGCAGAAGCGCTGGCGATGACCTCGCCCCCTGGACACATGCAGAAGCTGTACACGACGCGCCCGTTTGCCGTATGCATCGTGAGCTTATAGGGCGAAGCTGGAAGCACAGCGCGATGCGCCGCCACCGTCGCCGCGCCATATTGAGCGACATCAATCAGCTGCTGCGGATGTTCAATGCGAACCCCCACCGCCATCGGCTTCGCTTCAAACGGAACGCCTTCTTCTGCCAGCTCCATGTACGTGCGGCGGCTGCTGTGTCCGATCCCTAAAAAGACCGCATCCGTCTCCAAACGCCGTTCGGACGGTTCTCCTTCCTCGGATCGGCGCAAATTGCGCAGACGCACGCCCCGAATCCGCCCTTCGTTCCTTTCCAAGCCGATCATCTGATGCTCAAAGAGAAAGGTCGCCCCCAGCGCTTCCATCGCTTGGCGCATTCCCGCCAAAATCTCCGGAAGCCGGTCCGTTCCAATATGAGGATGTGCATCGTAGCGAATCTCTTCCGGCGCACCGAATTGCACAAACGTATCAAAAATAAAGCGGATCCATTCGCTTTTCACGCCCGTATGAAGTTTCCCGTCCGAAAAGGTTCCTGCGCCGCCCTCGCCAAATTGAACGTTGCTCCATGGGTGCAGTGTCCCCTCTCGCCAAAAAAGCTGTACATCTTGCGCGCGAGCCTCCACCGGCTTCCCCTGTTCCACGATGATGGGGCGGCATCCGGCGACAGACAGCAAGTAGGCGGAAAACAGCCCCGCCGGTCCCAGACCGACCACCACGGGGCGCCTGTCCCGCGACCGGCATGCTTTGCTGAATCCTGCCTCATGCAAAAGCGGAAGATCCTCCAGGCGCGCGAGGGGCGGCGCCTCTTCCTCCGCATGCAGCAAGGCCAGCCGCCAATGCTCATGGACGTCGTCTTTTTTTCGTGCATCAATGCTTTTGCGCAAGACGACCCACCGGAACGTGCCGTTTCCCCATTCCTTCGCCTGTTTTCTTCCCAGCTTTTTTTTGATCGCTGCCTGAAGCATTGGCGCATCGGCGCCAAGCGGCGTATTACATTCTAATTCCAGCACATCATCCTCCACATGTCGCTTCATCTCGTTCCAAAATCCCTCAACCCCGCGCGGCGATCTCCTCCTGTCTCGTTCTCAGCGTCAAAGCGTAAAAGACGATGGCGATCAGCTGAACCGCGACGGAAACCAAGACGAGCCAGACTGGGCGGAGATCATACAGAGTCCCCATCAACCAGCTCCCCAAAAACCAGGCGATTCCAAAACCCGTTTCAAAAATGCCGAATCCGGTGCTGCGCATGGAGCGGGGAATCATCTGGCTGACCGCCGCTTTCATGATGCTTTCCTGCGCCCCCATGCCAATGCCCCAGAGAACAATTCCCACCAGGATTTTCCATGGTGTCCCGCTCAAAAAGATAAAGGCAGAAAAAAAGGCGCTACAAAAGGTTGAGATCATCAGCGCTTTCAGACCAACGCGGTCGTACAGCCATCCAAAGAACAGCGCCGCCACGGCATCCACCGCCATCGCTGCCGCATATAAGAGACTGAGTGATTCGGGCGGAAACGCCTGCGATTTTGCCGCATGAAGCGTGATCAGCGTAAAATCGGCAAATCCGAAACCAAAAAGAGCGATGGCGATCATGTATAGAACAAAGGACCGCTGAAAGCGGAACGCCGCATGTTCCTCTGTCTCCGGCTCAAATGCTTCCGGATGCGGATATTTCATTTTGGAAAAAATGACCAACCCGATCGTCACCAGCGCCGGAATTCCAAGCACGAGAAAAGAAAGACGATAGGTCGAAAACAGGTGGCTGGTGCCCTGCACTTTAGCGATAATAAAGAGCATCACCGGTCCCAAGAAAGCTCCCAGCTGATCCAGAAATTCCTGAAAAGCAAACCCTTTGCCCGTTCCCACTTCGCTGGCGGCAAAGCTGACCAGCGTATTCTTCGCCGGCTTTTTGATCGCTTTTCCCACGCGCTCCAGGATCACCAACGCGCACGCCATGATCCATCCTTGCTCCGGAACCAGCGCGAGGGCAGGAATGGCGAGCACCTGCAGCGTATATCCTGCAATGACCAGCGTCCAATATTTTCGGGTCTGATCTGCTAAAAATCCGGATACAATCCTCAAGGAATAGCCGCAGAGCTCGCCAATTCCCGAAACAAAACCAATCGTGGATCCCGAGGCTCCCGCCAAATCCAAATATTCTCCCAGAATACTCCGAGCGCCTTCATGCGTCATATCGGAAAAAAGACTGACGATGCCCATCAGAAAAATAAAGGTCACCGCTCCCTGAACGGCGCGCCCCTTTCCATTGATCTTTCGTTTTCCTTCATCCATCATTGCCTCGGTTCCCAATGATTCTCCACGCTTGATTCTTTTTTATTCATTTTATCACCCACGCAGGAACATCCGACCGAAATCGGGTCTCTTCACCCCACTTGCATTAAAATTTTTCTTCAAGACTCCGCGGATCCGGCTTCTGGAAAAGAAACCCAGCAAACAAAACACGGCTTCCTTCTTCGACGCGCGTGGAGCCGAAAGAAGAAAGCCATGTTTTGAATGAAAGGGTGGGATTCGTGCCCACAGAGGCTTCAAGTGAAGCCCATCCGCCGCAGACACCGGGCGCGCAGCGCCCCCAAGAACCCTTACATATTGTCCTTCACGCCCACCGCAACCATGCGCGCCTGTGCACGGACACTCTCGTCCGCGATCAGATCCATCTGAACGATCACCTTCCGCTCACCGATCTCTTCGGCTCGAGCGATGACCGTAATCTCTGCGCCCATCGGAACAGGCTTCTTGAAATCAATTTCGAGATGCGCCGTAATATAGCGACCGATCACCGTCTCTTCCGTCAGCTCCAACCCCTTCTTCTGATGAGCAAACCAAGCGGCTGACGCGGTTCCATGGCAATCGAAGATCATCGCCATCATCCCGCCGAACAGATTGGCCGGAACGCCCCCGGTATACTCGGGGGAAGGGGTCACATGACAAACACAGGTCTCTCCATCCTCGCCGGGATACGATTTGAGATGCAATCCCAAATCATTCTTCGGACCACATCCCCAGCAATGTTGAAACCGCTCTCCGTACGTTTCCTGAATGGCGATTTGTTTCATCTTTATTTCTCCTTTTTCATTCCGTTTTATTCCATCCGCTCCATTTGATCCCATAAAAACAGGGGATTTACAGCCCTGCTTCCTCAGCCACTTTCCGCAGCGCGTCCGCTGAAGCATGCAGCTTCTGTTGCTCTTCCTCATTCAGCACGATGGGAACGTGCACTTCCAATCCATCTTCCCCGACAATCGCCGGCATACTCAGTGCAATACCTTCGATGCCATATTCTCCATGCATCATGGAAGACAACGGAAGGATGGATTTTTCATCCATCACGATCGCCCGGCAGATGCGCACCACGGACATCGCAATGCCATAGTAGGTGGCATGCTTCTTCTCGATGATTTCATAGGCGCTGTTGCGCACGTCGTCCGCAATCCGTTCCATCGCCTCTTTGTGCTGGAAGTGACCCCGCATCTCGCAGAAATCATCCAGCGGAATTCCGGAAATATTGGTGCTACTCCAAGCCACCATCTCGGAATCTCCATGTTCTCCGATAATGAAGGAATGAACGCTGCGTCCATCCACCGACAGATGCTCTCCCAGCGCCGTTTTGAGGCGAGCCGTATCCAGCACCGTTCCGGATCCGATCACCCGGTTTTCCGGCATCCCGGACATGCGGATCGCCGCAAGCGTGAGAATATCCACCGGATTTGAAACGATCAGAAGGATCCCCTGATAATGATGCTTCTTAAACTCCGGAATGATGCTGGAAAAAATCTTCACGTTCTTATTCACCAGATCGAGCCGGGTCTCCCCCGGCTTTTGTGCGGCTCCCGCGGTCACGACGACAATCGCCGCATCCATAATCTCCGCATAGTCCGCTGCATAGACTTTTACCTGCCCCACAAACGGCGCGCCATGGGAGATGTCCAGCGCCTCTCCCTCCGCCTTCGACCGATCCACGTCGACCAGCGCGATTTCCGAGAACAGACCGCTTTGCATGAGCGCAAAGGCCGACGCCGACCCGACAAAGCCGCATCCGATAATGGCCACTTTCCGATTATCTATACTTTTCGTCATGACTTCTCCTTCATCCATTCGTTTGAGATCTCCTATCCCACGGCCTCAACCATCCGAAATCGATCTTCCGCCCTCCGAACGATGGCAGTTCCATTCCGTACAAGACTCCCCGTGATGCTCCAATTCGATGGTCACATGACCGATTCCGTCTTGCAGCAACAAGGTTCGAATGCGCTCTTTCATCCTGTGCGGCTCGACATCGCTGACCACATGCAGGGTCATGCAATTCTCCCGGCCATCCAGACTCCAGACATGAATATGATGAACGCCTTCAATCCCGGGAATGGCGAGAAGGCGCTGTTTCACGATGTTAATATCCAGGTCGTGCGGACTTTTTTCAAGCAACAGATCCAAGGATTCACGCAGATTTTCCAGCGCGTGAATCATAATGAACACCGCCACTCCAATGGACATGACCGGATCAATCCACAAGAATCCCGTCCAGCGAATCAAAAGAGATCCGACGAAGACCACCATCCAGCCGAGCACATCCTCCAACATGTGCAGGTTGACCGCCTTTTCATTCAGCGAATGCCCGCCATGTGTCAATCGAGCGGCCAGATAGTTGACCGACACGCCAAACAAAGCGAAGAGAATCATCCCATTGGAATGAATGGAAACCGGATGGAAGAGGCGCTCCGCCGCGCTAAAAATCACCAGAACTGAACCCACCAGTAAAACCAGCGTCGTAAAGACGCTCCCCATGACCGAATAGCGTGCATATCCATAGGTATATAGTGAATCCGGCTGGCGCTTGCTCTTGCGCTCCAGATAATACGAAACCCCGATGCTCAAGGCATCGCCCAAATCATGAACCGCATCCGAAAGAATCGCGACGCTTCCGGTCAACAGCCCTCCGAAGAACTCCAGACAGGAAAAGGCCGCATTTAAGAGAAACGCCACTAAAATATTTCTGTCCGTATGCATTGTGTCCCCCTTTCAATCTGTCCATAGAGTTCGTATCCATTTTTCTTCAATTTATTCACTTCATTTCCATTCATCAAGGAAGATCTTTTCGCTTCGC
This sequence comes from Bacillota bacterium, assembly GCA_023394045.1. GTDB lineage: Bacteria > Bacillota > Clostridia > Tissierellales > Peptoniphilaceae > Murdochiella. The sequence goes on along the minus strand of JAEXBN010000042.1, from coordinate 12,571 downwards.
GCGATGCTCATTGATGAGGCTCCCCGCCCGAAGAATCGACACTTCTTTTTTGGACATGGCCTGGAGGCGCAGGGCGATGGGCACGATGGCTCCGTCCGCGTGTAAAACATACGCTGGAACCGTCTTCTCTGTCCCGTCCAGCGCGGAACGGATGCCGGGAACATAAACAAAATCTCCGACGGACAACACCGACGGATCCTCTTCCAAATGGAACGGCAGCATCCCCCAGTTGATGCAATTGGAACGGTACCGCTTCGTCGCGTATTCCTGGACGATATTGGCCAGTCCACCCAGAATGCGCTGGCTGGAGGCTGCTTGTTCGCGGGCGGAACCATCGCCGGGCTTATTCGCATAAATCGCCGATCCAATCTCAATCGATGGCCAGTCCTGCCCCTCCTGTCCGGCGATCGTATGAATCCGGCGGAGCAGCGTATCCAGCCGCTCATCCGGCGTTCTGCTCAACCGCCGCATTTCCAACGCCTTCGTTTCTTTCGCACGGCCAACATAGTCCGGATCGCGGCGTGAAAGAGCAAATTCAGCGAGCTGCAAGGGGTTGGAACGATAGGAAGCCGTCTCCCCCGACGGAATCAGCTCGTCCGTCGTCGTCACCTCATCCTCAATTTTGGAGACGATCTCCAGAAGAACGTGTTCTCCCAGCGGCTCCATCTCCGGCCACTCTTTAATATTGGGCCCTTGCTGCAGCTTGAGTTCCGGTTTTCCCTTTCCAAATCCCTGAAAAACACGCGCCTGATAAGCCCGATCATCAAAATGATAGGGAGGAATGTCGCCAAAGCCATCGAGCCCTTCCGCTGAGGTGAGCTTTCCCCCATGCAAGCAGGTCGCGGCAATGGATCGCGCATCCATCAGCGCCACGCCGATCATCTGTCCCTCACCCGGCTTTGATCCATCCCGATTCGGAAAATTGCGGGTCGTATGGCGAATGGAAAAGGAATTATGCCCCGGAATATCGCCTGCCCCGAAACAGGGACCACAAAACGCCGTCCGCACCACGGCGCCGGAAGCCATGAGATCAGCCAGGAGCCCCTTTCGATCCAAATCCAGATAGACCGCCTGGGACGAAGGATAGACCGAGAGCGAGAAGGCATCATTCCCAATGGGGTGATCTTTGAGCAGGTGCGCTGCTTCCACCACGTTCGTATAATTGCCGCCGGCGCATCCGGCAATCACCGCCTGCTGCACCTGCAATGTCCCGTCCGATCCGACTTTATCACGCAGAGTCAACAAATGCTGCCCTCCGGCAATCGCCGCTGCATCCTCCTCCACCTGCGCCAGAATCTCATCCAGATTTTCATACAATTCATCGATTTCAAATGCATTCGACGGGTGGTAGGGCATGGCGATCATCGGCTTGACCGCGGATAAATCCACTTCGACGCAGCCATCATAATAAGCGCCTTCCTGCGGATCAAGAGAACGATACTCCTCCTCACGTCCATGGATCCTCAAAAAATCACGCGTTTCTTCATCGGTCGCCCATACCGAGCTCAGACACGCCGTTTCCGTCGTCATCACATCAATGCCATTGCGGTAATCGGTGCTCATGGAGGCAATGCCCGGCCCAATGAACTCCATGATCTTGTTTTTCACATAACCCGTTTTGAAAACCGCGCGGATGATGGACAGCGCCACATCCATCGGTCCAACCCATGGCGCCGGTCTTCCCGTGAGATAGATCGCGATGACTTCCGGAGCCTCCACCTCATAAGGCTCTCCCAGCAGCTGTTTCACCAACTCTCCGCCGCCTTCTCCAATCGAAAGCGTCCCCAGCGCCCCGTAGCGCGTATGCGAATCCGATCCGAGAATCATCTTCCCGCCGCCTGCCATCCTCTCGCGCATATACTGATGAATGACCGCCAGATGCGGGGGGACATAGATTCCTCCGAATTTTTTTGCCGCGGACAAACCAAAAAGGTGATCGTCCTCGTTGATCGTCCCTCCAACGGCGCATAACGAATTATGGCAGCAGGTCAGCACATAAGGGATCGGAAAATGATCCATCCCCGAAGCGCGCGCCGTCTGAATGATGGAGACATAGGTAATATCGTGCGACGTGACCGCATCGAATTTCAATTCCAGATGATCCATCCCGGGCGCTGTATTATGCGCTGCAAGAATGCCGTAAGATATCGTCTTTGAGCGTCCCATTTCCGGATTCCAGCCCCTTCTGCGCCCCTCTTCCTCGCTCAGGATCGCTCCGCCGCTCCAATACACTCCATCATCATGGATCCGGATCATACGTTCTCCCTTTCTCTTCACGTTCCGTCTCGTTCCTCCGCCCTCTTCATCCATCGGCTGAGCCCGGAAACAAAAGCGGGGCGCGAAGACCCGCGCCCCTGTTGTTCTCACGCATCAGTGAGTGGATTTTTTCTTTGTCATGCCGATCAGCGTTTTCACCAACGGGAAGAACAGCATCATCAAGCAAACTGCTGTAATCACGAAGGTGATCGGGCTGGAGAAAATCGCTGCGACCGAACCGTTGTTGATCGTAAAGGCGCGGCGGAAATTGGATTCACACATCTGTCCAAGAACCAGCCCTAAAACAAGCGCCGCCGCATTATAGTGCAGCTTGGTAAACAAATAGCCCAGAATCCCTGCAATCACCATGAGCACCACGTCGCCCGTATTATTATTTGTTGCATACGCGCCGATCGTCGCCAGAATGATGATGATTGACCCGAGAATGCTGTATGGAACCGAAAGAATCTTCGCAAACACCTTCGCAATCGCCATGGCCACGATGACCATAATAATGTTCGTGACAAACATCGCGCCAAAGACCGAAGCAAGATATTGCGGCTGCTGCGAAATCAGCAGGGGTCCGATCTGCACGCCCTGAATCACCAAGGCGGTCATCATGATCGCTGCAGCGTTTCCGCCCGGAATTCCCAGCGACAGCAGCGGAACCATCGCACCTCCGGTCGCCGCATTGTTTGCTGCCTCCGAAGCGACGATGCCGTCGGCAATGCCCGTCCCCAGCGCGTCGCGATGCTTTCCGACCTTCTTCTCAATGGCATACGAGAGAAATGAAGCAATCGTCGCTCCGGCACCCGGAAGAATGCCAACGATCGTCCCCAGAACGGAAGCGCGAAGCGTCGTCCATTTCACCGCGAACAGTTCTTTCAGCGTCGGCAGTTCGGTCTTGTTCGCCGCTTTCTTTCCCAATCCGGCGGTCGAATCCTTTTCGACATCAATCACATCATGATGATCCGTTTGCTTCAACACTTCCGTGACCGCAAACAGCCCGATCATAATTGGAATCATCTCCACGCCGGAAAGGAGCGTCGAATTTCCGAACGTAAAGCGGGAAATGCCCAGCATCGGATCCATGCCGATGGTGGCTAGGAAGAGCCCGATCAGTCCGGAAATGAGCGTCTTAATGACGTTGTCGCTCTCCAGCGCAGACAGCACCGAAAGTCCTAGGAAGGAAACCGCAAACAGTTCTCCGGGTCCGAATTTCAGCGCCACGGCCGCCAGCTGCGGCGAAATCAGCGCCATCGAAAATGCCGCGATCATTCCGCCGATCGCTGAGGCAATGAGAGAATAGCCCAACGCCTTTCCCGCTTTGCCGCTCTGCGCCATCGGGTAGCCATCAAAGGTCGTCGGCGCGCTCGATGGCGTGCCTGGAATCTTGAAAAGAATGGCCGTAATGCCGCCGCCCGTGATGGCCGCGCAATAGACCGAAGTCAAAAACCCAATCGCGGTAACGGGATCCATCGCATAGGCAAAGGGCAGCGCCAGCGCCATGGATGAGCTCACCCCTGGAAGAGCGCCAAAAATCACGCCGATCACCGTTCCTCCCACGAGGAACAGGAGGGTCGTCGGCGCAAACGTCAGCTGAAACGCCATAGTAAACAGTGAAAACATAAATCCTCCTTTCCTCAGAACGGGAGCAGCATCTCAAAAAAGAGCGAGAAATCGCGGAAAAACAGGATGCCGCGCGGCAGCATGATGTCCAATGCGCCTTGAAACAGCACATAAATGAATGCGGTGGCGAGCAGTGAAACGATCGCCAACATTTTGATGTTTTCCGCCTTCAGCAAAATACCGTAAACCACTAAGAAAATCGCACAGGCCGGAATGAAGCCGATGACCGGAAGCAAGATGGCCATTCCCGCCACAACCAGCATGCCCACAAAAAGGCGGCTCTTGAAAAAGCCTCCGATATTGATCCCTTCCGTCAGCCCCTTTCCGGATGCGCGGAACGCTTTCACCTGGCGAAGAATCTGAACAATCAGCAGAATGATCGTAATCCCCAAAATCAGCTGCGGCCAGAAGGCGGCTCCAAGCTCCGTTGGTGTTCCCGGAGGAGCCTGCGTTCCTGCCATGATAAAGAGGAAGATCGATCCCACCAGTAAAATGATGGAAAAAATAAGATCCAAAGTCGTCCTCCTGAAAAGTGTTTCAGAAGACCCGGCACTGGCGTGCCGGGTCTTCCGCAATCTCATCCCATTTCATCGTTCTCTGCCGAACAGCGGCACAAGAACAAGAACAGATTATTTTCCCTGGCCAAACATGCTGTTCAGCGCCTCATAATCAGCCTTCCAAGCTGCCTGATAATCCGCCATATTCTTCCAGCCCTGGCGCTGATCCAGACCTTGCTGTTTGGCAAAGCTCTTAAATTCTTCCGAATTGAGGGCTTTCTCTGCCGCCGCCTCAAAGGCCTTCACCGCCGCTTCCGGCGTTCCATCAAAATAGAAGATTCCGCGTCCCGGGCCGAAGGTGACATCATATCCAGCCTCTTTGGAGGTCTGAACCTTTTCCCATCCCGGAATCGTCAGCGGTTTGTCGGTGAAGGCGCAAATCACTTTCATATCGCCCGAATCCACCATCGCCTTGACTTCCGCCGGACCTTCCACGCCTAGGTTGATATGACCGCCGACGATATCCGCATTCAGCTGTGAACCTTCCGTATAGGCCACGGGCTCCAGCGTATCGCCGAAAACGCCCCTCAAACAGGCCGCGTCCAGACCGGTGATCGTCATGACCCCGGCTTTCACCGAACCGGGATTCTTCTTAATGTAATCCACCAGCTCCGTCAGGTTATTATACGGTTCATCTTTTCCGGCAACCAAAACATTCACGTCCTGAACCATCTGGATCAGCGGACGCACGGTTCCATACACATCAAAATCCGTTGCGCCCGAAATCTGCGCTACAACCGGAGACTGAGTCGCCATCAGATAACTGTAGCCATCCGTTGGCTGCTGCGAAGCAAACTGCACCCCGGTCACGCCGCCAGCGCCCGCTTTATTATTGACCACCACTTTAACGCCCACTTCTTTTTCCAGAGCCGACGTAAACGCGCGAAGCGTCGTATCCGCACCGCCGCCCGTCCCCCATGGGCACACAATTTCGATGTTCCGTTCCCATTTCCAATCCGTCGCTTCAGCGGTCTGCTGCGCTGAGGAATCATTGCCAGCCGGAGCTTCCGAGGCGCTCTGTCCGCCATTGCCGCAGGCTGTCAGCGCCAATGTCATCGCCAGCGCCAATGCTGTTGCTAATAAACCACGCTTCATTCCCAATCCTCCTATAGGGTATGGTCTCCCTCTTCTTTCCGTCCTCTCATTCCCCTCTCCCAGGGAATGAGAAAATCTTCCTCACAGCTTTCCCGTGCTTCATGGCGCAAACGTTGTCTGGATCTTCCACCCAGCAAATATTGTTAAAATAATCGCCAACCTTTAAGAAGAAAAATATGAGGAAAATGTTTCTAAGTGGATCATATCAAAAAAAAGAGCCCCTCTAAGGGCTCTTCGTCAAAAGCGCAAGCGAAACGCAAGGAAAAGAACAGTTGAAAATCCCGTCGGCCGATTGCGGCTTACGCCTGATCCCTCGCTCCGACCGCCGGCTCACCCAGCTCCGACTCGCCCGCCTTCGAATCGTCCGGCTCTGAACGAGAAGACTTCTCCCATTCCTGCAAAGAATGAACCACATGCTCACGAGCATGGCGCATATGGCGCTGAATCAGCTCTCCCAAAAGGATCAGCTCCTTATGATGCATCGCTTCCAAAATCTGTCCATGTTCCTCCACCGCTTCTGCCCGGCGTTCCATGGAATCGGTAAACGAATAGCGGCGGAAATTCAGCAGATACTCATTCAGCTGCTGAATCAGCATCGCCGCGCGCGGCCTTTTTGCAATGATCAGCATCGTATGGTTGAACTCTCCAGAAAGCGTCATCAGCGCCTGAAAATCCCCGCGCTCCACCGCTTCCCGAGACGCTTCAATATTGTCATGCAGCTGCTCATAATCACTTTCGCTCATGCGCAGCGCTGCTGCCGGATAGACCATCCCCTCCAGCATCTCACGCAGTTGATAGATCTCGCGCACATCCTCCACGGTCAGCCGTTTCACACGGAATCCGGTGCGCGGGCTGTATTCGAGCAAGTCTTCATCGCGCAGGCGCTCCAGCGCCCACCGGATGGGCGTCCGGGACACATGCAGCTCCCGCGACAAGGCCAGCTCATTGATCCGCATCAGCGTCGGCCACTCCCCGCTGAGAATCTTCTGCCGCAGCTCTTGATAAATTGTTTCCGATAAAGTCTGATGCGCATCCGCTGCCATCCCTGACTCCTTTTTATAAAGAAAGATGAACGCCCAGCGCCTTCCGCACCCGTTCAACCGCCTCTTCCGCGCTCACATCCTCATTCACCATCTCGCGGCGCGTCGAATATTCCACCATCCGCTCTCCGGCGCGTTTCCCCACGGTGATCCGCAGCGGAATCCCGATGAGATCCCGGTCATTGAATTTCACCCCTGGCCGCTCCTTCCGGTCATCCAGCAGTACATCCGCACCGGCCGCTTCCAGCGACGATTCCAGCTCCTCCGCCAGAGCCATCTGCGTCTCATCTTCCGGCTTCATCACCGTCACAACCGCCGCAAACGGCGCTGCCGCAATCGGCCAAATCATTCCCTTTTCGTCATGATTCTGCTCGACCAAAGCAGAGACCGTCCGTGTGATGCCGATGCCGTACGATCCCATCACCAGTGGCTTCGCGACGCCATTCGGATCCAACACCGTCGCGCCCAGCGCCTCCGAATACTTTGTTCCCAGCTGGAAGATGTTGCCGACTTCAATCCCGCGTGCAAACTTCAAAAGCTCGCCCTGTTCCGGATCCCGGTCGCCTTCCCTCACCAGCCAAAGATCCTCGCAGATCTCGCCGGTAAAGTCGCGGCCATAGTTCACGTTCTTCAGATGACGATCTGTGCGATTTGCCCCGCAGATGAGATTGCTTCGCTCCATGATGCTCCGATCCAGGACGACGCGAACCCCTTCTGCTAATCCGACCGGCCCCGTAAATCCCGGCTCCGCTCCCGTGATCCGACGAATGCTCTCATCGTCCAGCATCTCGATTTCGTGTTCCGGAACTTGGAGGAACGCGACCAGTTTAGCCATATTCAGTTCCCGTTCCGCCGGGAGAAACACGAAAACCGCCTCGCCATTGGCCTTTAAGCAAATCGCCTTGATCATCCTCTCCGCCGGCGCATTCAAAAATGCGGACAGATCCTCAATGGTCTTCACGCCCGGCGTGGCGACCTCCTCCACTTCCAGCGCTTCCTCTTTCGGAAACGCCGGCTTCTGCATTCCAGCTTTCTCTTCCGTCGCCGCGTAGCCACCATCCGTATAGACGATGATCCCTTCGCCAATCTCCGAAAGCGCCGTAAACTCATGGGAGACCTTTCCGCCCATGGCTCCGGAATCGCCCTGCACGATCCGATAATTGATGCCCAGCCGGTCAAAAACCCGCACATACGCATCCCACATGATCTGATAGGACGCTTCCAACCCCTCCTGATCCAAATCAAAGGAGTATGCGTCCTTCATCAGAAACTCGCGGGAACGGTTGATGCCAAAGCGAGGCCGTTTCTCATCGCGATACTTCCATCCAATCTGATACAGATTCAGCGGCAGCTGCTTGTAGCTGCGCAGCTCCTCTTTCACCAAATCCGTGAAATATTCCTCTGCCGTCGGTCCCAGCGCGAATTCATTCGCATGGCGATCCGTCAGCTTGAACATCTCCGGTCCGAACGTACTCCAGCGACCTGACGCTTCCCAAATCTCTTTCGGCTGTAAATTCGACACGCGGATTTCCTGCGCGCCGGCCCGATCCATCTCTTCCCGCACGATCGCTTCAATTTTGCGCACCACGCGGTATCCCAGCGGCAAATACGTATAAATGCCACTGGCGGCTTTCCGGATCATCCCTGCCCGCAGCAGCAGCTGATGGCTGGGGATCTCCGCTTCCGCCGGAACTTCCCGCAGCGTCGGCATATAAAAGCGCTTCATTCGCATTTTAATTCTCCTTTGTCTCCTGCTGCGCATTCCAGTTCAAATACGCATCCACAAACGGATCCAGATCCCCGTCCATCACTTTCTCAATGTTGCCCGTTTCCTCCCCGGTGCGGTGATCCTTCACCAACGTATAAGGCTGGAACACATAGGAGCGAATCTGCGACCCCCAGGCAATCTGCTTATAGGTTCCCTGAATATCCTCGATTTTCTCACGGTGCTCTTCCTCTTTGATCTGAATCAGCTTCGCCACCAGCATTTCCATCGCCTTGGCGCGGTTCTGAATCTGGGAACGCTCATTCTGGCAGGTGACGACGACGCCCGTCGGAATATGCGTAATGCGGATCGCCGAATCCGTCGTGTTGACATGCTGGCCGCCGGCTCCCGAGGAACGATACGTATCAATCTTCAGATCTTTCTCATCAATCTCAATTTTTCCTGTATCCTTGAGCACCGGGTACACATCCACCGAGGCAAACGAGGTGTGGCGGCGGCTTTGCGAATCAAAGGGCGAAATGCGAACCAAGCGGTGCACGCCCTTTTCCCCTTTGCAATAGCCGTAGGCATAATATCCTTTGACCTCATACTGCACGGATTTGATCCCGCCGGTTTCTTCCGTGTTGAGCTCGGTCATCTCCACCTTCCACCCACGGCGCTGGAACCAACGTTCGTACATGCGCTTGAGCATTCCAGCCCAATCCATTGCCTCCAGACCGCCCGTTCCGGCATGAATCGCCACAAAGCAATCATTCGTATCATACTCCCCAGAGAGTAACGTCTGCTTCGACAATTCCTGCAGCTTCTTCTCGATCTCGATCAGCTCCGCGCTGAGCGAGTCCTTTTCCTGTTGGAATTCATCCTCATTCAGCAGCTCCAGCATCTCCTTCAAGTCCGTAAACCGATCCTTCAGCTCTGTAAAATGATCGACCGTGGCTTTTTTCGCGTTCAGCTCCACCATGACATCCTGCGCCGCATCCGAATCATCCCAGAACCCTGGCGCCAGCGCCCGCTCGTTCAGCTCCGCAACAGAGGCTTCCAACCCTGCAATGTCAAAGAGAGCTCCTGAGCTCGTTCAGGCGGATCTCCGCCGTTTCCACGCGTTGACGCATCTCGTAAAATTCCATGGCACTTCCTTTCCGTCTCGATGAGGTCTCTCTCCAAAACGGGCGGACCGCATGCAGGCCCGCCCCGTGGATGTTCTCTTAATTCGTAAAACGTCCGTGACAATTTTTATATTTTTTTCCGCTTCCGCACGGGCACGGATCATTGCGCCCGATCTTTTTTCCTCTTCGTACAAATGGCTTGTTTTCCGGCTGCTCCGCCTCATCCCCGGCGCCCACAGCCCGAGTCGGCTTCGCCACCTGTTCGCGCACGACCACCTTCGGCGGAACGATATGGTAGAGGAATTTCACGGTATCTTCCCGAATGGCATCGTTCATTTCATTGAACATATCGTAGCCTTCGTTGCTGTAGGCACGCACCGGATCTTCATTGCCCATGGCGCGGATCCCGATGCCTTTGCGAAGCTGATCCATCGCGTCAATGTGATCCATCCACTTCGTGTCGACCACCTTCAGCAACACCATCCGCTCCAAGTCGCGCATCATGTCGATGCCCACCTCGGTCTCTTTCTTCGCATACAGATCATCCGCAATCTGGATCAGCTTGGCCTTGAGATCCTCTCGCTTCATTCCGCGAATATCATCCACTGCTAGGATTCCCTTCGGCAAGAACAGATTGTTGAGATAGGTGAACAGGCCTTCCATCTCCCACTGCTCCGGGGAGACCCCCTCCGCACAGAAGCTATCGACGGCATCGCTGATCAGTCCATGTGCCATCTCCACGATCTCCTCTTTCATGCTCTCGCCGTGCAGCACGCGGTTCCGCTCTGCATAAACCGTCTTGCGCTGCATGTTCATGACATCATCATATTCAAGCACTTGTTTTCGCGTTGCAAAGTTGTTGGATTCGACTTTCTTTTGCGCGCGCTCAATTGATTTGGTGAGGATCCCCGCCTGAATCGGCTCATCTTCCGGCAACGCGCCGGATTCGACAAACTTCTGCATCCGTTCGTTTCCAAACAGGCGGATCAGCTTGTCTTCCAGCGAAATAAAGAACTGAGAGGTGCCCGCATCGCCCTGTCGTCCGGAACGGCCGCGAAGCTGATTATCGATGCGCCGGGACTCATGCCGCTCTGTCCCCAAAATAAACAGACCGCCGACTTCCCGCACCTTCTTCGCATTTTCCTTCGTCTCGACCTCATAGTGGCTCTTCAAGCTGTTGAATTTTTCACGCGCTGCCGTGATCTCTGCGCCGGTGAGGAACACGCCCTCCTGCTCGGTCGGGAACACCTCTTCCGGCTCCACGTGGCGGAAGCTGTCCGCCCACTCGATGAGCTCCGGAGAATCGCCGTCTTTTTCCATTTGTTTTTTTGCCATCCATTCGGCATTGCCGCCCAAAACAATATCCGTTCCGCGGCCAGCCATGTTCGTGGCAATGGTCACCTCGCCGTAGCGGCCGGCCTGTGCGACGATCTCCGCCTCACGGCGATGCTGCTTCGCATTCAACACATTGTGTTTCACATGCGCCTTTTTCAGCATTGATGAAATTCTCTCCGAGGTCTCAATATCCACCGTGCCCACCAGGATCGGCTGACCCGTTTCATGCACCTCGATAATCTTGTCGACGATCGCGCGAAATTTCGCTTCTTCGCGGAGATAGAGCACATCGTCCTGATCCACGCGCCGCACCGGACGATTCGTGGGGATCTCCACCACGTCCATGTGGTAGATCTCCGCAAATTCATCAGCCTCTGTCAAACCGGTTCCGGTCATTCCCGCCAACTTTTCATACATGCGGAAGAAGTTCTGGAACGTAATCGTCGCAAGCGTCTTCGACTCGCTCTTAATCTCCACGTGCTCTTTGGCTTCAATCGCCTGATGCAGCCCGTCGGAATAGCGGCGGCCTTCCATGATGCGGCCGGTGAACTCATCGACAATCTTGACTTCCCCGTCATCCACGACATAGTCGATGTCCCGCTTCATCGTCGTCCGCGCTTTCAGCGCCTGATTGATATAGTGCATCAGCTCCATATGCGAGGGATCGGAAATGTTCTCCACGTGGAAGTAGGCTTCCGCTTTGGCATTGCCTTGCTCCGTCAGGTTTGCCGTCTTCCGCTTTTCATCCACCAGGTAGTCCACGGTTTCCAGCTTATGCTCCTCAAACAGGGCATCCAGTTTATTCAGCTCCTCATTCGGGTCCAGAATGCGCCCTTCCAGCGTCTGAACGAACATGTCCGCGCGGGAATACATCTCCGTCGACGGATCTCCCATGCCCGAGATAATCAATGGTGTACGGGCTTCATCGATCAGGATGGAATCCACCTCATCGACGATCGCATAGTGCAATTTGCGCTGCACCACACCGGACTGGTAAATGGCCATGTTGTCCCGCAGATAATCAAATCCAAACTGGTTGTTGGTTCCGTAAGTGATATCAGCCTTATAGGCTTCCATGCGCTCATCCTGCTGGAGCTCTTGCAGCACGACGCCAACTCTCAGTCCCAAGAATTCATGAACCTTGCCCATCCACTCAGCATCACGCTGCGCCAAGTAGTCGTTCACCGTAACGACATGCACGCCTTCTCCGGCCAAGGCGTTCAAATACGAAGGCATGGTCGCCACCAGCGTTTTTCCTTCACCGGTCTTCATCTCCGCAATGCGTCCCTGATGGAGAATGATCCCGCCGATCACCTGGACGCGGTAGGGCTTCATCCCCAAAACGCGCCATGCCGCCTCACGCACCACAGCGAAGGCTTCCGGCAGCATCTCGTCCAACGATTCGCCGTCCTTATACCGCTGTTTAAATTCCACGGTCTTCGCGCGCAGCTCATCATCGGTCAGTTTTTCCATCTCCGGCTCAAGAGCCAGCACGGCATCTACCTGCGGCGTAATTTTGTCGATTTCCTTCTGGCTGAAGGACTTTGTGAAAACATCAAAGAGTCCCATCTCGTCTCCTCATCTTCTACATAGCAATTCATTTCATCATACCACGATTGACAAAATTATAGGCGTTTATCTGCATCTCATTTTGTATATCTTCGCCTCATTTTGTGTATCTGCGTCTCATTTTATAAGCGATGGCTAATTGTAAAATGAACTTGGACACCCTTGCTAAATAAATAATCCATAGCTCGACTTCTTGTTAGAATGATTTCACCACAAAACATCTACAAGGAGGGGCTATGGATTCATTTCATTCTAACA
>JAEXBN010000027.1 GCA_023394045.1 Bacillota bacterium | reverse complement strand
ATCATTTCCTTCATTCGGTCAATATACGCATCATAAACGGCTTCGCGCTCCGCGTCGCGCAGCTTTTGAATGATGATGTTGCGCGCCGTCTGAGCGGCCACCCGCCCGAAATTCTTCGGTTTGACTTCGATGCGCACCGTATCACCAACCTGAACTTTCGGCTGAATGTTCTGAGCCTCCTGCAACGAAATTTCACGGATGGTATCCTCCGGCGCATCAACCACCGTCTTCAATTGAAATACCCGAAATTCCCCGGTATTTTGATCCGCTTCCACTTCGACATTCGTTTCATCGCTGAAATTTTTTTCATAGCTTTTTTCCAGCGCCTTTGCAATCGCATCCAAGATCACTTCTTTGGAAACTCCCTTTGCTTCCTGAAGATCCCCCAGCGCCTCCAACAACTCCTTACTCATAATGCTTCATTTTCCTCCGATCAAAATTCAAGATAGGGTTTGATTTGCGCAATGGATTCACGCGCCAAAGACTCCGTTTCATGACCAAAATCAAAGGTGATGACCTGATCATCAAAACCCGATAGAACACCGACAAGATGTTTCGTTCCATTCTTTTTCTGGTAAAGAGTGATTTCCAGACGATCACCGAGATGCAGCTCGAGCTGGCGATCCGTCATCAGCGGTCTGGACAGATCCGGCGAACTCACTTCCAATAAATAATGTTGGTCAATCGGATCCCATTCGTCCAGCTTCGGACTCAACATATTGCTCACGACTTCACAATCATCGATGGTAATGCCCTGATCCGAGTAGATGAAAAAGCGAAGAACAGCATCCGCTCCTTCATGCACAAACTCCACATCCAGCATTTCATAGCCCGCCTGTGCAATGACTTCAGCGAAACGCGGACGCCATTCATTCAACATTCGCTTATTCACAAGCCCTCCCCTCTTAAAAAAACAAGAGCGGAAGCCCCGCTCTTGTCCAACAACATCTATCTTTTAAGATCATAGCATAAACCGCCTCAATATTCAAACAGGGCGTCCATTAAAATCCGGGAAAGAAGCTCATCTGGTTGCTTTCCGTCAGATCATCCAGAAGCCCCTGACTCAAAAGGGACTCCATCGCCGCTTTCGGCAAACCGGTCTTCTTCCTCAAATCGGTGCGCGACAAAAACGGTCCTTTTTCACGCGCCGCAACGATCGCGCATCCATTCGCTTCTGAAACCGCGTCCAACGCTGCGAAAGGAGGAAGAACCCGATCCGAGCCATCCATCTGAAACGAAACGGCCTCTGATTTCTCCATACTGACCGGAGAAAAGGACAATCCCCGCGCCAGCATCTCCTCAACAATTTCCCAAAGGCTGAGCTTTCCCTCATCAATTTTTACCCGCGCCTCTTTTTGCTGCCGCAACTCCAATACCTGCGCCGTCGCATCAGCGAGAGAGGCGCGAAGAAACACACTGGAAAAATCCGAAAGATGCTGCGTGAAATAGGTGGCATAAAATGCAGCGGGTTGGTGCACCTTAAACCATGCAATCCGGTAGCTCATCATGACATAAGCGGTCGCATGCGCTTTGGGGAAAAGATAGGAAATTCTCTGGCAAGAGTCAATGTACCATTCCGGGACATTGTGCTCGCGCATATGCGGCAGAACACTTTCCGGAATGCCCTTTCCCTTGCGAACGGCTTCCATCGTCTTAAAGCTTTCGAGATTATCCAACCCCATCGAGATCAAATAGATCATGATATCGTCACGCGTACATGTCGCTCCCTGAAGCGTGGTCTTTCCCTGGCGAATGAGATCCTGCGCATTATTTAGCCACACATTCGTGCCATGAGAAAGCCCTGAAATACGGCACAGTTCTCCGAACGTGGAAGGATGGGTATCCTTCAGCATCCCCCGAACGAACGGCGTTCCAAATTCAGGAATTCCAAGAGAGGCCTCATCTTGATCGGTATACGGCTGTTGGGAAGGCAAACCGCCATGCGCGGAAAAAATCGCCATGGTTTCCGGATCATCAAACGCAATCTCCAAGGGATCAATGCCCGTCATATCGCCCAGCTGCCGGATAATGGTCGGTGTGGACTGACCCAGCTCATCTAACTTCAGCAGACAATGGCCGAGGTTGTTATAGCTGAAATGAGTCGTTTTCGCCTCTGCCCGCACATCATCGGCAGGATACTGGATGGGCGTCGCGTCCGTAATATCCATCTGCTTCGGCACAATCATCAGTCCGCCGGGATGCTGCCCCGTGGTGCGCTTCGTTCCCTCCATAATGCGCTGCAACTGCCGAATGTGTGCTTCCGAAAGATTGTGATCTTCAGAAGGAATATAGGGCTGCTCCTGGTATTTTCGGATGAGCCCGTAAGCGGTTTTACTTTGCACTCCGGAAATCGTGCCAGCACGAAACACCTTTCCTTCTCCAAAAAGCTCCTCTGTGTATTTATGGATCGTGGGCATGTACTCGCCGGCAAAGTTCAAATCGATATCCGGCTCTTTATCTCCATTAAATCCCAGGAAGACTTCAAACGGAATGGTATGTCCATCACGATTCATCTCCATCCCGCATACCGGACAAACCTTGCGCGGAAGATCGAACCCTGACTCGACCGAACCATCCTCAATAAACTCGCTATGTTGGCATGAAGGGCAAACATAGTGTGGCACCAGCGGATTGACTTCGGTGATTCCGGACATCGTTGCCACAAAAGAGCTCCCGACCGAACCACGCGATCCGACCAGATATCCATCCGCATTGGACTTCATCACCAGACGCCGCGCAATCACATAAAGGGAGGAATAGCCATTGCCAATAATGGAATTGAGTTCCCGATCCAAACGCTTCTGTACCAATTCAGGCAACGGGGACCCATAGATGGCCTGTGCCCGGCTGATCGAGGACTCACGCAGCTCCTCGGCGGCTCCTTCCAGCTCTGGAGCAGTCGTTTCATGCGGAACCGGAGGATAGGATTCAAATTGATCGGCGAATTCACGCGACGTATCGATCACAATATGGTGCGCTACATCAGAGGGAAGCCATGAAAAAGCATCCAGCATCTCCCGCGTATTCATCAAGCAGTAACGTCCGTTTTCATCAAAATCGACATTGCGCTGATAGTTGACAAGGATGTTGCGTGCCAACCGGTCGCCGTGATTCAGATAAGTGGGCATCCCCGTCGCAATCACCGGAAGATTCAGCTTCTGACCCAGTGCAATCAAGCGCCGCGTAATTCTCCGGAAATGCTCGACATCCGCAACCAGTTCCCGACGCAACGCGGTTTCCGTAAAAGTATCCGGCTGAACCACCAAAAAATCCATCTGACGCGCTTCCTCCTCCTGAAGGGATTCCGGAAGATCCTCCGCAATCAGGCGGAACAGCTCCGACCCAATCATCCCGGATCCGATGAGGAAATGCGTCCGGCGTTCTTCCAGGATCGATTCCGGAACACCGGGACGGCCATGGTCAAAATAATGAATGTTCGCTTGTGACACCAGATCGTAAAAGGGCTTCAGCCCCGACTTTTTGGGGCAATAAACCAACAGTTCCGATGATTCGTGGCGCGCCAGCGGAAAATCAGATGGCGTCTCATTGATTTCATGCAGCGAAATTTGCTTCGCTTTCCACTCTTTCCAGAGCGCAAGAAAAGCAAAGCCCGTCGCCGTCGCATCATCAATCGCCCGATGATGATGGAAGAGGGGAACGTGCAGCTCTTTGGTCAGCGTGTCCAGCTTATGATTTTTGAATTCAGGATGCAGACAGCGAGCCAGACCCAGCGTATCCATCCAAACCGGACGAAAATCAATGCCCATGCGATGTGCATTCTCCCGCACGAATCCCACATCAAATTCCGCATTGTGTGCGACCAGAATGCTCCCTTTCGCAAAGTCAATGAAGCGAGGAAGCACCTTTTCGATCGGATCCGCACCGGCGACCATCGCATCCGTGATGGACGTCAACTCCGTAATTCGTTCTGGAATCGCGCGGCCGGGATTCACAAATTCAGAAAACTCTCCGATCTTTTCTCCATTTTCGTAGCGCACGGCACCAATTTCAATCACTTGATCCAAATACCGTGAAAATCCCGTCGTTTCAAGATCGAAAACCGTAAAGGAGGAAACGTCATCTGCCAAAGGAATCTGAAAGGGATTGGACAAAATCCGATGCGATTCCCTCAGCCGCTTGGCCTGGTAGCCATAAAGAATGCGCAACGTGCTTCCGGATGCCGCTTGAGCGATCAAAGGATAAGCCTGAAGCGAACCGGTATCAGCGATCCCCACCGCATCCTGTCCCCATGCCGCCAAGCGTTTCACCAGATCACGGCATTCAATCGTTCCTTCCATGTTGGTCATCTGTGTATGAACCGCAATTTCCACGCGCTTCACGGGTTCCGGATCCTCCGGCTCCGGTAAAGCAGTTGGAGCAACGGCCTGCGCCATAAACATCATGCCCTGGCTGAAACTATCATATTGAAGACGACCCCTCACACGGCAATGCGCCCCCTCGTGGATCATCTTCAACGCCAACTCTGTATCTCTAGCATTGCAGAACAATTTCGCACAAAGCGCCCCGCCCTCATAATCTTCCAAATCAAAGCGCAAAATCAGCGATCCCGTCTTCGTGGCAGTGGATTCCACGGCGCAAACGATCCCCTCGACCACGACGGTATTGAGATCCGGCGACACCTCATTCAACTCGTAAGTCGGCTCATTCTTTCCGAAGCGGCCAATCGTCTCCCCATTCTGATCCTCGGAACGCTCCTGCCTTTTCTTTTGTCGTGGCGGCTGAAGCACCACGGGCTCTTCATACGTCGGCCGTGGCTGCGGATCCGGCTGCTCGCCCTCCTGGCCTTTTGCTATGGACTCCACTTCTAAAGTGATCCTCAGCCCGAATTTTTTTTGCAATTGTTCCCGAATCTGCTCTTGCTCCGCATCCGTCCACTTTCCTTCATCAGAGACAAAAAGAAAATGAGCAACCTGAGTCTTGAATTCCAACCGAACCTTTTTCAATTGCCAGTCTAAAATCGCCGAAGAAACTTCCCCCTCGCCATCCATCAGATCACGCAGCAGCATCAGCGCACTCCTTCTGCTTCATGCGATGCGAGAATCTTTTGAACTTCTTCCATCAGTGCCTCCAGCAATTGATCTTCAGGAACTTGGCGGATCACTTTCCCATGGCGGAAAATGACGCCTGATCCGCGACTCCCTGCAATCCCGATGTCGGCCTCTTTGGCTTCTCCCGGACCATTGACCGGGCATCCCATAATCGCCACGCTCAAATTCGCATGCACCGCACGAAGTTCTTGCTCCGCCTGCTGAACCAAATGAATCAGATCAATTTTGGTTCGGGCACACGTAGGGCAGGAGATCAAATCGATGCCTTTTTTGCGCAACCCCAAAGACTTCAGGATCTCCACCCCAACGCGAACCTCTTCCACCGGATCTCCGGTCAGCGACACGCGAATCGTGTCGCCGATCCCTTGCGCCAATAAAGCGCCGATCCCCACCGCCGATTTAATGGTCCCGGAAAACGGGGGACCCGCTTCCGTGACTCCAAGATGAAGGGGAACATCGGAAAGCGTTTAAAACAAGCGGTTGGCTTCAATCATGGTCTGCGCATGGCTGGATTTGATCGATACTTTCACCTGATCAAAATCATATCGGGTAATCAAGCGAACCTCATCGAGTGCGCTATAGACCAAGGATTCCACATTGACCCCATGATATTTTTCAATCAGATCCTGATGCACTGATCCGGAATTCACTCCGACGCGAATGGGAATATTTTTTCTTTTGCACGCCTCCACCACCTGGCGCACACGATCTTCATCGCCAATGTTTCCGGGATTGATCCGAAGACAATCACAATCATATTCCACGGCGAGTAAGGCCAAACGATAATCAAATTGGATATCCGCAATAAAAGGGATGTTCGTGCGCTCTTTAATGAGGGGAATCGCCTGCGCATCCTCCAGAGAGTTGATGGCCGAGCGAGACAAATCACACCCCGCTTCTTCAAAGGCCAGAATCTGACGCACTGTTGCTTCCACATCACTCGTATCCGTATTCGTCATCGACTGAACGGAAATGGGTGCCCCTCCGCCAATAGCGACAGAACCCACCTGTATCTGATGTGTCATAAGATTCCTTTCTATCCTTTTCTATTTTCTTTTCTGTCTCTTCTCAGATGATTTTCAACACATCTTTGAATGAAACAAATAAAATCAGCGCAATCAAAAGAGAAAAGCCAATCAGTCTAATCCGTTCTTCCAGCTCCGGTCTGAGCTTCCGCCCACGAATTTTTTCAATCACAATAAACAGCAGCGTAAATCCATCCAAAGCGGGAATCGGCAGCAGATTGAAAAAAGCAAGATTGATGGAGATATACCCGGTCAAATAAAGCACCGAGCTGATCCCCTGTTGAGCCGCTTGCCCAATCATGGAGATGACGCCAATCGGCCCCGACACGGCATCAATGGATAATGCGCCGGAGATGAGACTCCACAAAATCCCGAACAATGAGAAGAAGGTTTCCACTGCTGTGGTCAAACCACCAACAATAGCACCGAAAAGATCCGTCTGTCTCTCCATCTCAAACCCCAAAATCAGCCGCCCGTCTTCCTGGCGCGCCGGAGTCACACGAAAGGTTTTACTCTCATTGTTTCGAAGCACAGTGACCTCTAGGGCATCTCCTTTTCCTTTTTGGATGGCCTCAATCATATCCTGCGCATCATCTACGGGGCGGCCTTGAATGGCCGTCACACGGTCTCCTGCCAGCAAGCCTGCGCTTTTCGCCGGAGAATTTTCAGAAAACTTGGCCACGACGGGAATCGGAGACCCGCTCAGACCCAAAAAAAGCGCAAAACAAAGATACGCGACAACAAGATTCATCAGCGGTCCGGCCAATACAGCCACAAAACGTTGCCACGGCAAAGCTCTGGAAAAACTGTGCGGATCATCCGAGTCCTCATCCTCTCCCTCCATGGCGCAATAGCCGCCCAGTGGAACCGCACGCAACGAATAGATGGTCTCCCCTTTTTTCTTTTGCAACAGCGCCGGTCCCATTCCGACAGAAAACTCATTGACGCGGATTCCAACGGATTTAGCGGCAATGAAGTGGCCTGCCTCATGAAATAAGATCACCACAAAAAAAACAAGTAAGGCAACAAGAATTGTCATATTTACTCCTATATCCATTGCATCAGCACACGAAAGCTCAGCCAGACCACCGGAAGAGCAAATTGGATGGAATCAAATCGATCCATAATTCCGCCATGCGCACGCAGTATCGTTCCAAAATCTTTAACGCCCATTTTACGCTTTAATCGTGAGGCAAATAAGTCTCCCAACTGAGCGCTGATCGATCCAAGAAGAGCCAGAAGAATCGCCTTGACCGCCGATAATTCCGTAGAAAATAACGGCCGAAAAAGGAGACAAAGGAAAACCGCGCCCAGAAGTCCCCCGATCGCGCCCTCCCAGGTTTTTTTCGGGCTGATGGAAGTGA
>JAEXBN010000005.1 GCA_023394045.1 Bacillota bacterium | reverse complement strand
TGATGAACTGGTGTAACGAACTCCCAAGGAAATTGCTCAATTATAGGACACCTAGGGAGTGTATAAAACAAGAACTCGAGGCTTTGTGGGCGAATTAGGATATGTCCAAGTTATTATTGCAATTAGGGGAAATGATTACGTAGACTCAGTTGGTGTAAAAAGAGATGAGCCAGCTCGTGGAAAAAGTCATTGACACCGTGCTCAATGCGGAAGCCGAAGAACAGGTCGGCGTATCGACACAAAAAGTTTCTGCAATCACAAAATGCGTGAAGTACTTGGATTTGACTGCCCCCAGAAGGAAAATGAAGAGACTTGGAAAGCAATGGACATTTTAAACCCAGGATGGGCAGATGCTGTTTCGGTCTATGCTTTTCCTTCGACTTTACATAAAAAGTTACGGACATCAAATCTGGCGGAACGGCTCAACGGCGAAGTCAAACGCAGAGAACGCGTGATTCGTACTTTTTCGAATGGCCAAAGTATTTTACGTCTTATGGGCGCGAGCCTAATAGATGAGAATGAGAAATGGCCACAGAGAAAATAGCTGAAGCTCACAGAGTTGAAGACTTGGGATGAAAAAGGCTCCCCCAGTCACATTCCCCGCTTCTCTTTCGTGAGACGGGGTATCTTCATCATACGTTCATCTCATGGAAACATTGGAACATCTTTTGGAGGAAATGATGGCTTTTGAAGTGAAACACGAAAAAAATCTGAAGCGCTTTGCATTATATGATGATGGAAAAGAAGTGGGCGAGTTGACTTACACGGATCGCCCGAACGGCGTCCGCAGCGCCGACCACACCATCGTCCTGTCCTCGTACAGCGGACAGGGATTGGCTGGAAAATTATTTGACGCGCTTGTCGAAAATGCCCGGGAAGAACACATAAAGATTCTTCCGATCTGCGCTTATGTCAAAGGCAAATTTGATGCGGATCCGGAAAAATACAAGGATATCCGAGCCTAATGGAACGAACAACAGAGACCCTCATCGGAATCGTGCAAATTCGCCATTTTTGAAATTGACATGTACCCCGCGGACTGCATGGACCATGCAGTCCGCACAAGGCATTTGAGCATTTTCCGCAGTTGCCTTTCCGCCCTATCCGATCAAATCATTCCTGTTCCCATTCATAGACAATCTGTTTGGCTGCCGCTTCTGCAGCGGCGTGGCCGCGCAGTTTCTCAATCAGCGCCAGCGCCAGAGGGATGGAAACGCCCAGTCCGCGCCCGGTCAGCAGACCCTCATCTTCCACAATCGGCGCATCAACAAAGGTCGCGTGACCCAGTCCGCTCTCAAACCCAGGATAGACCGTCGCCTTTTTGTCATCGATCAGCCCCAGTCCGCCGAGGACGGTCGGCCCTGCGCACACCGAGGCGAAGCGATGACCCGCATCATGATGCGCCTGCAGGACGGCTTGAAAATCCTTCGAAGCCGCCATATTCACCACGCCGACTTTTCCGCCGGGAACAAAGAAAACCGCCTCCGTCTCTGATGGCAACTCGCTCAGCGCTAAATCGCACGCGATATCGACATGGTGCAGCGAATGAACCCTCTTCGGCGCATGATCTTCCGCCCAATCTCCTGCGGGAACCGCCACCGTCTGCGTCTCGATGTTCGCACGACGGAGCAAGTCCACCATGACCAACGCCTCACATTCTTCCGTTCCATCCGTCATGAATACATAAACCTCTGCCATCGTTGCCTCCTTGATTTTCTGCCTGGATCTTTTTGATCCAAAGCCCACAGAGCACTTTCCTTGCCTGTATTCTACTCCTCCTGCCGGATCATCGAAAGCAACTGCAATATGGTGATCCAGTCACGAACCCCATCGGCCACCAGCTGATTTTGATAAAAAAATTGGTTCAATTGCTCACGATCCACACTTCCTTTTTCCAGCGCCACACGAGCCAGTTCCTGAAGCAGATCAATCTGTTTCAAGCTGATGACCCTGGAGAGAGCAGGATCCCTAAATCGGGACAAAAGATAAAGACTCAAATCATCCGTATCCTGCAGGAGATGGGGATCGACATCCAAAAGATCAAGCAGCGGCTCAAATCCAAGCATCGCCATCATGCCAGAACCTACGGCTTCACGGTTGAAGCCTTCCGAAAGCGCCTGTGCTTTAGCCTTCAGCTGAGCGTCCGTCGTTTTCTGCTCATAGACCACTGCCAGCACCAGAACCTGAATCAGCATGCCGCGCAAAAATCCATCCCGGCGGCCAATCTCGTCCAGCGCATGCTCCAGAGGCTTGATGACCTGATGGAGTTCCTCGCGGGAACGAATGCCCGACACATCGATGGACTGCAAACTGCGCTGCAAGAGCTCCAGCCCTTCCAGCACATGATAAAAATTGACACGCCCCGTGCTGTCTTCATGACCCATCAAAACGGAACCATAACCCCGCACGCGCGCGAACGGAAGAAGCGCCGCATAAAGAAAATAGCGGGAAAACCGCAACGGGCGCGAACCCATCTGCGCATGCATCCACGCCATCATCTCCAACTCCACCGACGAAAGCTTCGGCACATGTCCCTCCGATGCAATCACCGAAACGCGTGCGCCATCGACCAGCACCAGATCCCATGCCTTGCCTAGGACATGAAACGTCTTCATGTTCTGAAGATGCCCGCGCACCACATTGCGGCTTTCACGGACATCCACATAAAAAACCAAGCCTTCCGAACCGAACTCATAGCGAAAATGAGAGACCGACAGATCATGTAAAATCTTGAAAAATCCCGTCACCACCAAATAATGCGCTGCTGGAATCTGCGCATCCACTGCTCCGGCATGGATGCTCAGACGGATCTGCACCGGATCATGCGCCGGCACGCGAAACACCTGTGTCGACCAGAGCGTTTCCTCATGCACCAGTGTACTCATGGCTTGCATCGCTTTCTATCTGCTGCGATTCCAGCCGCCCCCGCAGCACTTCATACATCAATACCGTCGCTGCACAAGAGGCGTTGAGACTGTCCAGATGCCCCTGAAGAGGAATGGAAACCAGCGCATCACATTTTTTGCGCGTCAGCTCCGAAAGCCCCTTTCCTTCATTTCCAATGACCAAACAAACCCCTCCGGAAAAATCCGTCTTCCAAAAGGATTGCTTGGCTAAGCTGTCCGCTCCGTATACCCAGATATTCTCTTTTTTCAATCGATCAATCGTTTGATTGACATTATTGATGCGGCCGATGGGAACATAACTCGTTGCGCCGGAAGACACCTTATGAACGGTCGAGGTGATCGTTGCGGATCGGCGGATCGGCAGCAGCACACCATCAGCCCCCACACATTCCGCGCTGCGAATGATGGCTCCCACATTATGCGGATCCGTCAGCTCATCCAACAAGATGATCAATGGCGCATGACCCGCTTTTTTTGCAGCCTGAAGCATGTCGTCCAGTTCGGCGTAATGAAACTGTGTCGCAAGCAGCGCCACCCCTTGGTGATTGCCGCCCTCGGCCATCCGTTCCAGCTTGCGCTGATCGGTCTCAATCACCGGAAGCTTCTGATCACGAGCGAGCGCCACAATCCGGTGCACCACTCCCTTCATGCTATCCTTGGCCACAAAAAGTTTTTCTGCCTCGCCACCCTGTTTCAGGTATTCCAGTACGGCATTGCGTCCGAAAATATAATCTCCCATCGTCCCCTCACTCTCTCGTCCAGGTCACGCCGGTGCGCGTATCCATCAGGTGGATTCCCTGCGCCTCCAGCATGTCACGGATCTCATCCGCACGATGAAAATTCTTCGCCTGTCGCGCCTCGGTTCGTTCTGCAATCAGCCGTTCAATTTCTTCATCCAACACTTCTTCCTTCGTGTGGTCGGCGAGACCCAAAACATCCAGAAGTTCGGTATACACCGCGTAAACCTGTGTAATTGCTTCTTTCGTGCTGGACTCATCTAAACCAGCGTTCGCCATACGAACAATTTCAAACAATGCCGTGAGCGCATCCGCCGTATTGAGATCATCCGCCAATACCGTACGGAACGATTCTTTTTGCTGGTTCACTTCATTGATCAGCGTCTGCTCATCCGCCGTCCGCCCGCCTTCTATCGCATGCGATTTCAAGCGCTCCAGACGATGTTTTCCATTCATCAGCCGCTCATAGCTGTTCCGCGTCTGATCCATGACCTCACGTGAAAAATTAATCGGGGAACGATAATGCGCCGATAAGAGCCACATGCGCACCAAAATGAGGTCATACTCTTTTTCGATGTCCTTCAGCATGAAGAAATTGCCCTTGGACTTTGACATCTTCTCACAAGATCCATCTTCCTTGGTCACGGTGATCATCGCATTATGCATCCAATAGTTGGCAAAAGTCTTGTGCGTCAGCGTCTCCGTCTGTGCGATTTCATTTTCATGATGCGGGAATTCAAGATCGCTTCCCCCGGCATGGATATCAATCGTCTCTCCCAACAATTCCTTCGACATCGTCGAGCATTCAATGTGCCATCCCGGACGCCCCGGTCCCCACGGGCTTTCCCAAGCCGGCTCCCATGACTCCTTCTGCTTTTTCCACAACGCAAAATCGAGCGGGTCATCCTTCGCTTCATTGACATGAATGCGTGCTCCGGCGAGAAGATCATCAATCTTCTTTCCGGACAATTTTCCATAATCTTTTGCACGGGTGACATCAAAATAAACGGCATCCTCTGCATCATAGGCCGCGCCCTGATCGATTAGCTCCTGCACAAAATCAATGATTTGCGGGATCATGCCCGTCGCGCGCGGATGGATCGTTTCCGACTCCAGCAAATTCAGCGCCGCCGCCTGCTCATTGAATGCACCGATATACTTATCCGTAATGGCGGTATAGGGAACCCCCTCCTCGCGGGCGCGGTTGATGATCTTATCATCGATATCCGTAAAATTGACCACATATCTCACATCCAAACCCTGCCAGCGCAAAAATCGATGCAGCGTATCAAACACCACCAGCGGGCGGGCATTTCCAATATGAATGTAGTCGTAAACCGTTGGACCGCAAACGTACATGCGGATCTTTCCCTCTTCAATGGGGATCAATTCCTCTTTATTTCGGTGGAGGGTATTGTAAATCTTCATTCGCTCCAAATTTCCTTCCGTACGCGCGCCAGACGAGCCAGAACCTCTTCTTTGCCCAAGATCATCAATGTGTTTCCAAAATCCGGACCTGAGGTGGTGCCGACGACCGCCGCGCGAATCGGGAACCAAAGGCTCTTCCCTTTGATTCCGCTTTCCTTCTGAATCTCCTTGACCACGCCGGATGCCATCTCCGCATTCAATTCCTGTTCCGCGATCTTAGCCTCAAATCGGCCGACCAGATCCTTTGCGCCCTCAGCATTCAAAGCCTCGATGGCATCCGCATCATACACAAGCTCCTCGGACGAAACAAAAAGATGCCGCATCATATCTGCTACCTGACCAAAATACTCAATCCGATTCTGATACGTCTCCGTCACCAGCAGCAGCTTCTCCTCAGGATAGGAGGCATCGATGAGTCCTTCCTTTTCCAGAAAATGTCGAATCTGCACTGCCGCCTCTTCCTTTGGCATCTTCTTGATATATTCCTGGTTCATCCAATTAAGCTTTTTGATGTCGAAAATCCCGCCGGTGGACGAAATGCGATCAAAATCAAATTGGCGAATCAGTTCCTCTCGAGAAAGAATTTCCTGATTCGAGGCCGGCGACCATCCCACAAGCGCAATATAATTGATGAGTGCATCCGGCAAATAGCCCTTTTCAACATACTGCTCCACGGCGGCATCGCCATTCCGCTTCGACAGCTTTTTATGATCCGGCCCCAGAACGGTCGGAAGATGAACATACTCCGGCTGCGCCCACCCAAAGAAATCATAGAGAAGCACATGCTTAGGCGTGGACGAAATCCATTCTTCCCCCCGAACAATATGCGTCACTTCCATAAAGTGATCGTCAATGACCACCGCAAAATGGTAGGTCGGAAAACCGTCCGTTTTAATCAGAACCTGATCGTCCAGCTCATCCGTATTGAACGTAATGTCGCCCTTAATCGCATCATGGAAGGTGACATCCACATTTCTGGGCAGACGCATACGGATGACATGGGGTTCGCCGGCAGCAACGCGCTGCTTTGCCTCCTCCAGGGGAATATCGCGGCAGAAGCCATCATAGCGTGGCGTTTCCCCGCGCTCCTTCATCTCTTCACGCACCCGATCCAGACGCT
This sequence comes from Bacillota bacterium, assembly GCA_023394045.1. Taxonomy (GTDB): domain Bacteria; phylum Bacillota; class Clostridia; order Tissierellales; family Peptoniphilaceae; genus Murdochiella. The sequence goes on along the minus strand of JAEXBN010000005.1, from coordinate 13,404 downwards.
CTTTGGTACAGAAGCAATAGTAGGCCTTTCCTTCCTCGACCAGCTGTTCCGCGTACTTCCGGTACAGCCCCTGCTCATGGCGCGCCGACTGAACATAGGGACCATGGGGGCCTCGCTCCACCAGCCGACCATCCTCCAGACGTGGTCCTTCATCGCTATCCAGATCCGCCCAATGAAGCACGCGGATCAGATTTTCCAGAGCGCCCTCCACAAAACGCGTCCGATCCGTATCTTCCACGCGCAAAATAAAGGTGCCTCCATGGTGGCGGGCATACAAATAGTTAAACAATGCCGTTCGAAGCCCTCCGATATGAAGATAGCCGGTCGGACTTGGGGCAAAACGCAATTTGACCTGAGACATAATTTCCTCCTCGCCTTTTCTTCATGATACCATACTCCGCCGCTGCCGCCCCGATCAAATCCATGAATCTCTGCCTCCATCGTGGTAGGATGAATCGATTATGATTTTAGAGCAATCATAATTTTAGAAAGGATCACTATGGATTCTCCATCGTCTTCAAAAGAAAATCGCTTGGAAACCGAGCCGATCACGACACTCTTTTTTCAATTGGCGATCCCTGCCGTCGTCGCACAGGTCGTCAATATGCTTTACAACATGGTTGACCGAATGTATATCGGCCATATTCCTGAAATTGGATCCTTAGCCCTCACGGGACTCGGCATTGCTTCTCCGATCATTCTGATCGTCTCCGCCTTTGCCAATCTCATCGGCGGCGGCGGAGCACCTCGTGCTTCCATCTATTTGGGCGCAGGAAAGCAAAAGCAGGCGGATCAGGTCATGAATACGGCCATTGCCGCTTCCTTTCTTTTTGGTTTGGCGCTCACCGTCCTTTTTTCCCTCTTTCTGGAGCCTCTGCTTCATCTTTTCGGCGCAAGCCCGGACTCCCTTCCCTATGCGCTACGCTATACCCGCATCTATCTCATGGGAACCATCGCGGTGATGTTTTCTCTCGGAATGAATCAATTCATCGCTGTTCAGGGATTCGCCAAAGAAGCCATGCTGACCGTGGTCGTCGGCGCCGTGCTCAACATCGTCCTGGATCCTCTGTTTATCTTTGTCCTTCATCTGGACGTTGCTGGCGCTGCGCTGGCCACCATCCTTTCGCAAATCATCTCCGCTCTCTGGGTTCTCCAAGTGCTGGCCTCAAAAAAATCCTTTTTCCATCTGAACAAAAAACAGATCCGCCTCCCCTGGCATATTCTCTCTCCAATTCTTGCACTCGGCGCATCGCCCTTCATCATGAGTTCCACTGAGAGTCTCCTTCAAATGGCCTTCAATCGCTCCCTGCTCCAATATGGCGGCGATCTTTACGTCGCTACTTTTGCCATCAATGCCATGGTCATGCAGATCATCCTTCTCCCCACAAGCGGCTTTGCTCAAGGGGCGGTCTCCCTTCTTTCCTTTAATTATGGCGCGGGCAATGCCTCAAGGGTAAAACAAACCCTCCGCATTCTATTCCTCACCAATCTCCTCTATGCGGTCTGCATGACCGGAATGATTGAGCTGTTTCCTTCCCTCTTCGTCCAGATCTTCACGCAGGAGCCATCGCTCATCGAAGCCACCGTCCCCATGCTGCGTATTTACGTCGCAGGCATGTTCCTCTTCGGACTCCAAATCGCCTCACAACAATCCTTCCTCGCCTTTGGACAGGCACGGATTTCAGCCTTCATGGCTCTTCTCCGAAAAGTCATCATGCTGATTCCTTTGATCTATCTCTTGCCTCATTTCCTGATGCCGCCGACGCTGGCCGTCTATCTGGCGGAACCGATCGCCGATACCATCGCCGCCATCACGACAACCACCACGTTCACGCTCTTTGTCCGCGGTGAACTGCGCCGCCTTCCCTCACGGGCATGATTCTCTCCGAGCGAGCACCGAACAAAAAAGAGAAAAAGCGCCGGCATCTCCATCGAGGAGAGGCCGGCGCCCTAAAGGGGTCAAAAGCGAACGAATTATTTATCGTAAGTATAAACACCGCGACCGGATTTTTTACCGAGCCATCCAGCCTGGACATACTGTTTCAGCAGCGGGCACGGACGATATTTGGAATCGCCAAATCCTTCATACAGCACATTCATGATCGCAAGAACCGTATCCAGCCCGATGAAGTCTGCCAATTGCAGAGGTCCCATCGGATGATTCATTCCGAGTTTCATCACTGTATCAATATCTTCCGCCGAAGCAACTCCCTCATAGAGGCAATAGAACGCCTCGTTAATCATCACCTGAAGCACACGATTGGAAACAAATCCCGGGAAATCATTGACCTCCACCGGGGTCTTTCCAATTTCTTCCGACAGGCTGTGGATCACATCGTAAGTTTCCTGGCTCGTCGCCATCCCGCGGATAATTTCAACCAGCTTCATCACCGGAACCGGGTTCATGAAATGCATCCCAATGACTTTGTCCGGGCGCTTAGTAAATGCAGCAATTTCAGTAATGGGCAAGGAAGACGTGTTTGTGGCTAAAATCGTGTCCGGTTTTGCCGCCTCATCCAAATCCTTGAAGATGCCGCCCTTGATCTTGAGATTTTCAATGGCTGCTTCAATCACCAGATCCGAATCCGCAGCGCCTTTCTTCATATCCAGCTCCGGAACAAGGTTGGCCAGAGCCTGCTGTTTCTGCTCTTCGGTAATGCGGCCCTTTGTGACATCCTTGGTCAACAGTTTTTCAATGAACTGGAGACGGCTATCAATGAACTCCTGCTTGATATCGTTCAGATAGACCTTGTGTCCCGCCTGTGCCATGACCTGCGCGATACCGCCGCCCATCTGCCCGGCACCGATGACCATAATATTTCCGATTTTGCCCATTTTCTCCTCCTTTAGTTCATCCCTGCAACACGTGCTCCGCTTTAAGAACACCTTCAAACCATTTCGTTTCTATTTTACACCCAGCGCTTGGTGCGCGTCACGCTTCTTCGCCCGGTCATGCTCCTTTGCATCAGAAAGATCGTACGCAGCCGCTCCTCGCGAGCATTTCACTCATTGCGAAAATGCTTTTCTTTCCGCTTCTCAAGAAAAGCGCTCATTCCCTCTTTTTGATCGTTGGTCGCAAAGGTGGATCCAAAGAGCGCGGCTTCCGTCTCGATCGCCTGATCCATCGGCTGCTCCATCCCCTCATTCACCGCCTTCTTCGTCGCTCGAACTGCAATCGGCGCATTCGCTGCGATCGTCGCCGCCAGCTTCTTCACCGCCGGCATCAGCTCCTCCTGCGGCAATACGCGGCTGACCAAACCGATGCGCAAGGCTTCATCCGCCTTAATATTTCTTGCGCTAAATAAAATTTCTTTTGCCATCGAGGTCGATCCAATGCGCCGCGCCAAACGCTGCGTCCCGCCGAATCCCGGCGTGATTCCCAAGCCGACCTCCGGTTGGCCAAACATTGCGTTTTCCGCCGCGTAACGAATGTCGCAGCTCAACGCCAGCTCATTGCCTCCGCCCAGGGCAAAGCCATTGATGGCGGCAATAAAGGGAAGCGGATGCGTTTCAATTTTGCGAAACACCTGATTGCCAAACTGACCAAATGCCCGGCCTTCTTCTTCGTTCAGGTCTTTCATCTGAGCGATGTCCGCCCCAGCGACAAAAGATTTCGCTCCCGATCCGGTGATGATGACCACGCGTACCGTCTGGAGATCAATGGCATCGATCGTCTGATCAAGCTCTTCCAAAACATGACGATTTAACGCATTCAGTGCTTGGGGGCGATCAATCGTAATGATGCCAATCGGCCCCTCGACCTCATATTTAATAAATTCCATGGTTTCCTCCTGAAGTGTTCCGCTCTCCTCCGCCGGATGCACAGATGCTGTGCAAAACGGGGCATAACTTTTTCATGTTTCCCCAGTTTTTTTCTATCGCTTGTTGCTGTTGCGCCAGATATGCATCGCGTCCGCTTCGCGAATCAGCTCATCGCGAAAGTCCGGATGTGCCAGCTGGATGAGGCCTTCCGCACGCTGCCAAGTGCTCTTCCCTTTGAGATCAAAAATCCCGTATTCCGTCGCGACATAATGCACGGCCGAGCGTGGATCGGTGGCAATGGTGCCCGGGATCAGCGTGGGGCGGATGTTGCTGGAAAGCTCTCCCGTTTTTCGATCTTTATGGGTCGAGTTCAAGGCGACAATGCTCTTTCCGCCCTTGGAACGATAAGCGCCTACGACAAAATCCAACTGCCCGCCGGTTCCGGAGATATGCTTGCTTCCTGAGGACTCCGCTGAAACCTGTCCGTACAGATCCAATTCAATCGCCGTATTGATGGAAATGAAATTGTCGATCGAGCCCACCACATAGGGATCATTCACATAATCCACAGGCGCCGTGGCAATCTCCGGGTTATTGTTAATATAATCATACAGTTCCTGCGATCCAACACCGAACGCAAAGACTTGCTTTCCCCGATCTCTGTTTTTCTTCTTTCCGTTAATCTTTCCGGCTTTGGCCATCTGAACCATGGAGTTGACGTACATCTCCGTATGAATCCCCAGATCCTTCAAATCCGATTCCGCAATCATCGCGCCCACCGCATCCGGCAAGCCTCCGATCCCAATCTGAAGCGTCGCGCCATCCGGAATTTGCGTCATGATGATCTCCGCAATGCTTTTATCGATATCAGACGGGGTGGAGGTCCCAATCGTATCAATCGGCGCCTCACTTCGCACAACCGCATCCACATCCGAAATATGCACCGCCGCGTCATACAAGCCAAAAATACGTGGAATATTCGGATTTTCCTCCAAAATCACATACTTCGCACGGCGAATGACTTCCATGGTATTCGCTGCTGCCGGACCGAACGAAAAGTAGCCAAACTCGTCCATCGGTGCAACTGCAATCATCGCCACGTCGACACGCTCAATATCTGCCGTGCTGCGATAGATATAAGGCAACTCATAGAAACGCATCGGGAGGAAGAAGGCATCGCCGGTTCCGGCTGCAGAGCGCTTGCGTTCTGCTCCGCCAAAGTGCCAGGAGTTAAACGTAAAAACGTTGCGTCCCGCCTTCTCATTGGCTTCAAAAATTTTCAGAGGATGGAAAACCAAGTATCCGCGAATATTGATATCATCCAGCTCATCCACGCGCTCCGCCAATGCACGATCGAGTTCTACGGGAATCGTACTGGCGTGGCCATAATCCAGCCAGTCGCCAGACTTCACCTGTTTGACCGCCTCTTCCGGCGTCATCAGCTTCTGCTCATATTGTTGTTGAAAATCGGACATAACCCCCTCCAAAACGTTTGCCTTCCGCTCCTGACCCAGCGCTTGCACGCTCGGGCACACGATGAAAGAAATCCATCGTGTCGATTCATGTTAATAATTACCAATTTTTGAAAGATTGAATCGGGAAAATAGAAGAATTTCGACTAAATTTGTTGCCTTTAATTTGTTGCGGTTACTGAAAGACAAACTGAGCCACGATCAGAATCATCGGAATGGTAAACGCACAAAAAATGCTGGTGCTGACCACAATTTGAGAGCCGTAATAAGTATCCAAATCAAACATGCTGGCCAAAAGTGCGAGGTTCATCGCCGTCGGGCAGGACCAGGCAATGGCCGTTACAATTTTAAGCTCACTGGTTCCGTAAGGAAGCAACACAAGAAGCCCAATCGCCACCAGCGGAAACACAATCAGCCGAACGAACGAAACCTTCCAGACGCGCCGATCCCTCAGCAAGTCGCCAAGAGGCTTCTCGGCAATAAAGGATCCGATCAGAATCATCGCCAATGGTGAATTGATGCTTGTGATCCCCTGAATCGGCTGCATGATCACCTGCGGAACCGGAATCTGCAATAAATACACGGCGATGCCCAGCAAAAAAGCGAGAACCACGGGTTTCCTCAGAAACGCCATCAGATCAAGCCGTCCCGTATGCGCTTTGCCTGATAAGAGAGGCATCCCGTATAACACCAGCAAAACATTGCTCATGACAATGGAGGGCGCAACATAAAAAGCAGAAGAGGGACCGAAAATCGCTGCCGCGATGGGAAGACCGACGAATGCCTTATTATTAAAGATCGTCGCGTAGCGCTCCATCCGATGATTCGGACCGAAGAGGATCCGGGCGAGAAGCATAAAGACTCCTTGAACCACTGCGGTGAAAGCCAGCAAAACGATGATCGTGACCGCCTCCTGCGCATCATAAGGTCTAAGAAACGATTGAAAAATTAACAACGGAATAATATAAAGAATGAGTATGTTGCTCATCTGATTCGCGGTATCTTTAGAAAGCACCTTTTTCTTGCTCAGAAGGTAACCAAAGGCGGCAATCAATCCAAACGCCACAAACTGTTCAATAAAATGCTGCATCTCATGCCCCTTTTTCTCTACGCCCTTCCTGCACGATCATTATAATTATAACAAACGATCGCAAACGCGATCATCGTCGTGTCCGTCCAAGACAAAAGCCCTTCCGCACAAACGTTTCAAGTGTTGTCTGGATTGCATCACTTTCACAATATTTTCATAAAAAAGGCGGATCAGAGGCGCGCCATCGCAGGGAAGCGACAACACATCCTCTGAATCCGCCTTTTTATTTTCCACCGCTAGCATCAGATCTCCGGCCAACGCTAGGGCATTTCCCCTCCATCACGCAAATCGCTACAGAAACAGCGGGATAAAAATCAGCGACACCGTCGTCATCAGTTTAATCAAAATATTGATGGACGGTCCCGACGTATCCTTGAACGGATCGCCAACGGTATCTCCGGTTACCGCCGCTTTATGCGCCGTGCTTCCTTTACCGCCATGTGCACCCGTCTCAATATATTTTTTCGCATTATCCCAGGCGCCGCCCGCATTGGCCATCATGATCGCCAGCAGCACGCCCGTGATCAATCCTCCGACCAGAAGACCGCCCAGCGCCTCAACGCCAAGCACCATCCCCACGGCAATGGGAACCACGACCGCCAGAAGGCCTGGAAGAATCATTTTCTTAAGAGACGCCTGTGTGGAAATATCGATGCAGCGTCCATAATCCGGCTCCTGTGTACCGTCCATGATGCCCGGCTTGTTCCGAAACTGACCGCGCACTTCTTCTACCATGGCGTTGGCCGCATCGCCCACCGCATTCATGGTGAGCGCTGAGAACAAGAAGGGCAGCATGCCTCCAATAAATGTGCCGGCAATCACGGTCGGCTGCGTAATATCCAAAGCATTAAGATGAGCGCTTTGCGTAAACGAAGCAAACAGCGACAAGGCCGTCAAGGCCGCAGAGCCGATCGCAAACCCCTTTCCAATCGCCGCCGTCGTATTTCCGACGGAATCCAGTTTATCGGTGATGGCACGCACCTCTTCCGGCAATGCGGTCATCTCCGCGATTCCGCCCGCATTATCGGCCACAGGCCCGTAAGCATCGACAGCGATGGTCATCGCGCAAGTCGCCAGCATGCCCAGCGCCGCAAGCGCAATCGCGTACAGCCCGGCATTGACTCCAATCGGCACCAACGCCGTATAGGAAATTATGATTCCGAAGGCGATAAAAAGAATGGGAAGCGCCGTGGAATTCATGCCCACAGACAAACCAGAAATGATATTGGTGGCGGATCCCGTCGTGGATTCCTGCGCAATCTTCTTCACAAAGGGGAAGGATTCCGACGTGTACACTTCCGTAATTTTCGAGATTGCCAGACCGACCACAATGCCAACGAGCACCGGAATAAACGGACGGATTTCCCCGAAAACGATGAAGCTGAAAATTAACGCCATTCCCAGAAGAATCGCCGCAGAAATAAAGGTGCCCATATTCAGCGAATGCTGCGGATTTTCCGATCCGCGAACCGATTGGATGCCGACAATTGCTGCAATCAGTCCGCAAAATACCAACGCAAACGCATACTGAATTCCGCGCTCCTGAAAAGCCAGGGTTCCCAGTGCCAACGCAGAAAGGATCGCTCCGACGTAGGACTCGAATAAATCCGCCCCCATGCCGGCGACATCGCCGACGTTGTCGCCCACATTATCCGCAATCACCGCTGGGTTGCGCGGATCATCTTCCGGAATTCCAACCTCTACCTTACCGACCAGATCCGCGCCAACATCCGCTGCCTTTGTGTAAATTCCGCCTCCCACGCGGGCAAACAGCGCCACAAACGATGCTCCGAGACTGAATCCCATGACGATGCTCACGTCGCGGAAAATCAGATAAAAGATGCTGGCGCCGATGGCACCAAGACCAACGACGACGAGCCCCATGACCGATCCGCTGTAAAACGCGACCTGCAGCGCCTCATTGATCCCCTTTGTTGCTGCCGCGTTCGTCGTGCGAACATTGGCCAGCGTCGCAGAATTCATGCCCAACAGACCAGCCAGCATCGAAAATACCGCGCCAACCAAAAAGCACAGCGCCTGTCCCCAGGAATGCAACACCAAGCCAATCAGTAAAAACACGACAATCATCAAAACTGAAATCACGGTATACTCACGTTTCAAAAACGCAAACGCACCCGTACGGTTCAGCCCGGCGATGCGAACCATTTCCCGTGATCCAGCAGGCATCTTTTGAATGGCCTGCAATTTCATCACTGCCAGCGCGATCGCGCCCGCGCCAACAATGATCGCGATGATAGCTAAAAAGATCATTGTCACCTCCATAAATCCGTTCAAACGCCCTCTTGCGTCCATTAGTTGTATTCATTATAGACATGTAGCGTCAATTTTGTATCGTTTTCATCGCCGTTTCATACGACTTCTTCCTTTTTTTATTTTTATCCTCCGGCTTGTTACTTTCCGTTCGCCGGGGTATGATATGCGTTAATCGGTTGATGGATCAGCCGAAACGACGAAAGCTGAGGCGCTGCGTCTCAGGGCATGAAACAGAACATCAAATAAGGAATGATTATGCTAAAAGAATTTAAGGAATTTATTGCAAAGGGAAATGTTCTCGATATGGCCATCGGCATCATCCTTGGTGCCGCCTTCAAAGCCATCGTGGACTCACTGGTGGCGGATCTCCTCACGCCGCTGCTCAATGTTTTTCTCAATGGAATCAACTTCAAGGAATGGGTGATTCAAGCAGGACCGATCACGTTTGCGATTGGAAATTTTCTCAATACGGTCTTCTCGTTCCTGATCATCGCCTTCATCCTCTTCCTGATTGTCAAGACGATGAATCGCTTCCGCAGGCATCAAGAAGAAGCTGCGCCGGCCACCAAAATCTGTCCGTACTGCAAGAGCGAAATTGCCATTGATGCAACACGCTGCCCGCATTGCACCTCAGAATTGAACTAACGAAAAATCCCTGTCCACAGCCGCTTCAAAAAGCGTGTGGGCAGGGATTTTTTATGTCAACTCTGCCCACCATCCTTCGGTGTTCAGGGGGTCCCGGATCTCCTCAGGGCATCTCCTCTGAGGCGCTTTCAACAGATCCTTGCGCTACCAATCGATGAGCAGCGCCTGCTCCCGCATCCACCCCATCACCTCTTCTCCGGTTCCCTCGCCGAAAAAGCTCGCCATGGCTTCGTAATCTCCACGCGCATGTGCGGCCTTGTCGGCGAGGTACATCGTATAACCATTGGTATAGCAAAAGAAGTAAGGCAGTGTCTCCCATCCCCCCTCGCGAACCAGAGAGGAGAACAGCTCGCCGGGATACGTGATGATGCGCAATCCGCAAAACGACAAGAACGATATCGGCATCGTCACCGAGATGTGGCGTGATAACGCGCCACGAGCTTGCATGGCAGCGCGAAGTCCTTCGGCGCGGGACTCCGCCAAGCGGAGGATCCCGCTGTTCGGATGGACTTGATGCGCCTCGGCTGCCGCCCGATCGGCATCGGCTAGGGCGCGAGTCAGATCCGGGAGAGGCAGTACGGAACGGGTCGGAACCTCGACCGTGACAGAATGAATCGAGAAGGAAGGCGCGGATACGTCCTGCCACGGCACTGCGATCCAAGCGTCCGCAAAGCGTGCCTGATAGCGCTCAATCTGCGCAAAGTCGGTACTCGTGCGCGTAAAACGCGTCGAAATATCACCCGCATCTCCATTGAAGAAGACGATCGTCTCAAAATCGGGCAATGCTGCGCCGATGCCCCAGAGAAGGTCAGCACTGACCTCCGTTCCCTTGAGCACGGTGGGATGGCACGAAAAATGCAGGAGCAGATTCTGCTCGCAGGCGCCGACAAAGGCGAGACCAAAAGCGCGGGAATCTGCGGGCAGCGCAGAGTCATCACGGTTGGTGCCGATGCCCTCCAGGGCAAAGCGCTTGAGGCGCACGCACACGGGCTCGAGTTTATCCAATGCCGTACCCATGGCTTGAAGGGCGGCATCAGCAACCTTTTCGAGATAGTCCGGGTTTGTCTTCCCAAAGATCCTATCCTGTCCTCGCAGGATCGAATCCGCATCGGTCGTGTTCACGGTGCCGCCCGGCGCACTATGGGTGTGAATCGCGCCGAGAAGGAGATGCGCCTGGCGAAGGCGCCGCTCAGAAACGGTGGCGAGCTTCTGTTGAATGAGGCGGAGCAACAGACCGTCAATCGCGATCAAATCGGCCGAAACGAGGAGCAGAAGTGGTTGATCCGGCTCCGATTCAAAGACACCCACATGGACGGCCAGTGGGTCGTGAACGGTATGCGCCACACGGTTCTCTCCGATCAGCTGCACCGGAAGCTCCGGCGTGATCTCCTTCTGAGCAAATCCTGCGCGCATTACTTCCACTCCTTCATCCATTTCGATTCGATAAAATTCTCAAAACGCTCGCGCTCTTCCGCTTTTTTCATCAGCCTGTAGGGAAGAATCAGGTTGACCGGCCGCCGGCTTGGGGTTCCCCGGAATGCGACCACGTACTCGGATGCAAGCGGCAGGATGCCTTGGAGATCCGCATACGAAAGGCTCTTCTGGTTCACCGAAACGGCAGTCTCGCCGAAAACATACTCCAGCGGTGCCAGCTGGAAGCCGCCACGCTCATCAAGCTGCTTCTCAATCTGAAGCTGCATGAGTTTCGCCCAGAGCGGCGGAAAAAGCACCATAACATAAAGCATCGACAGCACCACGGCGATCGTGAGGACATACGGATTCCAGAGACAAAACGCGAGGACCAACACGAGAAAAAGCAGCGGTACGGAAACGTGCAGCAGCAGGCGAATGCGCCGCATCGCCTGCTGTGATGAATACTGATAGAGTAAAAATTCGAGATACTCCTCCTGCTGGAGCTTGAAACGAAAATCGAACATCATTGCGCCTCTAACATGCGATCATGCTCACGCTTGAACCGCGCCGTAATCAGATGCGGACGGGTCACGGCCGTTCCGATCGTGACCATGTCGGCTCCAGCGGCCATGACGGCATCGAGATCAGCCAGCTCCCAAACCCGTCCTTCGGCGTTCACGGGCAGCGATACACGCTCTTTCACCGCGCGCACGAAGTCCACATCGGGCTTTTCGCTCGCCTGACCCAGCGTGTTGCGCGTATAGCCGGAAAGCGTCGTCGAGATGATGTCGACCATTCCCGTGGAGGCTGCACGCTCCGCTTCTTCAATCGTCGCCAAATCGGCCATGATCGGGATGTCGGGATAGGCATCGCGGATGGCACGCAGCAACGCCTCAAGCGCCTCAAACGGACGGCTCTCGCGAATCGTGCAATCGAGCGCCAGAATGTCCGCGCCAGCCTCAACCACCTCTTTGGCACGTTCGAGCGTCGGCGTGATGATCACATGGTCGAGCGGATCGCCGTTGCCGGTTTCCTTATAGATCCCAATCACGGGCACGTCCACGGCATCTTTGATCGCGCGGATATCCTGCGGCCAGCAAGCGCGGATGCCATCCGCGCCGCCGAGCACCGCACTTTTCGCCATGATTGCCATATTTTCCGGACCATAAAGCGGCGTATCTTCATAGGCCTGGCAGGAAATGATGAGTTTCCCGATGAGTTGTTGAACCACAGGCTTCAAACTTGCCTCCTCACTAGACCAAGCGTATTAGGCCGCCGCGCTCAGCATGCCGATGAAATATCCGACGACCGACAGAATCGCGTACAGCCCCATGACCTTGAGGATGCCCCAGTTCTTCTTAATCATCAGCCAGTACGTTAAGAAAACCAGAAGGAGCACCGAAAGACCCGGAATGATCGAGTTGAGAATCTCTGCAATCTTGATCTGCAGTTCGCCGTTCTGAAATACCCAGCCAATATTGACATGCGTGTATTGCGCCGTGACCGCACCGATGACGATCAAACCGACGATTTCGGCGGCGCTGACGACTTTGTCTTTCACGCCGCTGGTCAGGATGTCCTCCGCCGCTTTCGCACCGGCTTTGGCACCGCTCGAAAACAGGAAGTAGGTGAGCGGAAGCATGATGCCCAAGAACACGACCACATAGAACAGCGGACCGAGAATCGAGCCATTCTGCGAAAGACCCAAAGCAATACTCAATAAAATCGGAATGAGCGTGCCCGGAAGAAGGGAATCCCCGATACCGGCAAGCGGTCCCATCAAAGCGGTCTTGAACGAGTTGATGAGCTCATTGGAGACATCGCTGTCGCCCTGTGCCATCTCGTATTCCATACCGAGCACGATGCCCGGAACCAAGGCGCCGAGGAACGGCTCGGTGTTGAAGAAGTTCGCGTGGCGCGCCAGCATCTCCTTCTGCTTCTCCGGATTTCCCGGATACAGATCTTCGCGCACCCGACCTAACATGCGGATGAGCGCAGGGCCTTCCATGCGTTCGAAGTTTTGGACGGAAAGGTTATAGAACATCCAGTCCCAATACGCTCTCCGAATCGTCTTTTTTGCAATCACTTTTTTCGATTCTTGTTGATCCATGATGTTCTCCTTTCTTAGGCCTCATGCGCCTTGAAGTCCATGTATGCGATGACCATGGCGAGAATGAGAATCGGAATGATGCTCCACTGGGCGACCGTAATCAGCACGAATCCCAGCAAGAAGAGCAGCATATCAAAATCGCGATGAACCAGCGTTTTCACCAACAGCATAAAGCCGACCAGCGGCAGCATATTGGAGAAGATGATCAGAATGTCCTGCACCTGCTGCGGAATCATTGCCACAATGCTGCTCATCAGATCCGAACCGAAGTAGGTAATCAGGAAGATCGGCAGGAAGCGGAACAAGAAGTTCGTCACCTGACCGACGACCGGAATGTTCGTGGCCTTATCGAGCTGACCTTGTTCAATGTAGGCATCCTGCTTATGAATAAAGTACAAGTTCACGGCAAGCAGACCATACACCGCCATGACGCCCAAGCCGGACAGGGGAACCGACAGCGCTAGGGCGTATTCGGTTCCTGCTTTCGCGACCATCGCGAGCGGAATGCCAATCCAAGAAGCGTAATTCACGTCCGCCGGCATCGTGCCGCCCGGCGTGACCAATCCGATGTACAGCGTCTGCACCGCAGCGCCAAGAATAATACCAGTTTTCACATCCCCCATGATCAATCCGATGAC
>JAEXBN010000053.1 GCA_023394045.1 Bacillota bacterium | reverse complement strand
GAAAATCGGATATGGTGACGATAGCGGGGAGGATACACCTGTTCCCATCTCGAACACAGAAGTTAAGCTCCTTATCGCCGATGGTACTTGGCTGGAGACGGCCTGGGAGAGTAGGAAGTCGCCAATTAAAAAAGAAAGGACACTTCGGTGTCCTTTCTTCATAGCGCGGGGTAGAGAAGTGGTATCTCGTCGGGCTCATAACCCGGAGACCGTAGGTTCGAATCCTGCCCCCGCAATCCAGAGAAGATCTCCTGTTTGGAGGTCTTTTTTTATTTATTTCACCTTCCTAATCTTTATAATGAAATTATGAAAAGGCGCAGTTCAAGGGCATGGATGGGGCGCTGAAAATGGATTGGTTCATTGCGGGGAAGGCGGGAGAAGGAGAAGAACATGACATCAAATCAAATGCGGACGGAACATGACTCTCTTGGAACGGTGCAGGTTCCAGCGGAAGCGTATTGGGGAGCTCAGACGGAGCGCAGCCGCCGCCATTTTCCGCAGGGAACAGCGCTGATGCCGCTGCGTCAAATTTATGCGCTCGCGCAGATCAAAAAGGCGGCAGCCATCGTGAACGAGCGTGTAGGAAAGCTGGATGCAGAACGGCGGAAGTGGATTGTCAGCGCATGCGAGGAAATTTTGGAAGGAAAATGGGACGACCAATTTCCTCTCGTCGTCTGGCAAACCGGAAGCGGAACACAGACGAATATGAATGTGAACGAGGTGATCGCCCATCGCGGCAATGAGATGGCGGGAAAGGAGCTGCTGCATCCCAACGATCATGTCAATTGTTCACAGAGTTCGAATGATGTTTTTCCTTCGGCGATCCTTTTGTCGAGTGTCCAGGCGCTGGACGAGGAGCTGCTTCCGGCGATGCTCCAGATGGAGCAGCAGCTTCATGCGTTGAGTGAAAAATATGCGGGGCTGGTGAAAACCGGGAGGACACACCTTCAGGATGCGACGCCGATCACCCTAGGACAGGAAATCTCTGCATGGGAAGCTATGATACGCCATGGGCGGGAACGCCTCTTGGAAGCCAGAGAGCATTTGCTTTATCTTCCGATTGGCGGAACAGCCGTCGGAACGGGGCTCAATGCGCCGGAAGATTTTGATGAAGAAATGTGCAAACAATTGGAAGTGCAGACGGGGCTGAAGTGCAGACCGGTCGACAATAAATTTTTTGGTCTGTCGAGCCAGAGCATGATGGCGGCATTCCATGGCCAGCTCAAGGCGCTGGCGGCTGATCTGTATAAAATGGCATCTGATATCCGCTTCCTTTCCTGCGGACCGCGGTGCGGGATTGGCGAACTGACCATTCCGGCGAATGAACCGGGAAGCTCGATCATGCCGGGAAAGGTGAATCCGACACAAGTGGAGTCGCTGACCATGATTTGTCTTCAGGTTTTTGGCCATGATGTTTCGGTCAGCATGGCCGCCTCGCAGGGACAGGCACAGCTCAATGTTTATCTTCCTCTGATTTTGAATGATACCTTGGAGTCGGTAACGCTCCTGTCGAAGGGGATGGAAGGATTCACGGCCCATCTTCTTGAGGGCTTAAAAGCGAATGAAGCGAACATTGCGCTCAATCTGCATCGTTCGCTCATGCTGGTGACGGCGTTGACGCCGGAAATCGGTTATGAGAACGCGGCAAAAATTGCGCTTCACGCCCATCGAAACGGATTGACGCTGAGAGAAGCAGCTTTGGAGCTGAAGCTGATTTCTGCAGAGCGGTTTGATGCGCTGGTGGATCCGGGAAAAATGATCTAGTATCGGCAGGAAGAGCGGGCTGACTTTCAGACCGAAGAGCGCCTCGGTCGAATGCCCGCTAAGGCTCGGTTTTTTGCTGATATTGGTCGAAATAGTGCAGAACGCTTTCCACGTAATGGCTTGTTTCGCTATAGGGGATAGAAGTCAGATGCTGACCGTCCTGACTCAATGCCGGATCGTTGAGCCAAGTTTCGACAATGTTCGGTCCCGCATTATAGGCCGCCAGAGCCGTTCCAATTTGCTGATCGAATCGATCCAGAAGAACGCGCAAATAATGTGTTCCGTATTTTAAGTTGGTCTCGGGATCTTTCAGATCATCTTCCGGTGGACCCGGGGCATCCAGCATCTGTGCAATGTCGGAGGCGGTTTCCGGCATGACCTGCATCAATCCGATGGCTCCGACACGGGATTCCGCTGAAGGGTCAAAGCGGCTCTCCTGATGGATGACGGCAGCTACGAGGCGGGCATCGAGATGTTCGCGGGCGGCGGCTTGTTCAATCAGGTGAAGATAGGGAATGGATTGAAAGTCATTGTTTTGATCGGAAAAAATGCGCGAGATGAAGATCAAGACGGGCACGAGAACAAGGAGAACAGCCAGTTTTCGAACCCGGCGGTGTCTCCTGTGAGCGGCTTTCTTTTTGCGTTGACGTGTCATTATCATCCTCTTCTTTCTAGTCCAAGCATACCGGAAGAGCGGTGTGGATATGTGAAAACCGTATGTATATTCGTGATATTGTGAACAATAAGTGTAATTTTTAATATTTTTTTAAACCGTCTTCTTTGGAGGCAGGCAAGGCTTTTCTTCAGGTATAATGAATGAAAAGGAGGCTGATATGACCACACCGCTGATTCAAGTGAATCATCTGTATAAAGTATTTACCATGGGTTCAGAAAAAGTCTATGCGCTGCGCGATGTCAACCTGAGCATTATGCGTGGGGAAATGGTTTGTTTGCTGGGGCCTTCGGGTTCGGGAAAATCCACCCTTTTGAATGCGCTGGCCGGTTTGGAGCGTCCGACGAAGGGAGAAATCGTCATCGGCGGAGTTCATATCGAGAAGTTGAGCGAAGCGCAGATTACGCGCTTTCGAAGTCTCAATGTTGGTTTTGTTTTCCAGTCTTATAACCTGATTCCGACGCTTGATGCGATGGAGAATGTGACGCTGGGATTGATGCTCAAGGGGGTTCCTAAAAAGCAGTACCAGGAAGAAGCGCAGCAAGTTCTTGAGCTGGTGGGACTTGGCGAGCGCCTGCATCATCGTCCCAACCAGCTTTCCGGAGGACAACAGCAACGCGTGTCGATTGCGCGCGCGATCGTTGAAAAGCCTAAAATTTTGTTCGCCGATGAGCCAACGGGGAATTTGGATTCTAAAACGAGCTATGAAGTGATGGATCTGCTGACCGATATTGCGGAGAAAGAAAATCTGACGGTGATCATGGTGACGCATGATGAAGAGATGACCCATTATGCCGACCGGATGTTTCATATGAGAGATGGACAGATTGAACGGATTCAACATGGAGAGGAGGCATAACTTTGAGTCACTCGATTCACCTACCATTCGGAATGGAAACCTGGCCACAGCGAGTGATCTCGTTTTTTGCGGGAGATCAAAGCGCCCAGGAGAAGAAGCGCGCCGGAGATTCGGAGGAAAATTCTTCGGATCAGTCGGACGTAGGAACCAAGCCGGTGAGCCCGGAGCAGGCGCCCGAGGAAACAAAAAATGTCCCCCAAGCGCCAACCACGGTTGAACGGGAACAGGGTGCCGCAGATGGACGCGGGATGAAGAGCGGGGCGCTTTCAATAGACACAATGACGGCAGAGCAAAGGGAGGCGCTTCAGCAAATGTTAATGGCTGATGGCGGCGGAGCGATGGATATGGGAATGAATCAAATGGATGGAGGAGTGAAAATGGGCGGAGCAGATTTTTCGTTGGATGGAACCGGAGGCGTACAGGTCAAGAACAAACCAAAACTGATTGTATCCAACTATACGCTTCAGCCGGAGATGCCGAGCGCAGGCAGTGAGTTCCAACTGGAGTTGACGTTTACGAACACCAATTCTGAAAAATCGGTACGCAATATCAAGATCACTCTTGGAGGAAACGATCAGGCGACCTCTGCAGCGGAACTCAAAGCCGGTCTCAACCAGTCTTCTGGCGGGACGGGATCCGGCGGGCCGGTCTTCACCCCCGTGGGATCGTCCAATACGTTCTATATCTCGCGGATCAATTCAGGAGATACCGCTGAAAAGACGATTCGGTTGAAGACGGCGCCGACTTTGGCGGCACAAAATTACTCGATCAACGTGGCCTTTGAATATGAGGATGCGGATGGCAACGAGTTTACTGCGACCGAGATGATCGGAATTCCGGTGGTGCAGCAGGCGGAAATTTTGCTTGGCGATGTACAGATGACGGATGGAATGGGTGGCGACGGGCTGATGCTTGGGCAGGCAACCAATGTGGACATGGATCTCTATAATATTGGAAAAGATCCGTTGAGCACCTTTATGGTCACGATTGAGGGAAAAGGCTTCAACGTAACCGGCTCGCCGCGCTATTTTGTGGGAAATTTTGCTTCTGGAGCGTCCGATCATTTTACAGCAGAGATCACGCCGACCGAAAATGAGGTTTCAGGAAACATTCTGATCACTTATGAAGACTCGACGGGAAAAAAGCACGAAGAGAAAAGATCCTTCCAGAAGACCGTGGAAGGAACCGATATGCAGAATGTCGATCCCTCAAAGCTGGTGAAGGACGATAAGACGGGTCTTTTGATGGATCCGGAAACGAGTATGTATTTTGATCCGACGACGCTGGAACCGACTTCGCCGACTGCCCAGGGAGGCGGGATTCCCTGGCTTCCGGTGGTTGGGTTTCTGATCGTCGTGGTCGTCGTGGCACTCGTGATTCGCCACAGACGGAAAAAGAAAGCGGCAGAAGAGGCGCTGGAAATCGATGCGTAACTTCGATTTACTTGCGCTTTCATGGCGCAATTTGATGCGACGTAAATCCCGCACGATTCTGACGATCCTCAGCGTGGTGATTGGGGCTGTGGCCATCATTCTGATGCTCTCCTTTGGTTATGGCATCCAAGAAAATCAGCGCCAGCAGATCGAAAAATTTTCACAGCTCAATGCGATCCGGGTGAGCCCGGGAAATTCTTCGATGACTTCCGGGTCATCGCCAGCGAAAGCGGATCGCGGGCTGCTCAACGATAAGGTGGTTCGCCAGATTGAGGCGATGCCTCATGTGACCGGCGTTTTAGCCTCAAGCTATGTTCCCTACGAGGTGGACTTTGAGAAGGACGGATACATGATGGGAGAGGTGCGCGCCATCGATTTTTCGAAGCTGCGGTCGGATCATATCGAGATGCAGTCGGGCAGCGTGCCGCATGATACCCGAAAGGATCCGTTTATTGCCGGTCCAAATGTTGAGCTGATGAGAATGAACAGGCGTTCTAAGAATACGGAGTTTATTCCCCACCCGGATTGGAAAAAAGAAAAGCCCCTGATCAAATACCGAGACATGTCCGAGGAGACGCAAATTTCCATCGGAAATCAGACGGACGGCATATCGATTGCGCTCTCTTATGCAGGAAGCTTCCAGTCCTCGAACTTGTTGGTTCCGAGCAATCTATACATCTCTTTTGATACGCTGGACAAAATGGATCAAAAAGTGGAGGAACGACAAAAAAAATTGGGCTTAGAGGATAGCGGAACCGCTTCGGATGCTTTGGCAAGAGGACGGTTGATGTTTGGAGGTGCTGGAAGCGCAGCGTCGCAGACGGTAAAGAAGAGCGGAAAGAAAAAAAATCGCAATTACGATTCGCTGACCGTGACGGTGGATGATCTTTCTAATATTGAGGCAGTGGTGGATCAAATCAATAGTGAAACGACGGTTCAGGCCCAGGCGAATGCGGATATGATCGAACAGCAGCAGCAGGCATTGCAGGTGGTTCAGCTGATTTTCGGAGGCATTGGCTCCATTGCGCTTTTTGTTGCGGCCATCGGAATTGCGAACACCATGC
Organism: Bacillota bacterium; assembly: GCA_023394045.1. Lineage (GTDB taxonomy): Bacteria > Bacillota > Clostridia > Tissierellales > Peptoniphilaceae > Murdochiella. Next base: position 31,734 of record JAEXBN010000053.1, on the reverse strand, counting down.
TGATGTCCATTCATGAACGGACTCGCGAAATCGGGGTGATGAAGGTGATCGGCGCTCAAGTTGGGGACATTCGGCGGATGTTCCTTCTCGAAGCGATGCTCATCGGAATCATTGGCGGCTTGATTGGCGTGGTCATCTCCATGGGCGCGTCGGCGGGAATCAATATGCTGGCGAATCAATATCTTGGCGCCAGCGGGTTTGATGAGACAACCTATATCAGCTATATTCCGCTTTGGTTGCCTTTTGCCGCATTTTTCTTTTCAGCGCTGATCGGGTTGCTTGCCGGATATCTTCCGGCGACACGGGCGACGCGAATCTCAGCGATTGAGGCGATTCGTGCAGATTAAGGGTTTCAATGAGAGAACATGAACGCATAAAGCGTCCGGAGGTTTGTTCCGGACGCTTTATTGATCTTTTGAGGCGAAACATTTTGTTCGGTGAACACTTTTGTTGTCATGACTTTCGTTGCCATGGGGCAATGATAGAGGAAATTTTGCTATGTCCACATCGTCTTCTTTTTTCCTAGCGGTTCCTATGTTAAGATGAGACAAGGAGGGCGTATGAAGCAACCAGGAATAACCGCAGTCGTGACCGGGGCAGGGCTGGGAACCCGGATGGGTGCCGCGCCGAATAAGATGCTCATCGAGATTGATGGAAGCCGGGTTCTCTATCGGACATTGCTTTCTTTGAAGGAGGCGGATGTCTTTGATGCCTTTGTCGTGGTGGTGAGTGAAGCGATTTATGAACCGGTATATAATGAGGTTCTTCCTGCGGTGTTTGGGAAGAACCTTTCACATGTGACGATTTGCATGGGGGGAACGACGCGCCAGGATTCTGTGAAGAGTGGTCTGGAGCATCTTCCGAGCGGCACTGAATTTGTGGCGGTGCATGATGGAGCGCGTCCTTTTGTGACGCCGGAAGTGGTGCGACGTTGTGCTGACCGGCTGAGGAAGGGCGATGTTGATGGCGTCATTTGTGTGGTGCCCGTGAAAGATACGATTAAAGTGCTCGCAGACGACGGGAGCATTTGCCATACGCCGAACCGGGCGCAGCTTTTTGCTGCACAGACGCCGCAGATGTTTCGTCGGGAGATCCTGATGAATGCCTATGAAAAAGCCATCTGGGAAGAGATTCCCATTACGGATGATGCGCAGATGGTGGAGATTTTTGGCGGTCATGTGGTCACTGTGCCCGGCGATGAAGTGAATATCAAAATCACGACGCCCGGAGACCTGTTTTTTGGTGAACGAATCTTGCAGGAACGGATGGAAACGGGAAATCAGAAGGTTTAGCGAGAGCGGCCATGTGTAAAGAAGGCTCCTGCGGGAGCCGTTGAGAGGAATCGGAAGATGAAACCATGCATTCGTCAGGGATTGGGTTATGATGTTCACGAGTTGGTCGAAGGACGGCAGCTGGTGCTTGGGGGCGTGACGATTCCTTTTGAAAAGGGGCTCCTCGGACATTCAGACGCGGATTGTCTGGTTCATGCGATCAATGATGCGCTTCTTGGCGCGCTTGCGCTGGGGGACATCGGGCAGCATTTTCCGGATACCGATCCGCAGTACAAAGATATTTCTTCGCTGATTTTAATGGAACAGGTTTTTGCCTTGGTGGAGGCTCATGGCTACCGCGTGGGGAATGTTGATTCCGTGATCATGGCTGAGCGTCCCAAAATGAGTCCTCATTTGGAGCAGATGCGACGCAATATTGCTTCGGTGCTTCACATCGAGATGGAACAAATTTCAATTAAAGCGACGACAACAGAACGGCTCGGTTTTGTGGGAAGAGAAGAGGGCATCGCTTGCCAGGCGGTTGTCCTTTTGTTTCCTGCAGAGCAGGGGGAATAAAAAGGCCTGAAAGGCGTAGAGGATATGATGGAAAGCAAACAAAAAGGAAGAATCCGCACCGCTGAATCGGTGACGGAGGGGCATCCAGACAAGATTTGTGATCAGATTGCGGATGCCATTTTAGATGAAGTGATCCGACAGGATCCGGATGCGCATTGTGCCTGCGAGGTCATGGCATCCACCGGAATCATCTTTGTGATGGGGGAGCTTTCCACGAAAGCGGACGTGGATATTAATAGTGTCGTTCGGGACACGCTGAAACGCATCGGTTATACGGATGCGCAAAGCGGCATTGATGCAGAAAATTGCGCGATCATCACGACCATTCGCGAGCAGTCGCCGGATATCGCCATGGGGGTGAATCAGTCGCAGGAATTTCGTGAAGGAGCAGCAGAAGATGATTTTCTTCTTGGTGCTGGAGATCAGGGCATTGTCTTCGGGTATGCCTGCGATGAGACGCCGGAGCTGATGCCGATGCCCATCGTGCTGGCGCATCGTCTGGCGCATCGCTTGGCGCGGGTTCGCCGGGACAATATCGTGCCGCATCTTCGTCCGGATGGAAAAACGCAGGTCAGCGTAGAATATGATGCTGCAGGCCGTCCCAAGCGCATTGATGCGATTTTGATTTCGACGCAGCATGATGCGGAGGCGAATCAAAAAGCGCTGAAGGAACAGCTTTGGGATCATGTGGTGCGTGAGGTTCTGGATCCCATGTTGATTGACCCGGATACGAAATTTTATGTCAATCCGACCGGACGTTTTGAACTGGGCGGGCCAAATGCAGATACGGGATTGACCGGGCGAAAAATTATTGTGGATACCTATGGCGGAATGGGTCACCATGGAGGCGGCGCATTCAGCGGAAAAGATCCCTCCAAGGTGGATCGTTCTGGCGCTTACTATTGCCGCTATGTGGCGAAAAATATCGTGGCTGCTGGTCTGGCATCGCGCTGCGAGGTGTCAGCGGCTTATGCGATTGGCCGCGCCGAGCCGTTTTCGCTGGATGTCGAAACTTTTGGCACTGGAAAAGTCAGCGATCACGCTCTGCTGGAAAAAGTGAAAGAAGTTTTTGATTTTCGTCCGGCGGCCATCATCCATCAGTTGAATCTGAAGCGGCCGATTTATGCTCATACCGCAACGTATGGACATTTCGGACGGACGGACGATAAGTATAGCTGGGAAGAGTTGGATCGAGTCGATGTGCTGAAGACGATGCTGGAGTAAAAAATGGCCTGGTTACGCAAGAATGTGGCAATTGATTTGGGCACGACGAGTGTTCTTGTTTTCACACGTGCAGAAGGAGTGAAATTGCAGGAGCCTTCTGTCGTTGCGTATGATATTTATACCGATCGGATTGTAGCGGTCGGTGAAGAGGCAAAACAGATGTTAGGGCGGACTCCGGGGCATATTATCGCGCGCCGACCCATGCGCGATGGCGTCATTGCCGATTATCGCGCCACGGAGCGCATGTTGCATTATTTTCTCCACAAGGCGGTGGGAAAGAGCTTGCTGCGTCCGGATGTGATCGTCTGCGTTCCTTCCCAGGCGACGCAAGTGCAAAAGCGAGCGGTAGTTGAGGCGGCGACGGCTGCAGGCGCACACCACACCTATATTATTGAAGAACCGCTGGCAGCAGCGATCGGCGCGGGGCTCGATATTTCAGATCCGAGCGGCACGCTCGTGGTGGATATCGGTGGCGGGACGACGGATGTGGCGCTTCTTTCCATGGGAGGCATTGTGATTTCCGAGTCGCTCCCCGTGGCGGGAGACGCGTTCGATGAAGCCATTTCGGCTTTTGTTCGCCATAAATATCGCGTCGCGATCGGGGAGCGAAGCGCGGAAGGAATCAAGATTGCCTTGGGATCGATCTTGAACACGGACGCGCCGGAACGCGTGGAAGTCAAGGGAAGAAGTTTGGTCGATGGTCTTCCGTCCAGGGTTTATCTGGATGTGCACGATTTGGACGAGGCGCTCGACACGGCGTTAAATCAGGTGGTGGAAACCGTGCATCGCGTTCTTTCCGACACGCCGCCCGAATTGGCCTCGGATTTGTTTGATAAGGGCATTCTCTTGACCGGAGGCGGCTCTTTGATTCGGGGATTGGATTGGCGGATCCGGGAGCGAACCGGGTTGGATGTGCATTATGTGGATCAGCCGCAGACCGCGGTGGTGCGCGGAACGGGGAAGGCTTTGTTTTGGATTCGCAAGCTGCAGGCGGGCGATGAAGTGCTTTCCGATGCGACACGTCAGCAGGTGGTTCAGCGCGAAACATTGCGGAAACGCTGAGATATGGAGGAAATCATCGTGGGAGACCTGTTTCAGGAATTAAATCGGCGGGAGGCGGAAAGGCATCCCGTTCGCGTCGGGATTATCGGTGCTGGGCAGATGGGATTTGGATTGGCCGCTCAGATTCCGACCATCCCCGGCATGGTGATCACGGGAATCTGCGATCATACGCTCTCGGAAGCGGAGAAGGCTAAAGCACGTTATCTATCGCTTTGCCGGCAGCCGAATGAAGTGGTCACGAGTGAGGATTACCGTGATATTGTGAATGATCCGTCGGTCGAGGTGGTGATTGAAGCCACAGGACGCACTGAAGTGGGGGCGCAGGTTTCGATGGCTGCGCTCTTAGCGAAAAAACATCTGGTGTTACTGAACGTTGAGGTGGATATTACCATCGGACCGCTGATGAAACGCTTCTTTGATGCGGCAGGTCTGATTTATACCGGTTCGGATGGAGATGAGCCTGCAGCGACGTTTGCACTTTATCGTTTTGCGCAGTCCATGGGAATGGAAATTCTTGCGATTGGGAAGGGAAAGAACAACAAGGTGCAGCTGGAAGCCAATCCCGATTCCGCACGCGCAGAAGCGGAAGAACGCCATATGAGCCCGGTGATGCTGGCTTCGTTTCAGGATGGAACCAAGACGATGGCGGAAATGACGCTTTTATCCAATGCGACGGGCTTTGTGCCCGATGTCGTGGGAATGCATGGAATCGTCGGCGATTTAGATGAGACGGTGCGCCAGCTGGATTTGAAGGAGCGTGGAGGAATCCTGAACCGCTACGGGATCGTCGACTATGTGGATGGGCTTGCTCCGGGAGTGTTTGTCATCGTCAAGCCGCAGAATCAAGGGGTGGCGGATGTCATGGAGTACATGATGAAAGAAGTCGGACAGGATCACCATATTCTGTATCGCCCCTATCATCTGGGCAGCTTAGAAACATCGCTCACGGCAGCGCGCGCGGTGTTGTTCCACGATGTCGCGATTGCGCCGATGGGATCTCCGATCTCTGAGACGGTGGCCGTGGCGAAAAAGGAGATTCACGCTGGCGAGATATTGGATGAGATCGGCGGTTTTTGTGTGCGCGGCGTGATTGAAGAACATGCCGAGCAGCGCGCGAAAGGCCATCTCCCGATCGGTATCATTACCGGTCATACGGTCGCTAAACGGGATATCGCAAAAGGAACCTTTCTGACCGCGGAGGATGTGGATGTCGATTCGACGACGATGGTTTCGCGTTTACGCGGGTTGCAGGATGCTCTTTTCGGCTGATGAGCGCCGATGAGACTTTTGAAAAATTTGGATGCAAACAAAAAATCATGTAGAATAGCTCTGTGATTTTTTTGTTTGTGCCGGGGTGTGGCGCAGTTCGGTAGCGCGCGTGGTTTGGGACCATGAGGTCGCAGGTTCGAATCCTGTCACCCCGAGTCAGCGAAGCCGCCTGGAATCGATGATTCAGGCGGCTTTTCTATTTTTATGGCGGTCTCATGGATGATGTTGGACTTTCAGAACGGTTGAAACTTTAGCACCGCAGCTTGCGTCTTTGAGAATGAGGGGGGGCAGGAAACGTGCTATCATGATCTAAAGTGAAACGGGTTGAAATTCTGATAATCAGAGGGGGCTGAACATGAGAATTAAGCGTTATGCCGATGGTGCGGTGTTGGAAACGATGAAAGCGCAATATGAGGCAGGTCTGGTGAGCGGATTTACCACGAATCCATCCTTGATGAAAAAAGCCGGGGTCACAGATTATGTGAGTTACGCGCAGGAGGTGGTTCGTGCGATTCCGGATTTGTCGCTATCGTTTGAGGTGTTTGCGGATGATTTTGAGACGATGGAGCAGGAAGCGCGCAAGATTGCGGCTTTTGGCTCCAACGTCTTTGTCAAGATTCCTGTGGTGAATACACAGGGGGAGTCCGCGATTCCCTTGATTCGGAAGCTTTCCGAAGAGGGAGTGAACCTGAATGTCACGGCAGTGTTTACGGTCGATCAGGTGAGAGAGATTGTGGAAGCGGTGAATGAAAAGGCGCATACTTACGTGTCTGTCTTTGCCGGCCGTCTGGCGGATCATGGTTTTGATCCGATTCCCGTGATCGAGCAGGCAGTATCGCTCTGCCATAGCAAAACGAATGTGGAGCTGCTTTGGGCATCGACTCGTGAAGTATGGAATGTATATGAGGCGGAGCGCCTTGGAGCGGACATCATTACGTGTCCTGATGACGTGCTGAAAAAGCTGGCAAAGATCAGCGATGACACAAAACCCGAAGATCTGTCTGTTGATACCGTGATCGGCTTCAATCATGATATTGCGGATCTGGGTTTCCACATTCTTTAAGGAGAAGGTATGCGTGCTGTGATTCAGGTGGTCGATCAGGCTCGTGTGAGCATCGAAAACGAAGTCGTGGGGTCCATTGGGCGTGGATTTCTGATCTATTTAGGGGTGAGCCCCACGGATACGTCTGCGGAGGTGGAGCGGCTTTGGACAAAAATCCGGCAGCTGCGTATTTTTCCTGACACGCAGGGGAAGACCAATCTCAACATCGATCAAGCAGATGGAAATGTGTTGCTGATTTCGCAATTTACGCTCTACGCTTCCCTGCGCCGCGGCCATCGCCCGAGCTTCACGGAAGCAGCGCCTCCGGAGATGGCAAGAGCCTTGTATGAAGAAATGATCGTTCGCGCTCGTCAGGATTTTCCAAACCTTCAAACCGGCCGCTTTGGTGCTGATATGAAGGTCTCGTCCATTAACGACGGACCCTTTACCCTTTGGCTGGATACCGATCTTCTTTGATCCAGTGACAAATTGATGAAGTGAAAATGGGATGAGTGGCAAAAGGTTGCGGGAGAGTTGTACGCGTTCCAGAACGGCTTTCGCCTTTTTGCCCATAGCCAAAATACGGGCAATAAAAAAATTAGTACCATTTTAGTACCATGCATAAAAGAAACGGCTAGAAGACAACGCTTCTAGCCGTTTGTATCGGAGTGAGAGGATTTGAACCTCCGGCCTCCTGCTCCCGAAGCAGGCGCGCTACCGAGCTGCGCTACACCCCGACAAAATGTCTTGAAATGACTAAGGAATGATACCATAGAGGGACATAGGACGCAAGTTTTTCTTTTATTCAGGGATGAGCTTGCGGGCGTGCGGTTTTCCGGCGGAAGGAAAGATTCTCGGTGCATTCCCATTCCTATGTTGTTTGCTCCAGATGTGCCTGATGCACGAGTGGATCGCTATGCTATAATAAGGCGGTTATTGTGAGGAACGATACAGATCGTCCGGGAAATAAAGATTCGAGGGAAATAGCGTGGCAGTCGATCTGAAAAAGAAGATGCGGGTGGTTGAAGGGTTTCCAGGTCCGGGAGTGAGCTATAAAGATATCACGACGATTTTGGCGGATCGGGAAGCGCTGCAGACCATGGTGGATGCATTGGCTGATGCACTGGATGGAGTGGATTTTGATTATGTGCTGGGCTCGGAATCGCGGGGATTTATTGTTGGGGTTCCGGTCGCGGCAAAGCTGGGGAAAGGCTTCCTGATGGCACGCAAGCCGGGAAAACTTCCCGGAGATCTCATCAGCCGCTCGTATACACTGGAATATGGGGAAGCAGCGATTGAGTTGGAGGAGGGTCTCATTCCACAAGGAAGCCGCGTGGTGGTGATGGATGACCTTCTGGCGACCGGCGGGACCGCCAAAGCGGCTTGTGAGATTGTTGAAGCAGCAGGCGGAGTCGTGGCATCCACCTTATTTTTGACGGAGCTCACGGACCTCGGCGGGCGCCATGTGCTGGAGCAGGCGGGCTATGAGGTGCGTGCGATTCTCACTTGGGATCATTGATTTTCGTGCTCCTTGTCAAGGGCGGGAGCGATGGAAAACGCGGCGGAAAAGGGAATCATGCAAAGAAGCCTTGTTGATCCGCATCAACTATGGTAGAATCAAGGAACGTATCCGCCCGGATATGTTCTTTTTGAGTGCATAAAAAGATGCGAGAAAGAGAACGCCCGGGAACCGATCCATCCGGAACGGCGGCGGAAACAATTTTGGGAGTAGGAGGAAAACATGGTTGATAAAGTGAAATTGGCTTGCACTGTGTGCAAGAACAGAAACTACGATACCACCAAAAACAAAAAGACCCATCCGGATCGCGTTGAGTTGAATAAGTATTGCCCGGTTTGCAAGAAACATACCCTGCATCGCGAAACGAAGTAAGGAGTCAATATGGCAGATAAAAAAGCACCGAGCCGCATGGATGGAATGCGCGCTGAGATGCGTAAAATTCAATGGCCGACTCTTGCGCAGACCGTGCAGTACACTGCGATCGTCCTCGCCATTGCGGCGGCCGTGGCCGTTTTCTGCTGGGTTCTGGATCTCGTTTACAGCTGGCTCGTGGGCCTGGTCATCTGACCCGTGAGAAGGGGGATTCTCGATGATGGAAGCAGAAAAGGAAACCCTTGGCGGACAATGGTACGTGATTCATACCTATTCGGGTTATGAAAACAAGGTAAAAGACAAAATCGAAATGATCATTGAAAACCATCAGGATCCGGATGTTTTTGATGTACGGGTTCCGATGGAAAAGTATACGGAAGTGCGCAACAATGAGCGCGTCGTGAAAGAGCGGAAGATTCTTCCGGGCTATGTGCTGGTGAAGATGAACATCACTCCGACCTCTTGGTTCCTGATTCGAAACACGAACGGCGTGACCGGATTTGTCGGGCCGGGATCTGAACCGACGCCGCTGACGGCACGCGAGATTGCGCAGTTTGGTGTGCGCGAACAGATGGTGCGCAAAGAGATTCATGTTGCGCCCGGAGACCGCGTCGAGATCATTTTTGGACCGTTTGCCGGCTTTGAAGCGGAAGTGGAAGAAGTCGAAACGGAAAAGCAGATTATTAAAGCGCTCATCAACATGTTCGGACGCGAGACCTCTGTGGTGCTGTCCTACGACGACATTCAGACTCGATAGTCGCTCGGGACGCTTGGCAGGCGTTCGACAGATTTCCGGGCACAGAAAAATCTTGAAACTCAGGGGAATGTTGCATCATGAGAAACAAGGCTCTTCTGTGCAGATGCGGAATCGTTCACAGTGGGAGGGGAAGGTCCCCGCTCAGACCACGATAGAAATCCTAGGGAGGATACTATGGCTAAGAAAGTAAGTGCAATCGTTAAGTTGCAGATTCCTGCAGGACAGGCATCTCCGGCGCCTCCGGTTGGTACCGCGCTCGGTCCTCATGGCGTCAACATTATGGAATTCGTCAAGTCGTTCAATGCGCAGACGGCAGACCAGGCGGGGATGATTATTCCGGTTGTTTTAACGATTTATCAGGATCGTTCGTTTACCTTTATTCTGAAAACTCCGCCGGCGGCTGTGCTGATTAAGAAAGAACTTGGCCTTCAGTCGGGTTCCGGCGTCCCGAATAAAACGAAAGTCGGAAAAATCACCAAAGAGCAGCTGCAGAAAATCGCTGAGATCAAGAAGCCGGATTTGAATGCGGCATCGCTGGAAGCAGCGATGAGCATGGTGGCTGGAACCGCTCGTTCGATGGGAATTACGGTCGAAGACTAATCGCGCAGTGGGAGGAATTTCCGCTCGTACCACAAGGAGGACATTATGCCGAAAAGAGGTAAAAAATATATTGAAGCTGCAAAGCTCGTCGACAAAGAACGCGAGTATACCATCGCTGAAGCCGCTGAGCTTTTGAAAAAGACGGCTCATGCCAAATTCGATGAAACGATCGAACTGCACGCCCGTCTGGGCGTTGATAGCCGTCATGCGGATCAGCAGGTGCGCGGAACGGTTGCGTTGCCGCATGGAACCGGAAAAGAGGTTCGCGTTGCGGTTTTTGCCAAGGGCGGAAAGGCTGAGGAAGCCTTAGCAGCCGGCGCCGATTTCGCCGGAGAAGATCTGGTGGAGAAGGTGCAGCAAGAGAACTGGCTGGACTTTGATGTGGCCATTGCGACGCCGGACATGATGGGTCAGGTCGGTAAAATCGGTCGTGTGTTGGGACCTCGCGGATTGATGCCGAATCCGAAAGCCGGAACGGTGACGATGGATGTGGCGCAGGCCGTGAAGGATGTTAAAGCTGGTAAGGTGGAATACCGCACCGATAAGCAAAATATCGTTCATGTGTTGATCGGCAAAGCATCGTTCAGCGAAGAGCAGATTGCAGAGAACCTCAAGTCCGTGATCGGCGCGATTGTCAAGGCGAAACCAGCCTCGGCCAAAGGAAAGTATCTGCGCTCGGTGAGCGTGGCAACGACGATGGGTCCCGGAATTACGCTGGAGACGACGGCTTTGATGGAATTGGGCCGCTAAACGCGACCACCTCATTGGATCAAATAAAAAGGAGCAGCGCTTGCCAAATGGCGAGCGCTGTTTTATTATATTCTTTGGCTACCGAAGACCACAGGTGCTTGTCGTTCAAGCTTAATTTCCTGTCGAGGTATGAAAATCAAGATCGATTTTTATCTCCCGGTGCCGTGGCATGCGGGAGTTTTTCAATTTGTAGCCGGAGGAGGTGAAAACGAGTGAAGGAACAGACGTTGCAGACGAAACAAGCGGTCGTCAATACGATCCGCGAAGCCATCGAAGGCGCACAGTCGGTCGCCATTGTTTCCTATAAAGGGATTACGGTGGAAGAGATTACGGAGCTGCGCAATAAATTCCGTGAGAGCAATGTTGTCTACAAGGTGTATAAAAACACGATGGTTCGTCGTGCTTTTAATGAAATGGGAATCACCGATCTGGATGAAGTGCTCAATGGACCGAATGCGTTTATTTTCTCTAATGGAGAAATGGTCGACGGACCGAAAATCGCAGAGGAGTTCGCAAAGAGCCACGAAGAGAAGTTCGTGATTGTCGGCGGCTATATGGACGGGAAAGCATTAAGCCCGGAGGAAGTTGTCGCTTTGTCGAAGCTCCCGACGCGCGAGGTGCTCCTCAGCATGGTTCTCCGCGGCCTGCAGGGGCCGATCTCCGGTTTGGCCAATGTGTCGCAGGGGCTGCTGCGTAAGACGGTTTATGCCGTTAATGCGATCAAAGAGAAAAAAGAAGGCGAGGCTGCATAAGCGGATAGGGCTTATGGCGGCATGACAACATCATTTTATATTCAGGAGGAAAACATATTATGGCATCGGAAAAAGTCACCGCATTGGTGGAATCGGTCAAGGAACTGACTGTTCTTGAGCTCAGCGAGCTGGTATCGGCTCTGGAGGAAGAGTTTGGCGTTTCGGCTGCGGCTCCGGTCGCGGCGGTTGCAGCGGCTCCGGCCGCAGGCGCTGCGGGTGCTGCAGAAGCAGAGCAGACGGAATTTGACGTCATTCTGAAGAGCGCTGGCGCTTCGAAGATCAACGTGATCAAAGTCGTGAAAGAAGCATCGGGTCTGGGTCTGAAAGAAGCCAAAGCTCTCGTTGATGAAGCTCCGAAAGCAATCAAAGAGAAAGTTTCGAAGGATGAGGCCGAAGCCCTTAAAGCGAAGCTGGAAGAAGCTGGCGCTGAGGTTGAGGTAAAATAAGTTTTTCAACAATATGGTTGTGGGGCATCGCCGGTTCGTTTGGACTGGCGATGCTTTTTTTGAATGGGATGGACGCTGAAATTGCAATAGACGATCGCCCATTCGTGCAGAAAGAGAAAAAGGAAAAGGCAATTTCGTTGACACCGGCGGCTGATACGTTAGAATTATTATGAATGACGTGGTAATTCATGTTGTAGGGAAAAGGATCGCAAGCAAAAAACGGGAGGCTTTATGGCACGTAGAGTATTTTTGGCGGGCGCAGTCCGCACGGCAGTCGGCACGATGACGGGAGCACTGAAGGATACCCCGGCAGTAAAACTGGGAGAGATCGTGATTCGTGAAGCGCTGAATCGCGCGGGGATCCAACCGGATCAGGTCGATCAGGTCTATATGGGCAATGTGATTTCAGCGGGATTGGGACAGAATGTGGCGCGCCAGGCATCAGTGAATGCAGGTCTTCCGGTGGATGTTCCGGCGGTTTCGCTGAACGTTGTCTGCGGATCGGGCTTGGAAGCCGTGAATACGGCGGCGCGTTTGGTGGAACTCGGTGAAGCGGATGTTGTGATTGCAGGCGGATGTGAGAATATGTCGCTGGCTCCGTATACGATTCCGAAAGCACGTTTTGGCTATCGCATGAACAACGCAACGATCGTCGATACGATGATTAACGATGCCTTGACCGATGCTTTTACGGGCATCCATATGGGCATCACCGCAGAGAATGTTGCAGCGAAGTACGGGATTACCCGTGAGGAATTGGATGCGTTCTCGGCGCGCAGCCAGAACCGTGCGGAAAAGGCGCGCAACGAAGGCCGTTTCAAAGAGGAGATCGTTCCGGTCGAAGTGAAGCTGAAAAAAGAGACGATCGTGTTTGATACGGATGAGGGGATCCGCGACGGACAGACGCCGGAGGTGTTGGCTAAGCTGCGTCCGGCATTCAAGCCGGACGGCATTGTGACCGCCGGCAATAGCTCAGCGATCAACAATGGTGCAGCGGCTGTCGTCGTGATCAGCGAAGAAAAGATGAAAGAGCTGGGCGTGAAGCCGCAGGTGGAGTGGCTCGGCGGAACATTGGCTGGCGTGGAGCCGGAGATCATGGGCGTGGGTCCGATCAAGGCGACCAAGAAGATCTGCAAGCGTCTGGATATTCAGCCGACGGATTTTGATTTGGTTGAATCCAATGAGGCGTTTGCGGCGCAGTCGGTTGCGGTCGTGAAGGAGTTGGGATTGGACGAAGAGAAGGTCAATCCGAACGGTGGTGCGATTGCACTGGGCCATCCAGTTGGCGCCTCGGGCTGCCGTATTCTGGTCACGCTGATTTATGAGATGCTGCGCCGTGAAGAGGCTCACTTGGGTCTGGCAACGCTTTGCATCGGCGGCGGCATGGGATGTGCGGCTGTGGTCAAAAAAGCAGAATAAGGTTGAAGAGCGGCGAATTGTACTGATTCGCCGCTTCTTTTTCAAACGATGTTCCAGCCCATGTCCCTTTTTACAGCCGACCGTGCTGGATCGATCGTTTTGAAAATAATTTGTCAAACTCTGGTGAATACGGTATCATAGATCCGTTGAGTAATCATTCATGTACCGAGTTGGCAGAACGTCTGAGGGCGAATGGTGCCCGACGGAACCGGTAATTAATAAAGGCCTGACCAGATCTTGAACCGATGTTGCGCAGGTCTTTCCTTTTTACCTTTTATGCCAAAACTTTAACAACTAAGGAGGAACGAATGGATTTTACTCTGAGCGAAAAGCACAAAATGGCGCAGCAGCTGTTTCGTGACTTTGCACTGAACGAGGTTAAACCGCTCGCACAGGAAATTGATAAGTCGCATCGCTTCCCGGAAGAGACCGTTGCCAAAATGGCAAAGTACGGTTTCATGGGAATTCCGTTCAGCAAAGAATTTGGCGGACAGGGCTGCGACACGCTTACATATGTCATGTGCGTTGAGGAACTTTCGCGCGTTTGCGCATCGACGGGCGTCATTGTCTCTGCGCATACGTCGCTTTGCGCTGGAGCCATCGATAAGTTTGGCACGCCGGAACAGAAAGCAAAATATTTGACCCCGCTGGCAAAAGGTGAAAAACTTGGCGCCTTTGGTTTGACCGAGCCGGAAGCCGGAACGGACGCTGCCGGACAGCAGACGACGGCGGTGCTTGATGGCGATGAATACGTTTTGAACGGATCCAAGATCTTTATCACCAACGCGGGATACGCCGACACGTATGTCATCATTGCCATGACGGATCGTTCGCAGGGAAATCACGGCATTTCCGCATTTATTGTGGAAAAAGGCATGCCGGGATTCAGCTTCGGTATTCCTGAAGATAAGATGGGCATTCATGCCTCATCCACACGCGAGCTGATTTTGCAGGATGTTCGCGTTCCGAAAGAAAACTTGCTTGGAAAGATCGGCAAGGGCTTCGGCGTGGCCATGGGAACGCTGGATGGCGGGCGTATTGGAATCGCCGCTCAGGCGCTGGGCATTGCTCAGGGCGCTCTGGATATTGCAAAAGATTACGTGAAAGAGCGTAAGCAGTTTGGCCGCCCGCTTGCCAAATTCCAGAACACCCAGTTCAAACTGGCAGAGATGGAAATTGAAGTTCAGGCAGCTCGCATGCTGGTCTATCGCGCGGCAATGGCCAAGGATACACAGAAACGCTACAGCGTTGAAGCGGCGACAGCAAAACTGAAAGCATCCCGTACCGCATCTTGGGTTGCGTCTCGTGCGGTTCAGCTTCTCGGAGGCTATGGCTACATGGTGGATTACGATGTTGAGCGTATGATGCGCGATGCAAAGATCACGGAGATTTACGAAGGCACATCGGAAGTTATGCTCATGGTGGTCGGCGGCGACCTGTTGAAATAGGAGGCATCATGAATATCGTTGTTTGCATCAAACAAGTTCCGGATACGAATGAAGTTCGTATCGATCCGGTCAAGGGAACGCTGATTCGCGACGGTGTGCCGTCGATCATGAACCCGGATGATAAAGCTGCTCTGGAATTTGCACTCGAAATCAAGGATAAGACCCCGGATGCCCACGTTGCTGTGGTTTCGATGGGACCGCCCCAAGCGGAAGAGATCCTGCGTGAAGGTCTTGCGATGGGCGCTGATGATGCGTACCTGATTACCGACCGTGCATTCGGCGGTGCGGATACGTGGGCGACCTCCTCGACGATTGCAGCCGCCATCACCAAGCTGGATTATGATTTGATCGTTTGCGGCCGTCAGGCGATCGATGGCGACACGGCTCAGGTTGGCCCGGAAATGGCGGAACATCTTGGAATTCCGAATGTCTCTTACGCAGCGAGCGTCGATGTGGAAGGAGACAGCGTGGTGGTCAAACGCCAGTATGATGATGGATACCACATGGTTCGCGCGAAAATGCCCTGCTTGGTGACGGCGTTGGCTGAAGCTGTGAAACCGCGCTACATGACCCCCGGCGCGATCTTTGATGCTTGCGAAAATTATGAGATTACGCGTTGGGGTCGTCCGGATGTTCCCGTGGATGATGCCAATATTGGCTTGGCGGGTTCGCCGACGCGCGTCGCGAAGTCGTTCCCGAAGCCGGTGAAGGCCCCGGGAATGAAGATCGAAAAGGGCGTGGACGAATCCGTGCAGTTTATCATGGATCGTCTGCATGACAAATACGTACTCTAAGGAGGCCGGACATGGAACTGAATGAATATAAAGGCGTCATGACCTTCGCAGAGCAGGTCGAAGGCAAATTGACGAACGTTTCGCTTGAGTTGATCGGCAAAGGCCGTGAGTTGGCGAAAGATCTGGACACGACCGTTACCACGGTTCTTCTGGGTGAACAGATGGATGAGCTGGCCAAAACATTGGTGGAATACGGCGCAGATCGCGTGATTGTCGCGGATGATCCGGAGCTGAAGTATTATCGTACGGAGCCGTATACTCAGGTGATGGCTAAGATCGTTGAAAAAGAGAAGCCGGAAGCGCTGCTGGTTGGCGCGACGGCGATTGGCCGCGACTTGGGACCGCGTCTGGCTGGTCGCATTCATACGGGTCTGACAGCAGACTGCACAAAGCTGGAGATTGATGCGGAGAACAAAGAGCTGCGCATGACCCGTCCGGCATTCGGCGGAAACCTGATGGCGACGATTCTTTGTTCCAACTACCGTCCGCAGATGGCGACGGTTCGCCCGGGCGTGATGGTTAAAGAAATCCGGGATGAGAATCGCAAGGGCGAAATCGTCAAGTATAGTGGCACGATTGACAAAAATTCCTGCTTTGTCGATATCGAGGATGTCGTCAAAGTGATGAAGGAAAAAGTGGATATTCAGGATGCGAAGATCCTGGTTTCCGGCGGCCGCGGAATGGGCGGTCCGGAGAACTTCAAGATTCTGGAAGAGCTGGCACAGGCTCTTGGCGGAGAAGTTTCCAGCTCCCGCGCGGCTGTTGATGCGGGCTGGGCGCCGAAGGATATTCAGGTGGGTCAGACGGGAAAAACCGTTCGTCCGGCACTCTATGTGGCCTGCGGTATTTCGGGCGCCATTCAGCATTTGGCTGGTATGGAGGAATCCGACTATATCATCGCCATCAACAAGGATGCCAGCGCGCCGATCTTTAACGTTGCCGATGTGGGCATCGTCGGCGATCTGTTCCAGATTGTGCCGAAATTGACGGAAAAAGTTCGCGCGGATCGCGCGAAGAATGCGGCTCAGTAATGAATCAAAATGAATGAACGGCGCAGATGATGGATGGAGCGCCTTCTTTTCCCTTGATGGGATAGGGGAAGGCGGGTGCTCGTCCGTGGATCTGCTGTAAGAGAGGCTGTTGCAAAATAGCCCCAAACAAAGAAAGAACCCGGCATTTCGCTGGGTTCTTTCTTTGTTTGTTGGATCGATGGAGGTCCATTGAACTTTGTTCCATTCATGGTTCACTCCATGCGGAACGAGCGTCGTCACCATCGCTGATTAACATTTGCACAAATACGAAGCGAAAAGAAAAGGAGGTTTCCAGGCGATCAGCGATGGTGACAAGCGGAACAGTGAGAGCTGGAAGATCTTAAAGAGGCATGGGTACGCTCCTTTGCACGTACTTGCGCAGCATGAAGGCAGCCAGCACAGCCTTGAGAGGAAGCCGAACTGGAACATCCTGCGCACCCACCAGAACTCAGCCCCTGCCGGCGGCGGAGAAAACCGCGAATAATCCAGAGGACAATGCCGACGATGAGAAGGACGATGAACACATCCGACAAATGTGCCATCAGTCCATGCATACTGGAGCCTCCTGTTCCACAATAATCCGCTCGGCCAGCTCATTGCTTAAGCCTAAACGGGAGGTTTTGACGGTCAGGATCAGATTGCCGCGCAGACGGCTGATCACGTGTACGACCGTTCCGGGGACAAGCCCCATATTCATCAACTGATTTTGTATTTTTTCACGGCCGACGATTTCTTGAATGACATAAGCCGTGCCGACGGCGCTTTCTGAAAGCTGCATGCTTCCTCCTTTCAATTGAATGACTGCTATAGCGGCTCCGCTTCACATCAGGAAACGGAAGCCACGTCGTTAGCAATGACTAACCAAAAGAAGTATATGGCGTTTTTGTTCATTCGTCAAATGTTTTGTGAAATATTTTTAGCCGCAAGGTCATCTTTAGGAAGCGCGCTCTGGGAGGCTTGGGCGAAAAGGCTGGTCGAAACGGACTGGGATGTGGCAAAATACATAAAAAGGGGGCAGGCATGGAAACAATACAGGCAACAGCAGCATTTGGACTGGAAGCGGTCGTCCGGCGGCAGTGTGAATCCATCGGTTTGGAGCCGTGTCGAATCGAGGATGGGCATGTGCTTTTTCCGGGTGGTTCGGAAGAGATCATGAAGGCCAATTTGTATCTGGCCAGCGCAGACCGTATTTTGTTGGAGCTGGGGCGATTTCAAGCGGCCTCATTTGACGAGCTGTTTGATGGTGTGGCCCATCTGCCTTGGACGGAGTGGCTGCCTAGGGATGCCTGCTTTCCTGTACGCGCGAAGTGCGTGCGTTCCCGTTTGGCTTCGCCGTCGGACGTGCAGAAAATTGTTAAGAAGGCCATCGTGACTCGATTACAGAAGAAATATCATGAGAGCCGTTTTTCTGAATCCGGCGCCTTATTTCCTGTGGATGTGCGGATCCATAAAGATCAATGCGTGATTTGTCTGGATACGACGGGAGAGGGTTTATTTAAGAGGGGGTATCGCGTCAATAAAGGAGAAGCGCCAATTAAAGAGACTCTGGCTGCGGCGCTGGTGGATTTAAGCGTGTGGAATGCGTCGCGCCCGCTGGCTGATGTATTTTGCGGATCGGGGACCCTATTGATTGAAGCCGCGCGTCGGGCGAGGCACATTCCGCCGGGAATTGACCGTTCTTTTTTGTTTCAGTCCTGGCCCTAGATGAGTGATGAGCAGTTTCGGGCTTTGCGCCGTGAGGCAATGGCGGGGATCAAATTGGATGCGGATTGTGAGATGACGGGGTTTGATGTGGATCCGTCGGTGATTCGCATGGCGCGGCAGAATGCAGAAGAAGCCGGTGTTGGCGATCTGATCCGGTTCGTCACGACGGATATGCGCAAGGTGCGATTTCCGGAAAATTTTGGCGTCCTCATTACGAATCCGCCGTACGGAAAACGGCTGTCGCCAGAAGAGGGGATCGAATCGCTCATGGATGATTTTGCGCAACAGTTCTTAAGCCTTCGAACCTGGTCGGTCTATGTGATCACGTCTTTTCCAGCGTTTGAAAAAATGGCGGGACGGACGGCCTCGCGTCGGAGAAAGCTGTTTAATGGCGGGGAGGAAACGACATTTTACCAATTTCTCGGTTTGAATCCACACCGTTTTCAAACGTCTGAATAAGCAGTATGTTAAGATGAACGTTGGAGGTGAGCATGACACTCAACGATTCCATATTGCTGAAACATTTGTCGGATTCTTCCGCTGAGTTGAGTCTCTTCAATGCGATGGACGATTATGTGCGCGTGGTGGACAGCCAGAGGAAGGTGCGATTTGCCAATGATGCATTA
Organism: Bacillota bacterium; assembly: GCA_023394045.1. Lineage (GTDB taxonomy): Bacteria > Bacillota > Clostridia > Tissierellales > Peptoniphilaceae > Murdochiella. Next base: position 13,072 of record JAEXBN010000053.1, on the reverse strand, counting down.
AAACGATTCAATCAGGTGGAGGCGGATGGCGAGGAAGTCTTTCCGATTGCAACGGTTGCGGATGCCTTTACGGACAAAACCGTAACCACGACGGAGCTCTGCGTGGCGGGGCATGTCTTCGCGTTGAAAAGTTCACCGATTTTTGAAGATGGCGAAGTTTCTGCCGTGATTCAAGTCTTTCGCGATACCACGATATCGAACAATATTACCCTGCAGCTTTTGCGAAATAACCAGAAGATGCATGAGGAATTGGCGCTGGCGCAGTCGATTCAGACGAAGATGCTGCCCCGCCTGACCGGATATGGGCCGCTGATCTTTGATTTCACCTACCAGCCGACCGAAGAACTCTCGGGGGATTTCTTCGATTTTGTTCCGCTTGGGCAGGGACGGCTTGGATTTTATATTTCCGATGTCGTCGGGCATGGAGTTTCGGCATCAATTCTGACGATGTTTATTCGACAGACGATGCGCAACATTCTTGAGGTGGATAAAATTCGGGAGCCGGCGACCGTGCTGGGGGTGCTGAGACAGCATTTTCGGGAAATTCGGATGGATGATAGCCAGTATTTTTCCCTGTTTTATGCGCTGTTTGATACGGTGGAGCATACGCTGGCTTATGCCAACGCGGGACATAATTGTCTCCCGCTGGTGGAGCTCAATGGGACAGTGGAGGAGCTTGCCGCATCCGGCCGTCTGATGACGGCTCGCCAGGATGCCTATACGTATAAGCAGTACACGCGGGATCTCCGCGAAGGGGAGCGCTATCTCTTTTTTACGGATGGAGCGGTGGAGACACAAAATGCTGCTGGCGAAGAATATGGCGAGGAGAACTTGAAACGGCTGCTGCGAACGACCAAGGGCAGCGCGTTGCCTTATATTATCGACGATCTGCGGCAATATACCGTTCAGTCGCTAAAAGATGATGTCGCATTGGTTTATATTGAAAACAGGAGGAAAATGTCATGAAACTTGATTTGACCCAGGCAATCACAGAGAACGAGCTTAATGCACAGAGGGAAAAAACACTGAAGGCCTTTGATGTTCTGATGAATCGGGAAGGAGCCGGGAATGATTTTCTCGGATGGGTGGATCTTCCGGTCGATTACGACAAAGAAGAGTTCGTGCGCATTCAGAAGGCGGCTGAGCGGATCCGTGCCGAACGGGATGCTCTCGTCGTCATTGGCATTGGCGGGTCGTACCTTGGTGCGCGCGCGGTGATTGAGGCGCTCAGTCCGACCTATGACCGAAAAGGGACCGAAGTGTTTTTCGCTGGGAATCACATCAGCGCCAAAGAGACGGCGGAACTGTTAGACCATCTGCAAGGGAAAAAATTTGCTATTAATGTGATTTCAAAATCTGGCACGACGACGGAGCCAGCCATTGCATTTCGTTATTTCCGCGCCTTGCTGGAGAAGCAGGAAGGCGTGGAAGAAGCGCGAAAGTGGATTTTTGCGACGACGGATCGGAAGCGCGGCGCGTTGAAAAAGCTGGCTGATGATGAAGGCTATGAGGAATTTGTGGTACCGGACGATGTGGGCGGACGCTTTACGGTGCTCACCGCGGTGGGGCTTTTACCGATTGCGGCAGCGGGAATCGATATTGAAGCGTTGATGCAGGGCGCGCAGGAGATGCGCGAAGTGGCGTTGAAACGCGACTTTGAACAAAATCCGTCCATGCAATATGCCGCCACGCGCCTGGCGATGATTGAAAAGAAAAAAACGATTGAAATTTTTGTGGCTTATGAGCCGAAGCTGCATTATATGCAGGAGTGGTGGAAACAGCTGGTGGGCGAATCGGAAGGGAAGAATGAGCTGGCTCTGTTCCCGGCTGCTGTCGGGAATACGACAGATCTGCATTCGATTGGTCAGTGGATTCAGCAAGGACCGCATAACCATTTTGAGCTGGTGCTCTGGATCGATCATGAAGACGTGGATCTTACAGTGCCTGGTGATGCCCTCAATCTGGACGGGCTGAATTATCTGGAAGGAAAACAAGTCCACTATGTGAATGAGCAGGCGATGAAGGGGACGATGGCAGCGCATGTCGACGGCGGCGTGCCGAACGTATTGCTGCATCTCTCGGATCTGTCGGCCTATGATCTCGGCAGCTTGATTTATTTCTTTGAAGTCACCATCGGAATCACGGGATATGGCATCGAGGTCAATCCATTTGATCAGCCAGGGGTTGAATTTTATAAGGCCAATATGTTTAAGCTTTTGGGCAAACCCGGATACAAGAACTGAGACAAGGAAACCGGAAACGGAGGGGCGGATGGTTCAGCTGAAAGAAGACGTTCAGTTGCTCAACATGGTGATGATTCGCCGAAAAGACGGATGCGTCCTCGTTCTGGACAAAGTGAAGAAAGAAGGGTGGGAAGGATTGACTTTTCCGGGCGGAAAAGTGGAGCCTAGCGAAAGTTTCGATGAAGCGATGCGGCGGGAAGCCTGGGAAGAAACGGGCTTGCATCTGATTGATCTCACTCTTGTGGGGTTTGTGCATTGGATTCATGAAGAAAGCGGTTTGCGGCAGGTTGGCTTTCTTTATACCTGTACCTCGTTTTCCGGGGAGGTGGTGCCCAGCAGGGAGGGCGGGCTCCGTTGGATTCCGTTTCGCGATTTCTTGGAGATGCAGCCCAAGAGCGACTCCATGGATGAAATGCTGCGCATCTACGAAGGAAAAGCCTGTGAGGTTCGGATTTGGATTCAGGATGGGAAAAAGGGTCGGGTGGTGTTTACCTCATCCGACGGCAGCCAGCTGGAATCTGACGGGCGCGCAACACGCTCTAAGGCAGTGAAATGAAACGGGAAAGAGGCGGCAATGAAACGGATGCAGTCTGATGCGGAGGCGCTGGAACAGGCCAAACAGTGGGTTCAGGAGTCCGATCACCTAGTGTTTTTTGGCGGGGCGGGGGTCTCAACGGCCTCCGGAATTCCGGATTTTCGTTCAGAAAATGGACTGTATCATACGATGAAGGGCATGGCGCACGCGCCGGAATACTATTTCAGCCATGAGTTTTCCGTTGAAGATCCGGATGGATTTGCGGAGTTTACCAGAGCCTGTATTCGCAGCTATCAGGTGAAGCCGAGCGGAGCACACCTTGCATTGGCGAAGCTGGAAGAGCAGGGGCATCTGGCGGCGGTCATCACACAGAACATTGATGGTCTTCATCAGCGCGCTGGCAGCCGGAATGTGCTGGAAGTGCATGGCAATATGTCCGACATTTATTGTCCGACGTGCGGCTATCGGATGTCGGCAGAAGAATTTCTGAAGGGTGAAGGGCGGATGGTCTGTCCGGTTTGCGGAAAGCTGATGCGTCCGGATGTCGTGCTGTACGGAGAAGGGCTGAACGAGCAGGTCTTTCGGAAGGCCATGCAAGCGATGGACCAGGCGGATACGGTGATTGTTGGGGGGACTTCTTTGGTCGTTTATCCAGCGGCGGGGCTTCTGAGCGATTATCGAGGCCATCGGTTGATTTTGATCAATCGCGATCCGACTCCGGCAGACGGAGAGGCCGATTTGGTGATTCATGGCAACATTGCGGAGATTTTACCGGAACTTGTGCCGGGGGATCCAGCGCTGTAAGGAGGAGTGATGGCCTTTACACATCTCCATTTGCATACACAATATAGCTTGCTGGATGGTTTTTGCCGGATCGACCGACTGATGGAGGCGGTCCGCGCCAAAGGCATGGATGCGGTGGCGATGACCGATCATGGAAATTTGTTTGGAGCCATCGCCTTTTATAAAGCGGCCATGGCGGCAGGAATCAAACCGATTTTGGGATGCGAGGTTTATGTGGCTTCGGATCGGTTTGATCGTTCGGATCGCACGCGCTACCATCTTCTTCTCTTGGCGGAGAACGAAACGGGGTTTCATCATCTGATGAAAATCGTCTCGCATGGCTGGATTGATGGATTTTATTATAAGCCGCGCGTTGATTTTGATCTTCTTCGGGAGCACCATGAGGGGGTGATCGCGCTTTCGGCTTGCGTTGCGGGTGAGTGCGCACAGCGGGCGCTGGATAGTCCGTATGAAGTCTGCCGCGATACGGCGCTGCGGTATCAGGAGTTGTTTGGCCCCGATCACTTTTATCTGGAAATTCAAAACCACGGGCTCCGGGAGGAACTTGTGGTGGCGCAAACCTTTCGCCGCGTGAGCCGAGAGACGGGCATTCCTTTGGTGGCGACGAATGATTGCCACTACATTTCCTCATCCGATGCGGCAGCACATGATGTTTTATTGTGTATTCAAACGGGGGCGCGCCTCAATCAGGAAAAACGGATGCGCTTTCCGAATGCGTCCTTTGATTTGAAGACGCCGGAGGAGATGCAGGAGCTGTTTCCCGATGACGCGGAAGCCCTTGCGAATACCGAGCGCATTGCCGCCCGCTGTCATGTGGAGATCCCTTTTCATCAGCTGCATCTTCCGCATTTTCAGGTTCCGACCGATGAGACGAATGAAGAGTATCTGCGGCGCCTGGTTTCAGAGGGGATCGCCCGGCATTATGGTGATGATTCGGCGGCGGCGGCTCGCGCCGCCGTGGAGCTTGAGACCATCACGCAAATGGGCTTTGTCGACTATTTTTTGATTGTTTCGGATTTTGTGCATTATGCCCGGAATTCCGGCATTGGTGTCGGTCCGGGGCGCGGTTCGGCCGCTGGCTCCATCGTGGCGTATGCGCTCGGCATTACAGGCATCGATCCGCTGAAATACGACCTTCTCTTTGAGCGCTTTCTTAACCCGGAGCGGGTATCCATGCCGGATATTGATATTGATTTCGATGATGCGCATCGTGATGAAGTGATCGATTATGTGAAGAGGCGCTACGGGGAAGAGAAGGTGGCGCAGATCGTCACATTTGGCACCCTCGCAGCTAAAAATGCGATCCGGGATGTCGGGCGGGTCATGGATGTTCCCTTGCGTGTGGTGGATCGGGTGGCGAAGAGCGTTCCCAATGAGTTGAAGATTACGATTTCTAAGGCACTGGAAGAGAGTCCGGAATTTCGCGCACTTTATGAAGAGAATGAAACCAACCGTCGCATGATTGATATGGCGCGGGAGATCGAGGGGATGCCGCGCCATCTTTCCGTTCATGCGGCAGGAGTTCTCATTGCGGGAGAACCGGTCGAAAATCTTGTTCCGCTGGCGTACAATAGTGGGCAGGTGATGACGCAGTTCAACATGACCGAGCTGGAAGAGCTGGGATTGCTTAAGATGGACTTTCTGGCGCTGCGCAACCTGACGGTGATTGAGGAGGCGCTGGATTTGATTGAGCAGCGGACTGGTGTGCGGCCGGATCTTTCCAACATTGATCCCGATCGTCCGGATGTGATGGAGCAGTTTCGGCGCGCAGAGACGATTGGCCTATTTCAATTTGAGTCGCCTGGGATGCGCCGCTTTTTGGCACAGCTTGCCCCGGAGCGGTTTGAAGATTTGGTCGCGGCCAATGCGTTGTTTCGCCCGGGGCCGATGGATCAGATTCCGACCTATATTGAAGCGCGTCACCACCCGGAAAAAGTGCACTATCTCCATCCGGCGCTGGAGCCGATTCTGAAAACGACTTATGGGGTCATTGTCTATCAGGAGCAGGTGATGCAGATCGTTCAGCAGCTCGCTGGATATACCCTTGGTGGGGCAGATAATTTGCGCCGCGCGATGTCGAAGAAGAAAATGGCGGTGATGGAGGAAAACAGGGAGTATTTTGTGCATGGGCGCAAAGCGTCGGAGGGGCATCCGGCCATCCGCGGATGTGTGGCGGGAGGCATTCCGGAAGGCGTTGCGAACGAAATCTTTGATCAAATGATTGCCTTTGCCCGCTATGCGTTCAACAAGTCCCATTCTGTGGCGTACAGTTATCTGGCGGTGCAGACGGGATATCTGAAAAAGGATGCGCCTTGCGAATATTTCGCTGCGCTTTTGAGCAGCGTCATGGGGGATTTTCGGAAATTGCGGCTGTATATCCGCGAAGCAGCGCGTCTCCAGGTGCAGCTGCTGCCTCCGGATGTGAATCATAGCGAGGGAAGGTTCACGGTGGAGCAAGGTGCACTGCGCTTCGGACTTTTGGGTATTAAGCATGTCGGTGCGGGCATCGTTCGGGCGACGGTTGCTGCGCGGGAACAGGGGGGATCTTTTTCAGGGCTGGAAGAATATCTTCGTCGGGTTGCGGATCAGGAGTCTGGTGCGCTAAACCATAAGGCGCTGGAGAGTTTGATCCATGCCGGCGCGATGGATTCGTTTGGCGTGGAGCGATCTCAGCTGATTGCGGATCTGGATGGCTTGCTTTCCGGAGTTCAAACCGCCAAGCGGCAGAATCTTGCAGGCCAGACGTCTTTGTTTGATGTGCTTTCGGTGCATGAGCAGCCTGGGGAATGGACGGCAGCGCGTCAGCCGCCCTATACGTTGCGACAGAAACTGGCGTATGAAAAGGAGGCTCTGGGCATCTATCTTTCCGGCTATCCCTTTGAGCCTTATGAAGCGCGTTTTGCGCCTTATATCACGTTCCGGAGCGCGATGCTGCTGGATCTGGAGGATATGGCTTCACTGGACGGGAAGCTGGTCGCTTATGGCGGGATGGTGACTGGGCGGCGCGACATGCTGACCAAAAAGAAGGAGTCCATGTGCTTTTTGGAGGTCGAAGACGAGATGGGCTCGCTCCATTGCGTCCTGTTTCCGCGCGTCTTTGAAACCAATCGAAGTAAAATTTCGATCGATCGCCCGCTGTTGATTGAGGGGAGGCTTCAAGTCAGCGATGAGGAAGAGGTGAGCCTTCTGGCGGAACGAGTGCTTTCGTTGGAGGAGTTGTCCGATCAGCGGCTGTATCTTCGGATGCGTGCGGATGATCGAAGCCGCTATCAGCAGCTGCAGGCGTTGCTGAGGCAATTCCCCGGCAGGATCCCCGTGATGATTTATTTGCAGGATCAGAAGAGATCCATTGCGCTGCATGAATCGATGTTTTGTGATGGCGGTGCGGCGCTTCTCGAAAAACTGAGTCAATTGTTTGGACATGAGAATGTGGTGCTCCAGGAGCTCCCGAAGGAGGAAAGATGAAGACGATCGGCATTTTGACATCTGGTGGCGATGCGCCGGGCATGAATGCGGCCATTCGGGCCATTGCACGCACTTGTTTCGATAAAGGCGTGCGCGTCAAGGGCATCCGTTTTGGATATGACGGTCTGATGGCCGGAGATATCTATGAAATGAATGTGTCCAGTGTCGCGGATATCATTCAGAAAGGCGGGACGATTTTGGGGTCGGCTCGCAGCGAAGAATTCGTGACGCCGGAGGGACAGAAGAAGGCGGTCAAGATTCTGCGCCAGTTTGGCATTGAAGGCTTGGTGGTGATCGGCGGCGACGGATCTTTCCAGGGAGCGGCGGCGCTTCACAATTTGGGCATTCGTACCGTGGGAATTCCGGGGACGATCGATAATGACCTAGGATATACAGACTATACCATCGGCTTTCATACCGCAGTAGAAACGGTCATTGAATCCATTGGAAAATTGCGTGACACGTCGAATTCGCATGGGCGCGCCAATATCATTGAAGTCATGGGACGTCATTGCGGCGATATTGCCCTTTATGCGGGGCTGGCCGGTGGTGCGGAGAGCATCGTCGTTCCGGAGCACACCTATGATATTCAGGAAATCATCGATCGGATTGAGCGCGGGCGCAAGCGTGGGAAAAGGCATCATATCATCGTTGTGGCAGAGGGCATTGGCGAGCCGTATTCCATGCGCGAACAGATTGAGAAAGTGACGGGCGTGGAGACGAAGCTGACCATTCTGGGACACGTGCAGCGCGGCGGAAGCCCCAGCTTTACGGATGCGAAACTGGGCTGTATGATGGGTTACAAGGCGGTGGAATCGCTTTTGGAAGGATCCAGTTCGGTGGCCATTGGCGTGCATGGAATGGAGATCTTTACGATGCCCATTTTGGAAGCCATTGCGGTGCCGCATCAATTTAATGAAGAACTCTATGAGATGGCGAAGGTGCTTTCGCATTGAGAAACGGTGATGAGAAGTGGCTGTACGGCTGTACGAAGGAGAGCTCATGAAAAAAACGAAAATCGTCTGCACGATTGGTCCTTCATCGGAAGAGTTTGACATTTTGAAACAGCTGGTGAGCGAAGGAATGGATGTCGCCCGCCTGAACTTTTCGCATGGAACCCATGAGGAGCATGGAGCGAAGATTGCTACGATTAAACGGGTGCGCGAGGCGCTTCATGTGCCTTTAGCCATTGCTCTCGATACCAAGGGGCCGGAAATTCGGCTGGGAACTTTCAAAGATCATCAGAAAGTCGATTTGACCATCGGCGATCGCATCACACTCACGACGCGTGACGTCGAAGGAACGAAGGACATCGTCCACGTTTCTTATGCTGGGCTACCGGAAGACGTGGAGCCGGGCAAACGCATTCTGGTCGATGATGGGCTGGTGGAATTGAAGGTCATCGCGGTGAAGGACCGCACGGATATTCTCTGTGAAGCATTGAATTTCGGGACCATTTCTGATCGTAAAGGCGTGAATGTACCATCGACGGACATCAAGCTTCCCGCGCTGACCGAGCAGGATCGCAATGATATTCTCTTTGGCCTTTCTCAAGGCATTGATTTGATCTTTGCTTCGTTTATCCGTTCAGCGGACGATATCATGGAAATCCGTAAGCTCTGTGAGGAACACGGCGGAGGGGATGTCCAGATCTTTGCGAAAATCGAATCCGAGCAGGGCGTGAATCATCTGGACGAAATTCTTGAAGTGGTGGATGGTTTGATGGTGGCTCGCGGCGATTTGGGGGTGGAGATTCCGACGGAGCGCGTTCCGCTGGTACAGAAACGGATTATCCGTAAAGCCAACATGGCGGCGAAGCCCGTCATCACCGCAACGCAGATGCTGGATTCCATGCAGCGCAATCCGCGTCCGACGCGTGCCGAGGTGAATGATGTGGCGAACGCCATTCTGGACGGCTCGGATGCAATCATGCTCTCGGGGGAGACCGCCGCGGGAAAATATCCGGTGGAGGCGGTTCGCCAGATGCGTACGATCGCGGAAACCATCGAAAAGTCGCCGGACTTCATCCATAGTATCGAAGATCGGACCAGTTGGGTCAGCAGCGATGTTTCCAGTGCGATTTCTCGCTCCACCTGTACTGTCGCTCAGCAGGTTTTTGTTTCCGCGATTGTGGCTTCCACCGCCAGCGGATTTACCGGACGCCAGATTTCTCGCTATCGTCCGCTCACCCCGATTATTGCGGTGACGCCGGATCCCAAGGTTTACCACCAGCTGTCCATCGTCTGGGGCGTGATTCCGGTGATGGCCGAGGTGGCGCGCGCAACGGATGAGCTCATCGACCGTTCCATTCTGGCGGCGATTTCCACCGGTATTTGCCAGGCGGGGGATCAGATCGTGCTGACCGCCGGCATCCCTGTGGGGCGCGGCGCGTCGACCAACTTCATTAAAGTGCACACCATCGGGGATATCGCTGTTTCCGGGAAAGGATTGAGCCCCGGCTCCGGCTTGGTCATCGGTAAAGTGGTTGTGGGCAGCACGGCGCGTGATATCAAGGAAAAATTCGAAGATGGCTGCGTTTTAGTGGCCAAATTTACGGATGCGGAAATGATCCCTTATATTGAGCACGCAGGAGCATTGATTTCCGAAGAGAAGGGTCATGCGTCCCATGCGGCCATCGTCGGTCCGCATTTCGGCGTTCCGACGATTATTGCGGCGGTGAACGCGACGCGGATCTTGGAAGAAGGACAGGAAGTCACCGTCGATGCCACGACGGGGGTTGTGTATAAGGGACAGCAGCTCATCATGTAAGGAAGAGGCGAGCGCCCCGGAACGCCGTGTCGGGGATATGCCCTGGACGCTGAAGGTCTTGCTTTCAAACGCTGCCGTTCTTGTGCTCACTGGATCCCATTGCCGCGAGCCTCTCAACGATTGCGATTTTATTAGGTTTTTGAACATCTTGCAGCGTTTCGCTTCGGCAATGCTGCAAGATTTTTGTATTTCAGGAAGGGAGGCGTGTAGAATGGATGCAGCAAGTCGGGAGCAACGCATGATGGAGAGGAACATGAGCAAAAAGTATATGATGGCGCTGGATGCCGGAACCACCAGCAATCGGTGTATTTTGTTTGACCGAGAGGGCGTGATTCGCTCGGTGGCGCAGAAGGAATTTACACAAATCTTCCCTAAACCGGGATGGGTTGAGCATGATGCGGGAGAGATCTGGTCGACGATGCTGGGCGTGGCCATGGAGGCGATGGCCAAGGCAGGAGCGGAGCCGGAAGACATTGCGGCGATCGGAATCACGAACCAGCGGGAGACGACGATTGTCTGGGATCGGAAGACCGGTGAGCCCGTTTACCACGCCATCGTGTGGCAGTGCCGGCGGACGGCGGATCTGGCGAAGCAGCTGGTGGATGATGGCTATGGGCAGATGCTGGAAGAAAAAACGGGGCTCATCGTCGATCCGTATTTTTCGGCGACAAAGGTGTGCTGGATTCTTGAGCATGTTGAAGGCGCCAGAGAACGCGCGGAACGGGGAGAACTGTGCTTCGGAACGGTGGACAGCTGGCTGATCTGGAAGCTGACGCGCGGAACCGTGCATGCGACGGATGTATCGAACGCCTCACGAACGATGATGTTTAATATTCACACGCTTCAGTGGGATGCGGAGATTTTGAAACTGCTGCAAATTCCGGAGCAGATGCTGCCGGAGGTTCGCCCCTCGTCCGGGATCTTTGGTACGGCTACGGTATCGGATTGGAATATTCCGATTGCCGGAGTGGCAGGAGATCAGCAAGCCGCGCTGTTTGGGCAAGCCTGTTTTGAGGCAGGGGAAGCGAAGAACACGTATGGAACCGGAGCTTTTCTCTTGATGAATACAGGAGATCGGCCGGTGCACTCGAACAACGGTTTGCTCACTACGATTGCTTGGGGTTTGGAAGAAGGAAACGTCACTTATGCGCTGGAAGGCTCAATCTTTGTGGCAGGGTCTTCGGTGCAGTGGCTGCGCGATCAGCTGCGCATCGTGGATACCGCGGAAGATACGGAGTATATGGCCAATAAAGTGGAATCGACGGAAGGCGTGTATGTGGTTCCGGCCTTTACCGGTCTTGGGGCGCCCTATTGGGATCCCTTTGCACGCGGCGTGATTGTGGGCATTACGCGAGGCACCAATAAATATCATATTGTCCGTGCGACGCTGGAATCGCAGGCATTTATGACCAATGATGTGCTTCAGGCGATGTGTCGAGATTTGGGCGCTCCGCTGAAAAAGCTCAAGGTGGATGGCGGCGCTTCCGCCAATCATTTTCTGATGCAGTTTCAAGCGGACATGATTCAGACGGAAGTATTGCGCCCTCGGGTGCTGGAAACGACGGCGCTGGGCGCGGCATATCTTGCTGGATTGGCCGTGGGATTTTGGGACAGTCTGGATGAGATTCGAAACAGCTGGAAGGCAGATCAGATCTTTACGCCGCAGATCACAGAAGAGCGGCGCGATCAGCTGGATCGGAACTGGCAATATGCGGTGGATCGCTCTTTTTCATGGGCAAAACAGGTCACGGAGTAAGCAAGCAGGATGACGACAGAGAAACAAGGGACAAAGAAAGCAAGCCGACTGCAGAACGGAAACCTTCTCTATGATGGAATCATGATCGGTGCGGGGGTGATCGGATGCTCCATCGCGTATCATCTGGCAGCCTTTCAGGGACGATTTTTGGTGCTGGAAGCAAAATCAGATCTCTGTGAGGGAACATCCAAGGCCAATTCAGGCATTGCGCATGGCGGATATGATGCGGTTCCGGGAACGATGAAGGCGCGCATGAACATGGAAGGCATTCGCATGATGCCGCATATCGCCAAAACGCTTGATTTTGATTACCAACAGATCGGAAGCTTGGTTCTTTGTCATGATGAAGCGGATCGAGTTCATTTGGACGAGTTGATGCAACGCGGCAAGAAAAACGGTGTGGAAGGACTTCAAATCGTTGAACGCGAAGCGCTGCGGGAAATGGAGCCGAACGTTGCCGAGGATGTGGTGTGCGCGTTGTTTTGTCCGAACGCCGGGATTGTGGATCCATTTCAGATGAACAGCGCCTTTGCGGAGCAGGCTGCCGCAAATGGCGTATCTTTTCAGTTCGATCAGCCCGTGACGGATGTGAGACTGGAAGCCGATGGATGCTGGACCGTTTGTACGGAAACACAGAGGTTTCGTACACGGGCGGTCGTGAATGCTGCAGGAGTCTATTCGGATCAGATTCATGGCATGGTGTCGGAGGAACGCGTGGAATTGAAGCCGCGACGCGGTGAATATCTGTTGTTGGATCGCCATGCAGACGGACTGGTGCGGCATGTGGTTTTTGATCTCCCATCGAAGCGCGGCAAAGGGGTGCTCGTGACACCGACGATTGCACGGAATACGCTTTTGGGTCCGACATCCGATTTTATTTCGTCGAAAGAGGGAACAGAGACAACCGCTCAGGGGCTGGAAATGGTGAAGCAACAAGCCTCCGCGATGATTCAGCATATTCCCCTCGATCAGGTGATCACTTCTTTTTCCGGATTGAGGGCGCATGAGGCGGGGGATGATTTCATCCTTCGGGAGGTGAAACCGGGCTTTTTCGATTGCGTGGGGATTGAGTCTCCTGGATTGACCTCGGCTCCGGCGATTGGGCGCTATATGGCGGGGCTGGTGAGTGAGCGGCTCCATTTGCAGGAAAACAAGGAATTTGTTGCAGAACGGAAACGGATTCTTTCCACCTGGTCGATGTCGATTGAAGAAAAACAGGCGCTGGTGGCTCGGGATCCCGCATATGGGCAGATCATTTGCCGCTGCGAGAGCGTCACCGAAGGAGAAATTCTTGAGGCGATTCGCCGCTCTCCGGGAGCAACCACCTTGGATGGGATCAAGCGAAGGGTGCGTGCAACGGCAGGACGATGTCAAGGAGGATTTTGTACTCCCGGATTGATCGCGATTTTAGCTCGCGAATTGGGAAAGAAACCGGAAGAAATCACAAAAAAGGGATGGGGATCGGCTCTTTTATTTGGGCGAACACGGCAAGAGGTGGAA
>JAEXBN010000051.1 GCA_023394045.1 Bacillota bacterium | reverse complement strand
GATGAATTGGTGTAACGAACTCCCAAGAAAATCGCTCAATTATAAGACGTCGAGGGAGTGTATACAACAAGAACTTGAGCAACTATGGGCGGCTTAGAAAGTGTCCAAGTTATTATTGCAATTGGAGGAGGAAAAAATGAAAAAACAACATCAAAAAATTGTCGTATGGCTTTTGATCATCTGCTTATTAACAGCTTCTACCGCCTTAAAAGCTCCTAACGTGGAAGCCAGTGCGGTGCCACTGAGGAACAATCCGTTTACCTATCATTATGAAACAACTCCGCTCACTTATAGCGGAAGCTATACGATTACACAGCAACAAGCGAGTGCCGAGACTTTGTTCTATGATGTGATAGGATCAATCTTAGGAAAAATTCCTTATGTTGGAGATGCCTATTCTTGGGGTTTTCTCGCCGTGAGCACTGTGGCTAATCCCATATTAGGAAAAGCCGGTACGATGAAAATCTGGTCAGGAAATAAGAAAAGAATAGCGACTTCAACCATCACTGGAAAATCTCATGTGGTTGACGACCGGGCTCTATATCGATTTGTTTTTACTGATCCAGGCGGTACGGTTCTTATGGATAAGTCGGGACAAGTGAGGATGCGCTAATGATTACGCTCGAACAGCTTGAAAAATGGGAGAAAATCTACCAAGAAATCAAACATCCCTATACGAAAAAGAATCGTTCCTTTCTTCTGTTTCGCATCGGGCTTGCCGAGATCTTGTTTTGCTCGTGGACATTAGTTTTTATGGACGTTTTTGAGGTCATCGCGAAATCTTTTGCAAGGCTTTCGTATATGACTCCGCTGGCACTGCCTCGGTTACTATTTTGGCTGACTCTCTTGCTGATCGGAAGTGTGCTTTTCTTCTTAGGCGTTCATTACCGTAAAAAATGGTAGCGTCATTTAACATGGATGCAGCATCTACAATGAATTTATGGCAACAAGAGGCTCGAAAGAGGAGCTATATCGAGTTGAATTGACCGCTCCAGTTGAACTTCTGGGTTCAGCTGGGGCGGTCAATTCTTATTGGCTCCCGATTCTCGCAAATATCATTTGGACTATTTATTCGATGAGTCCGCTTTCTTTCAACAGAATTTCAATATCGGTTCCCTTAACATTTTTCAGAACCAACTTCAAGATTTCCTTCTCCTTGAAGGAAAGAGGCGCCTCGCTGATCGGTTTCTTGTCGATGGCGTAGTAGCAGGCGCGAAGCAGTTCCCGAACATCGTACTTGCTTCCCCACACCTCCGGGACGCCGCGGTCGATGTCCAGCAGCGTGTAGACCGACTCCATGCCAGTACGCATAGAATACTCTGTCGTAAAGATGGTATCACGCGGTGTTTCAGCAAACTGACCGATGAATGCAAAGTTCACCGCACCATCAGGAACGACCTTCGGACGGTCTGACTCCTTACGAGGCTGGAAAAAAGCGTTGATATACGGCATAAAACAGGTCGTCGTGTTGCAGGCCTCGTGAGCCAGCGCATCAATCTTTTCCGTCGGTATGCCAATGTGGTACAGCCACTCACGGCAGACCTCCTCACCGGTGCAGTCTCGCATGGCTCTCTTCACATAGTTGCCTCTCTTGTTGGTGTTCAGAGAATACAGCCATATAAGCACGATGTTCTTGTCCTGAGACTTGAACTGGGGCTGGCGGTTAATGGTCCAGGAAAGGTACCAATGATCGGTGCTGTCCTTGACTGTAACGATTCCGCCTGTCGTCACCTTGCCGGATCGGGGATCTCGCTTGCATATCTTCATAATATGCTGGATGATCTCCTCGTTGGATGTCGCCACGGTGGCGCTCATCCAGTTGGTGGCATCCACATCGGAACAGAATTTATCCGGATTGCCGTACTCGCCATGCTCTGCCTGTGCGGCAATGGCTTTCCACATATCCCACGACTCGCCATAACCGTTCTTCACAACGGATAAATCCGGCGCATGGGTCTGATCGCCATAGCAGGAGGTGTCGGTGCAACATCCGTTGGTGATGAACACCAAATCATCCTCCATCAGATCAATGGTCTGCTCCTTGTTCTCCTTCACGTAGACGATCTTCCGAGCTGTCCTCTTTCCACCCACGGTTTCGATGATAACGTTCTTGACATCCATTCCATACTCGATGCGCACGCCATGAGATTCCAGGTAATTCACCAACGGAAGGATCATGCTCTCATACTGATTGTATTTCGTGAATCGCAGGGCACTGAAATCGGGCAGACCGTCGATGTGATGGACATAACGGCACAGATACCGCTTCATCTCCAAGGCGCTTGACCAACACTGGAAAGCGAACATCGTCTGCCAATACAGCCAGAAGTTGGTGTTCCAGAAAGACTCAGGCATCACATCAGAGATCTTTTTGTCCTCCAGATTCTTTTCCGGCGTCAGAAACAGCTTGGAAAGGGCGATGGCGGAGCTCTTGTCCAGCTTGAACTGTTTGTCCGTGTGAGCATCCTCACCGCGGTTCACACTCGCGCGGCACAGAGAGTAGTTCGGGTCGTGCTTATTCAGCCAATAATACTCATCCAAAACAGAGACGCCGGGCGTCTCAATCGATGGAACATCGCGAAACGTGTCCCACATGACCTCAAAATGATTGTCCATCTCACGGCCGCCCCGCATGAAAAATCCCTTGGTGATGTCTTTGCGGCCATCGCAGCTTCCGCCCGCCAGATCCAATTTTTCAAACACATGGATACGCTCGCCCTTCATCTGTCCGTCACGAACAAGGTAAAAAGCCGCCGTCAATCCGGCAAGTCCGGTTCCAATAATATAAGCCGATTTTTTGTCGACATCCTTAGGCTTTTCGGGGTGAGCAAAGGATTCGTAAGTTCCAGCAGAATAATACATAATAAGACCTCCGATTGTTTTTCCCTTCGATAGCTTCATTATAGTTTTTCCCACCCAGCGGACAATAAACAAAAAAAGCCCCGTGATAAGAGTTTTATCACGGAGCCGAAATATGTAAAAAATACCATCAAATTCGCAAAAATGATTAAATCAAAGTTGAAATCGAGCGATCGCTTCCGACACAGAGCCTTTGATCAACTTGGCCAGTCGATCCACGATTTGCCGCGGATCCTCTCGCATATCCTCTTTGATCCAATCCAGCATCAGACCAATAAAAATATAGGAATAGATTTTAGCGATAAATTGTTTATCCTCATCCTGAACTTTCATTTCCCCGACTTCTTCGTTGATCACATCCAATAAAAGCCGGTCAACAAGCGGTTCCAGATATTTTTCAACTTGTTCTCCGTGGACACAACGGTAAACATTCAAAATAAGCGGCTTGTTATCCTCCACCGCTTCAAAGATCTGTAAAAACCCCTGCTGCCAAGTGTCATACGTCTTTTTTTCATCCAGCGCTCTTTTGGCATCTTCAAAGCACGACCATTCCACAAGATCATAAATATCTTTAAAATGATAATAAAAGGTCATGCGATTGATGCCGCAGTCTTCGGTAATGTCATTGATGGTAATTTTCGTCAGCGGTTTTTTCAACAACAGATTCTTCAACGACTGCTCCAAGGCGCGCTTGGTTACCTGTGACATCCTAGCTTGCTCCTTCCCTACATGATCGGCTTCCCAGCATTGTTCATGGTTTTTCTTCCAGCTTTAGCGTCTCACGCAAACGCATCACTTGATCGAAAAGTTCATCGGAGAGATCCGCATACTCCAGGATCGCATCAAGATCCTCCAAGGCTTTCTTGGGCTCCTGCTGATCTGCATATAAAACCGCACGGTTGAACCGAAGGCGCAGATCATCAGGATGGGCATCCAATCCCGTCGATGCCGCGAGAATCGCTTCTTCGATTCTTCCTTGTGCGTTGAGCGCGTAGACCAGCCCATTATGAATATCCGGGAGATCTCCTCCCCTCTCTAGCGCCGAGCGAAAAGCCGCCGCTGCCGCTTCATAGTTGGACGTGTTCTGATAAGCGATCCCCAGATAATAATCCACATCATAGCGGGAAGATTCCGCCTTGGCCTTCATGAGCGCCTCAATGGCGTGCGCATAGTCCGCCCGGCGCAGAAAATAGATCGCGTTTTCAACCGCCGCATCCGGTGCAATACGATTCATGTTTGCTCGAAGCTCTTCCAGCACCGCCGCATCCGACGTGTTGGCCACCGCGCGCTGATAGTACGATGTTGCTTTCAAAAACTGGCCAAGCTGTACATTCAGATCGCCCAGCGCCGCATTCGTGTAGGGATTCTGCTCATCATGTGATAAAGCGTGCTCCAGAAGATGGTTTGCTTCTTCGACGAAATAGTCTTCCTGTCCGATCTGCCAAAGCAGGCGCGCGTATTGTGTCGCCGCGAAGACATGATGCGGATCCAGAAGATGAGCCGCACGAAACGATAACAAAGCCCCTTGAAGCAGATCGTGTACGGAAGAATCCACACTCTCATCCACTTCCTCCGGAACCTCTTCATCCAGAATCGTCCCAGATTGTTTATTGCGGTTGACGCGCAGCTGATAGGCCTGCTTAAAATCGTTCATCCCAAGATCCATCGCAAAACCAACCGGATCCTTGGTCACCTGTTCCATAAAGCGACGATAATCGGCAATATAGCGAAACTCCGGATCAATGGCCAGCATCCACACCATGCCATTCAGAAGCGCGCGCACCGGAATTTCTTCCGAAAAACGGGTTTCCACCCCATCTAAAAAATCACGCACACGAATCGGCAATGGAATGCCGACCAACTCCGATGGCGCCGCTTCCGCATTTTCCTTGAGCTCAATAAAAGCGACTTTTGGGTTTAAGCTCCGAAAATAGCTCTCCACATCATGGATCTCATGGATTTCATGCTCATGATGAGCAGCGCTATGGTGATCGTGCTGTCCACATTGGCATGATTCTTCATGCTCCGGCACATGACCAGACGACACGGACTCAAATGAATCGTTCTGTTTCATCCCTCTCTCCTCCTTTATTCCATCGTTCCAGCGCATCTCATCCATTCAGCGTCGATTGGCATTCGCATGAAAAGCCCGTGAGCGGGGATTGGAGAAATAGAGAATGCGAAAGAGAATGGCTTTGATAAAAAGATATACCGCGTAGAGGATTCCAAGCCCCAACCGAAAGGGAACGGAAAAGGGAACCATCGCCATGGACAAAATATGAATGGGAAATAAGACCTGATACACGACATATCCCACCACCACAAAAGCCCCCAGCGGTACGATGTTGACTCTCCAAAAATCCAACAGCGAAGAAAATAAACTCGCGGTCGTCTCATGCGCAATATAGACGATCTCATAGATGGGCTGCGTGAAAATCGTCCAAATCATCACGAGGGAAAAGGCAGACGACATCCCAAAGCCTGGGAAAATAAACCGGTTGAGAACCAACTCCACAAGATAAACCACAAAAAATGCCTGCGTCAGCGGCGGAAAAAAGACTTGATCATAGCGATACAGATCCGACCAAACGAGGCGGTCACGCAAAAACATCTGGCTCATTAAAGTGGCAAAATGAGTCAGCGTCGCCACACGGTAAAACCAACGGGCAAAGCCGAATAAAAAATTCAGCCCCTCGGGCAGCCGGTAAGCGATGGCACTCAAGATCCAATCCCCCATCAGATAGGCGATTCCCGCAACCGCTAAAATGGGAAGAGAACCTATATAATGACGAGCATCCTCCAAAAAATCCGAATACACATTTTTCAGATCATTCATCCGCATCTCCTCTCATTTCAAAATCACATCCGTTGCACCGGAGCCCCCTTCACGGGCATCCGCAAATGCAAACGACGCCACACGCCGATCCTTTTTTAACTTCTCATGAATACCGGTGCGAAGAGCGCCGGTTCCCTTTCCATGAATGATGCGAACAGCCGGATACCCCGCCAAAATGCTATCATCCAGATATTTATCCACCAGATCCAGCGCTTCTTCATAGCGCTTTCCGCGCAAATCAAGCTCCGGGCGATAATCCTGCGCCTTGGTCTGAACGACAACCGATCCCCTCGACTGCGTCTGAATCTGAACGGGCTCCTGATCTTTGAATCGCGCCAAATCCCGCACATTGGATTTTACCTTGAGAATGCCCATCTGAACCTGAACATCCCCATTCCGGTCCGGTCCATCCACCAGAATCCCCGCCTGATTCAGCGAAAGAATCTTCACGCTTTCACCAATTTGGAGATCCCTTGGCCCTTCACGTAATGTCTGGGGTTCCTGCTCTCCCCGTCTTGACGCAAAAGATTTCGATTTCTGATTGATCCGGTTTTGTGCGCGATCCAACTCGGGACGATCACCCTGAAGCGCATCCTTCGCTTCGCGCAGCATTTCCTGTGCTGTCTTTCGCGCTTCACGAAGCATCGCCTGAGCTTCTTGTTCCGCCTGTTCCATCTTCTTATCATGCGCTTGCTGCGCACGGTTCAACTGTTCTTGCATCCTCTTCAGCTTTTCGCGATACGCTGACCGCTCCTGAAGCATCTGATGCCTCTCCGTCTCGATCTCCTTGCGGCTCCGCTCAATATCTGCCAAAACCGTCTCAAAACGAATGTTCCCATGATCCAAATATTCCTGCGCAGCTTCCAAAATTTCTGAAGGCAATCCCAAACGCTGAGAGATTTCAAAAGCATTGGACCGCCCCGGCAGACCGATCATCAAGCGGTACGTCGGGGACAGCGTCTGCACATCAAACTCCACCGAAGCATTCTGCACTCGGGGCTCCTGAATGGCAAATAACTTCAATTCTGCATAATGCGTCGTCGCAACGGTTCGAATTTCCGATTGAGTCAGGGATTTCAAAATGGCCATCGCCATTGCCGCCCCCTCCGTTGGATCCGTTCCCGATCCAATTTCATCGAATAAGATCAGCGATCCCTCATCTGCACGCTTGAGAATCCGGACAATGTTCGTCATGGATGCCGAAAACGTGGATAAACTTTGCTCGATCGATTGGTGATCGCCAATATCTGCATAAATCGAATCAAAAATGCCCACCTTCGATCCGCTTTTACAGGGAATTTGAAGACCGGACTGCGCCATGGCCTGAATCAGACCAAGGGTTTTCAACGTCACGGTTTTTCCGCCCGTATTCGGTCCCGTAATGATGAGCGTGGAAAACTCTTCTCCCAGCTGCAAATTAATCGGAACAACGGTTCCGGAAAGCAAGGGGTGACGCGCTTCTTTCAGATCAATCACCCGGTTTTTTGTAAACCATGGACGCGATCCATGAATTTTCAGCGCATATTTAGCTTTCGCAAACGTAAAATCAAGATGCACCAGCGCTTCTTCGTCGCCGCCCAGCTCCATTTCAAATTCCGCCACCTCCATGGATAGCGCCGCAAGAATCCGTTGAATTTCTTCCTCTTCCTCGCTCTCCAGCGTTCGGATTTCATTGTTCAACTCAACGATGGCCATTGGCTCAATAAAGACGGTCTGACCGGAGCCGCTGGCATCATGAACGACGCCCTTGACGGCATTGCGATATCCCGCTTTCACCGGAAGCACATAGCGCCCATCCCGCATCGTGATCAAGTTTTCATTCAGATATCCGGATTGCGCCAGATGCGCAAGAAGGTCGTTGAGACGTGTTTTGATCTGATCCTGTTTTGCCCTCATGCTCTGGCGAATCGAATAGAGCGCCCGCGATGCTCCATCCGCCATCTCATCCTCCGAAAGAATCGCATCGGCAATCTCACGCTGAAGCCCCGGCTGAACAAACAACCCTCGGATTTCCCGGACAATCATTCCATCCTCAGCTTCTCCGGCATAGGCAATCAAGGCCTCGGAAACACGCAGCATTTCCGAAATGGAGAGCAGCTCCTTCATGGATAAGACGCCGCCCAGCGCCGCCCTCTTTAATGAGGGGCGAATCGTCGTAATGCCAAAAAGGGGCGGGGCGCCAAGCGAAAGTTCCAAACGAACCGCATCCGAACATTCATCCTGCGCTCTCCGAATCTCCGAAAAATGAGACATAGGACGCATGGCGCGCACAGCTTCCCGCCCTGGAAACGATGAAGCCAGCGATTCCACTGCCTCGAGAACCCGATCATATTCCAGTGTTTGTAAGACGCTCCATTCCATCGCTATCCCTTCCCTTCATCCTTCCGCCAGCCATGACCCACGTTCACTCAATGCCCCGGAGATAGTGCCCTAAGCGCTCCCTCGTAGGGGCCTCCCTCGTAGGGGCAATCACCGGCGAGACTTGTTTCAGCTGTAATGACTGCACTTTCTTCCAATCCGAAAGAATTGGGCGAATGTCGTTTCCTGTATCGACGATGCGCACCCAATCCGGATGCATCCAGCGGATCAAATCATATGCCCCGCGGCAGTCCACCGCCTCCGGTGCATACAACGTGGTGATTCCTTCCCGTCGGTGAAACAGACGGGAGCCGAAGCGATTGGTTAAGCGCACATTCCCCTGATACGGACAATGCGCGCATTCCGATTCATCATGGCATCCTTTATACATCGATGCTGGGCAGTGCCGCATCACCATTCCGGGAATCGGGCCCGTTCCAAGAATCTCCAATGGCCAGATATGGTGAGGCAACGCAGCGATCTCCTCCGCCGTCATCTCCAGCGAAGGCGCAAACGAAGCAATAGGAACCGATCCCAGTGCCGATTGGAGGCGGGACAGCGCAAAAGAGTTCATGATGTTGAGCCCTGACTCTAAAATCAGTTCCAGATCCGGATACTCCTTCAACAAAGACCGAACGTGCCCCAGCTCATTCAGCGTGCTGATGCTCAAGCCGTCCAGCAAAGGAAGCGCATCCCTCCACCGCCTCAAGGTTTCTTCCCATTGCCTGCTTTCTTGGAAGAGTGGCACCCTCCAAAACACAGGAACGTTCAACGACTTCCATCCCTTGACCAGCTGAAGATCCGACAGAACCACACGGTCCGCGAATTGAGCCTCCTGCTGCAAATGATCCGGCGCCTGTTCTGTTTCGAGCGAAATCCGAAATCCAGGAGCCGCCTCCGTTTGCGGATCGGAAAAGGCGGCAGCCGTCATCCTGTTCATGTGCTCTGAGGCACCGTGTTCTTCCGAGAGGGGCAAAGTCCCCGTCATTTTTTCCATTAAGCGCTTCAGTGCCTCGCGCCGCATCGCGTTCAAATGGCTCACCGGAATAAAGGCATCCGGCGACACCACAATGCGCAGATCTTCGACATCAAAGGGCGTGTCGCCGCATTTCATAAAGGCGCGGCGAATGGTTTCCTCATGGACTGCCTGCGATCGCGCAGCGTCAATGCGCTTGCCTTCCACCATGACTTTTGCCATGCCGCATGCGACTTGCACGCGCAAAGGCTCGCCGGTTTTTGCCCATACGTTGAAACGCACCGATTGCCTCGCGCTGTCCTGTAAGGTGCTCACCGCCTGCT
>JAEXBN010000031.1 GCA_023394045.1 Bacillota bacterium | reverse complement strand
TCACTATAGCGAACCCCATAGCCCTGCACGGGATAGCCTTCCGTCGCTGCCGACTCAATAAAGCACGCTGCCAGACGCCCGAGACCGCCATTCCCCAGGGCGGCATCCTCTTCCTCATCCTCCAGCTGATCGAAATCCACGCCAAGATCCGCCAAGAGCTCCTTGACCTCATCCAGAATCCCAAGATTCATCAAATTATTTCCCAGCGCCCGACCGACCAGGAACTCCGCCGAAAAATAATATTCATTACGCATCGTTTTGCTCTGCGCAGAAGTGCGAATCCAATCATCATTCAAGCGATTCATGATCGCCGTCGCCAGCGCCGCATACTTCTCGTGTGCTGCCGCGTCTTCAAAATCGACACGAAACATCTGTCGCGCTGTCTGGTTGAGCGCCTTCAAAAATGAGCTCTGATCCATTATATCCTCCCGAAACGTACGGCCATCGCGTGAAGACGCGGTGCCTCTGCGTATGCATCATCCATCGTTAATAAGCGCCAGTTCCAATTTCCTCCGACCGTTCCCGGGCGATTGAGGCGCGCCTCATTTCCCAGCATCAGAACATCCTGCATCGCAAAGATGCAAAAATCGGCAACGGACGCCGCCAGACCGCGTAAAATTCCCCACAGCATGCCTTCCTCCGCCTCCAGGCCGAAATAATCGATCATCTTCTCCCACTCGTCCGGCGTCGCAACCTCCTCCCACCAGCCGCGGAGCGTATCGGAATCATGAGTGGACGTATAGACGCTGGATCGGGAGACATGATTATGCGGAAGATATTCCGAATCCTCCCCTCCAAAGGCAAACTCGATCGGACACATCCCCGGAAATCCCGTCTGGCGGCGCAAACGGAGTACGGATTCCTCAACGACCCCAAGGTCTTCAACCAAAATGGGCAGAGGCCCTAACTTTTGCTCCATCGTGCGGAAAAAATCCAGCCCTGGCCCCGGAACATAGGAACCTTCCTTCGCCGTGGCTGCGCCCGCAGGGATTCTCCAGTAGCGCGCAAACCCGATAAAATGATCCAGCCGGATCACATTGTACAGGCGCAAGCTATGCGCCATGCGGGCTACCCAGAACATATATCCATCTTTCTTCATTTCATTCCAATCATAAAGAGGATTTCCCCAAAGCTGTCCCTCTTCATTATAAAAATCCGGAGGAACTCCCGCCACCGCCTCCGATTCCAACGCTGCGTTCAACTGAAATGCCTCGGTATGCGCCCAGACATCCGCGCTGTCCTCCGCCACATAGATCGGAATATCGCCGATCAGCAAAATTCCCCTCTCATTGGCTGCATTCTTTAAGGCATTCCACTGCGTATAAAAAATTTCCTGCTCCCAGCACACCTCCAGAAGCATCTCTTCATGCTGATCGGCAAAGTGCTGGATCGCCTCCGGATCGCGGCGCTTCAGTGGCTCCGGCCACTGTCTCCAGCTCACGCCGCCCTCGGTTTCCTTTATCACACTGAAGAGCGCAAAATCCCGCAGCCAGTGCTCATTTTCTTTCTGAAAAGCAGAATCCGCCCTCCAGCCCGCTTTTCTGGCGCGATCAAAAGCCTTCTTCAACAAGGCACGGCGCGGCTCTTCCAGCGCAGAATAATAAATCCGATCTTCCCGACCCTGTTCTGCGGAAGCGGCTGTCCAAGCCTCATCCAAAATCGAAAGCTCCTCCGGATCAAGAAGTTCTTCTTCCACCAGCGCGTCCAAATCAATCAGCGCCGGATTTCCCGCCCAGCTGGACGGCGAGGCATAGGGTGAGTCTCCGAGTCCCGTCGGATTCAAAGGCAAAATCTGCCAGTAGCGAGCTCCTGCCGCCTCCAGCCAATCCAAGTAGGCCATGGACGGTCTTCCCAGCGTCCCGATGCCATGCGGCGCCGGAAGCGAAAAAATCGGCATCAGGATCCCCATGCCTCGTTCATGGTCGACCATGGTTAAAACCACCGGCTCTTTTTTTTCAATTTGAAGACGTTGATGCCGGCGCTCGCGTGCCAACTCTCGAGCCGCACGGCGCGCACTCTCCTCTTCTGCGCTTCTCTGCCATGCTTTTCGATCAGATCCGCGCCAAGCCGCGACCGCTTCCTGCATCAAAACGTCTCCTTTTCTGCCAGACGCGCCAACTTCTTCATCTGATCCTCCGTCTGCAGCGCCTCAATCATCTCGCCGATATTTCCATCGAGAAAATCCTGCAACTGATAGATGGTTCGGTTGATGCGGTGATCCGTGATCCTTCCCTGGGGAAAATTATAGGTACGAATCCGTTCCGATCGATCTCCCGTCCCAATCTGCGACTGGCGCTCCGAAGACAACTCCTTTTGCTGCTTTTCCTGTTCCAAATCATAGAGACGCGCCCGCAAAACGCCCAGCGCCTTCTCTTTGTTCTTAAGCTGGCTCTTCTCATCTTGGATGGCTACCACAATTCCCGTAGGAATATGCGTCACGCGCACCGCCGAATCGGTCGTGTTCACCGACTGGCCGCCATGGCCGCTCGACCGGTAGACATCCACGCGCACATCATTCATATCCAGATGCACATCCACTTCTTCCGCCTCCGGCAGCACCGCCACCGTCGCCGTCGAAGTATGGATACGCCCCTGCGATTCCGTCTCCGGAACGCGCTGCACACGGTGCACCCCGGACTCATACTTCAGTTTGGAAAACGCGCCCTCGCCGCGCACCATAAACGTGGCTTCTTTGATTCCTCCGATCCCCTGATCGGTGCGGCTCAAATCTTCGGTCTGAAAGCCCTCCCGCTCTGCATACATGTGATACATGCGATACAAATCGCCGGCAAAAAGCCCGGCCTCATCCCCGCCAGCGCCGCCACGAATCTCCACAATCACATTTTTATAATCATTGGGATCCTTGGGAACCAGAAGAAGCTTCAGCTCCTCCTCGCGTTCCGCCACCTCACGCTCCTGATCTTCCAAATCAGCACGCAGCATGGTCTCCATCTCCGGATCATCCGTCTCATTCAGCATCGCGCGATCTTCCTCGGCGCGCTTTCCTGCCTGCTGATAAGCGCCATATGCCAGCGCCACGGGCTTCAGCTCGTTATATTCGCGGTTCACCTTGCGCCAGGCATTCATGTCGCTGAGCAGCTCCGGATCTGCAAGTTTTATCTCCATGTCATGCAGACGTGCATCCACATTTTCCAATCGTTCAAACATGTTTCCTCCCCCGATGATCCGCGCCGTTCTCCGCTCCCGGCCAGCATGCCGAAACAATCCGGTCTCTTCCTGCATAATCCTGCGCCACAGAAACATCCTGAAATCCGTGCTGAATCAACAATCCGCCCACATCTTTCGCCTGCTGATCACCGATCTCAAACATCACCTTTCCTCCGGCATTCATGAACAGCGGGAGCTGTGGAATCCAATCGGCGTAGATCGCTAACCCGCCGCCGCCCGGTTCGCCAGTATACAGCGCCATTTCAGGCTCATAGCGGAGTTCCCTTTGCAGCGACTCCCGGTCAGCCGGATCGATATAGGGCGGATTGGAAACCAGAACATCCACGGATTCCGGAAGCGCCCTCGGACCATCTCCCTGCACCCATTGTACCAGATGCGGGGCAACCTTCAGGCGCGCCGCGTTCTCCGCTGCCAGCGAAAGCGCTGCTGCCGATAAATCCGTCGCAAGAATCCGCGCCGGAGAGGGATGTGCCTCCAGCGCCAACGTTAAGGCAATCGCTCCGGTGCCGGTTCCGAGATCGGCGATGACACGTCCTCCGAGCTCCTCCTGAAGCACGCGCTCCACCAAAAGCTCCGTCTCCGGCCGCGGGATCAATGCCCGCGAATCCGTGGCGAAGAGATGCCCATAAAATTCCCATTCACCGATTGCATATTGCAAAGGCATGCCGCTGCGCCGTCTTTCCACAATGGATAAATACCGATGCATCTGCTGGGATGTAAGACGATGATGCTCCCGCGCCCGCACCATCCCTGGGCTGCAGTCCAGAACATAGGACAACGCCAATACCCCTTCTCGATCCGGCAGCAACGCTGCTGATTGCCCAATCGTGATGAGATTCTGATCTGAAGCCATCGTTGCCCCCTCTCTCCGTTCCTCCGCCCCAACATGCGAAGGTTCGCTTCCAAAAGATCTCCGGCATGGCAATCGAAAAAAGAGCCGGCTGTCGCCGGCTCTCCCATCTCGTGGTTAGTCCATGTTGTATTTCTTTTTGAAACGCTCCACACGACCGCCGCGTTCCGCCGACTTCTGTTTGCCCGTATAAAACGGGTGGCATGCCGAGCACACATCGACGCGCAGTTCCTTCTTTGTGGAACCCGTTGTAAACGTGTTTCCGCAAGCGCAGGTCACCGTCGCGTTTTCGTAGTATTCCGGGTGAATGCCCTGTTTCATGATCTCACCTCTCTCCGCTTTCAATATTGAAATAAATCGCTCGACTATTCTAGCATAGTCCTACAAAGCAATGCAAGTCCCGCTCTCAGTGTTCCAAAATGCTCATTGATCCGCCGCGCTGGAACCCGTTTCCGTTTCCACCGACGGATCCGCCGATACTGCCGAAATCTTCAAGGACTTGAGAAAATCCTCGACCGACGTGGGAATCGTCTTTGGTCCGCCCATGATTTGAATCGCCACGGGCGGCTTCAGTCCCTTCAGATACGCCAGCAGATCCGGCTCCAATGTCTGGCTCCCATCTTGAAGAACAATGGGAAACTTCTGACTCTGAGCCAGCGGAGCACCGATCAGCGCATCGGAGAACACACGCCCGCTTGCCATGACCGCCCCGGTAGCCGCCGGGAAATAATCCTGAGCCACGTGAGCCGCAAGCGCATATCGATTTTTTCCCGATTCACGCGTGGGCGTCGTTCCCAGCATCTGTCCCAGTTCATTCACCTGTTGATCCGCAATCGTCTTGGGACCGCCCACGATAATCATCTCAGGCGTTTCGGATGCTTGATCTTCCCGTTCCGCTTTCTTTTTTGCCAGATAGTTCTGCAATTCCTTTGGAACCGCCTGATCGGTCAAAACAACCGGCGCACTCTTGGCCTGCGCCAGCGGAGTCGCCGTCAGCGGATCCGCAAAGTCCCTTCCATTGGCAACAACCAATGTCGTCGCCTCCGGCATATATTGGTCGATGGTGTTGATGTTGACTTCATAGCGGTTGGCTCCGCCAATGCGCTTCACCTCGACGCTGCTTCCAACCGTCGCCTGAATTTCCTGATAAACCGCATGGCTCACGGAGACCGGCCCGCCGAGGACGATCACCTGGCGCAGCGCCGAATCGCTCTTCATCGCCTCTTTGGTCACCTCAAACAACTCATCGGTGTCCGTATAGAGGATCGGCATCCGTCCGCCGGAGATATTTCCTGCGCTGATCGCATCGGGAAACGCATGAAAGTTCACGATGATGACGCTCTCCGCCGATGGATAATGCTGAGCCATGAATTTTGCTGCCACTTCCTGACGATTGGCGCCATCCGCACGCGGTTGCAAATCGAAAAACTGATTGGTGCCCGGCACTTCGCCCTGCCCTTGCTCCGAGCCATGATCCCCCGTAGGATCGTCCATCGGATCCCCTGAAGGCGGTGTGGCGGGATCTTCCGTTGCGGTGCTCGTGAGGCTCTTGGGAAAGGCACTCTTGTCGGTCAGCGCCCAGACGACCGTATCCCCGTCTTCCACATCCACCAAATCGGCCATCTTTGGCTTCAATAAGGTCTTGAGACTTCCTTCTTTATCATAGATCGCAAAACGCCAGAGGACTCCCGTGCCTTCCTTGGCATTTCCAGACTCCTTGTACGTCTGCTCCCCAACCCGCACACTCTCCACTGGCGGGACAAGAATATTGTCCTGATAGGGGCGGAGATTGGCGGAGGTCAAGCCATCTTTGGCATCAACCGCCTGCTCCAGGGCATCCACCGCCGTTGGATAGGTGAGCAAATCGTTCGACATCGGCATCCGGGACTCATGCTGCTGATAATCCACGTTGACTCCTGCCTTCGTTGCATAGACCGGCTTAGCGTCCACGGTAAACGGTCCGTTATAAATTCTGACGCTCACCCCTTTGCTGGCATCCGGCGTCTGCGGATTGACGGCGACATAACCCGTCGCCATCGGCACCGTGTGCTCCGGAACCTCGAAAGTCGCATAATACAGTCCCTGCGAAGCATCATCAAAGGTTGTCTCCGGCTGCATTTTCAGCTGCGCGAGGAAGCCCTCCTTGCCCTCAGCCGCCTTGGAGGCCGCACTCAAAGGAATATCCTTCAGTCCCCGCTGAATCACCGGCTTCAACGTTGCTTTCAGCTGTTCCGCCTGACCCTCCGCGGTAAAATACGTCCTTCCCTCCGACGTTTCGGGCTGATAGTGAACCGATTCATTCCCCGCTACGGTGAGAGCGGCATACCTGTCTTTCTCTGAAGCAGGAAGAATGTGCTTCACGCCAGACCATGACCACTCGCCCTCCGCAGAGGCAGGCACCGCAAAAGACACCGATAAGACCAATGCCAATGCGACTGCTAAAATCCCTGTTGCTTTTTTCATCCCTTCTCCTTTCATCCGGAACGATCCGCCGAATCGAAAAAGCTGAAATTCATCTGATCTCAACCATCAATGATCTATTCAAAGACACAAAGAACCGTATCCACCAGCGTTTTCAGGTCGCGCCCCACCGAAAATTTTTTCATCTCCTCGAGGTTGATCCGCATTTTATCCGGCAAAATTTCCTTGATATAAACGGATTCCGGATCCTTCACGCCTTCCAGCTTCCCATTCTCATCCCGATACTCGATGCTGCACCGCGAGGTTAATCCGGCAGGAAGCAAAAGTGTTGCCCACATTTCCGGAGTGTATTGCTCCACAAATTTCGGCACTTCCGGACGCACCCCAACAAAGGTCATGTCTCCATGAAATACATTGAAAATCTGCGCAAATTCATCCAAATGCAGTCCGCGCAGCGCCTTCCCAACGCGCGTAATCCGCACATCATCCGATGTCGTCACCGCCGCGCCGATCTGATCGGCGCGATCCACCATCGTCCGAAACTTGAAAATCCGAAAATGGCGCCCATATTGGGTCACACGCTCCTGCTTATAAAAAATTGGTCCGGGCGAATCCAAACGAATCGCCAACGCAATCACCAAAAGCGGAATCGCCAACAAGACTAAAAGAATGACCGCCCCCAGAAGATCGAGGATGCGTTTGATCCGCAGCTGAAAGCGCTTTTGATTGAGCGCTTCATAATACGGCCGAACAGCATCCTGCTGCATCTCCGGAGGCAAGTCCTTAAAAGGGATCCATTTCATGTTACTTCCGTTTCATCATTTCGCAGGCGCATACGCCTTCCACACACTGCGGAATGCATCGCACACGTAGTCCACATCCTCATCCGTCAGGCAGGTATGCAGGGGCAACGTGACCTCATTCGTATAAAAGGCATCCGCATTGGGATAATCCTCAATCTCATATCCCAGCGCCCGATACGCCGTCATCCGCGGAAGTGGCTTGTAATGCACGTTGGTCGCCACACCCAACTCCGCCATTTTTGTGATGAAAGCATTGCGTCCCGCCACATCAAATCCGGGCAGACGGCAAATGTACAGATGGCCGCTGGAATGGAAGTCCTGCCCATCATGCGCCAGCGCTTCTGCTCCACACTCATCAACCACCACCTGATGGTAGCGGCGGATGATCTCGTGGCGCCGCTCAATCACCGCATCATACCGTCGGAGCTGAGACAGCCCCAGAGCGGCCAGCGTATCCGGCATATTGCACTTATATCCGGGCATGACGATATCATATTCCCAAGCGCCGAGCTGCGTCTTGGCCAGCGCGTCCTTATTCTGGCCATGCAGACTCCAAAGCTGAAGTTCATGATACAGAGTTTCTGTATCAAACGGAAGACCCTTGCGCCATACCAGCGCGCCGCCCTCCCCCGTGGTCAGATTTTTCACCGCATGGAAGGAAAAAGCGCTGAAATCCGCGATCGTTCCCGCGTGTTTTCCCTTTTGCACCGCCCCGAACGAATGTGCGGCATCCGCAATGATGGCGATGCGCCCCAGCGCCTCCTGGCGCGGGCTCGACGGCTGAAAAATCGGCTGAAATTCTTCCGCCAGCGCAAAATAAGGCTCGTAGTCGGCAACAATCCCCGCCACATCCACCGGCATGATCGCCTTCGTATTCTCATTGATTGCGGCACGGACTTTCTCCGGATCCATGAGGACGCTGCCCGGAAGGATGTCCACCAAAACCGGACGTGCGCCGACGTGAACCGCAACCGAAGCGGTCGCCGTATACGTATAAGACGGAACGATCACTTCATCTCCTGGTCCAATTCCTAGGGCGCGAAGCGCCAGTTCCATCGCTGCGGTCGCCGAATTGAGCGCCACAGCGCGCTCACAGCCCAGATAGAGTTCCATCTGATGCTCAAACTCCTTGGTGCGCGGTCCTGTTGTAATCCACCCGGATTTCAGCGCAGACACCACTTCCTCGATATCTTCCTCCCGGATATCCGGAGGAGAAAAGGGAATCTTTCGTTTCGCGTCCATTTTCACTCCTTTCGCCTCGGCATTCGCTTGCGGAGAGCTACTCCTTATACTTAATCGTATCGCCTCCCGCATTCACCGCATCATACTTATGCGCCTCACGCTCACGCGCCGCTTTTTCGATCTCGCCGCGTTCCACCTGCTTCTTATATTCCTGATAGGGAATGGGAATGCCATCCACCGGAACCATGAACGTGTCGACCGTTCCCGCTACGGCATCAAAGAGATCCAGCGATTCATCCGCCATCATCTCTTCCAGATCATCCAGATTATGGAAAAATTCCTCCCCATCAAAATTCATCGGCTGCGCCACACGGATGCGCGGATTATGGGTCTTGCTCAGCCCTTCCTCGCTCATCAGCACCTCTTCATAGAGCTTTTCACCCGGGCGCAATCCCGTAAAGACGATATCAATATCCTCCCCGACGCGCAGTCCAGAGAGGCGGATCAGATTCTTCGCCATGTCCAAAATGCGAACCGGTTTTCCCATGTCCAGCACAAAAATTTCACCGCCATGGGCATAGGCGCTGGCCTGGAGAATCAGCGAAACGGCCTCCGGCAGCGTCATGAAAAAGCGTACGATATCCGGATGCGTCACTGTCACCGGACCGCCATCCGCAATCTGTTTCTTAAACAGCGGGATGACCGAACCCGAAGAGCCCATCACGTTTCCAAAGCGCACCGCAACAAAGTCGGTCGCATCGGGTTTTCCCTCGGAGCGTCGGGCAAACGCCTGGAAAATCATCTCGCACATGCGCTTTCCCGCTCCATAAATGCTGGTCGGATTCACTGCCTTGTCCGTCGAAATCAGGATGCAGCGTTTCACGT
This sequence comes from Bacillota bacterium, assembly GCA_023394045.1. Lineage (GTDB taxonomy): Bacteria > Bacillota > Clostridia > Tissierellales > Peptoniphilaceae > Murdochiella. The sequence continues at coordinate 903 of JAEXBN010000031.1, read as the reverse complement.
GATACTTCTCAGCCACTTCCGCCACATTCCGCGTTCCGATGACGTTGTTTTTCACCGACTCATGCGGCGCCATCTCCATCAGATGAATGTGTTTATGCGCTGCGGCATGATAGACCACATCCGGACGGATCTCATCAAAGACCGCATCCAGACGCTTTTTATCGCGGATGGATCCGATATAGATCTGGATATCGAGATCGCTGTATTTGTGCCGCAGCTCCATCTGAACATCATAGGATCCATTTTCTGCAATGTCGAAAATGACGATTTTCTTCGGCTTAAAGTGGGCGATTTGGCGGCACAGCTCGCTTCCGATCGTTCCGCCTCCGCCGGTAATCAGCACCGTCTTTCCTTGCAGATATTCGGCAATCTCATAATTGTTGATCTCCACGGCATCGCGCCCCAGCAGATCATCCAGCGAAACGTCGCGAATCTTGCTGACCGAAACCTCCCCGGAAATAATCTGGTAAATGCCGGGGACAATCTTCAGATTGGCATCCGTGCGTTTGCAGATCTCCAAGATCGCGCTCTGTTCCTCTTTATCCGCCGACGGAATCGCCAGAATGATTTCGCGGATGTTCAAATCCCGGACAATCTGTTCGATGTCCTCTCTCCCGCCGAGAATCCGGACGCCGTCAATCGACCGCCCGCGCTTGGCTGGATCATCATCCACCAGTGCAACGACGCGGTTCTGCACCTTCTCGCTGGTTTTGATCTCATGAATCAGGGCACGTCCCGCTTCACCCGCACCGATCACCAGCGTGGGCACTCCCTCTTCCCTCTCCATCTTAGAGAGGTTGCGCTCAAAAAGCATCTGCGCACGGCGCACGAAGCGGTGCGCCGTAATTCCGGTGAACAGCAGGAAGAATTCGATGAGGAGGAATCCCATGGGAACCCATAACC
>JAEXBN010000028.1 GCA_023394045.1 Bacillota bacterium | reverse complement strand
TAGTAAAAGCGCCTTTTAATTTCCAAAAAAGCAGAGTTATCCTTTTCGAATTTCTTTTGCTCCACCCGCTCGTTGCTGAAGCTCTTCACAACACTGTATCCCAAAAAGGAATCTTCAATGGATGCGTTGATGTTCGCGATTTGCCGGCGCTGATCCATCTGCGTCTGGCGCAGCCGTTGCCGGAAATATGAGGCCGCCATAAAATAGACGGGAATGAGCGCAAAGAGAATCAGCGTCATCAGCGCATTGACCCGAATCAGAATGAAGAAAGAAATGAGGAGCTTGATCGCCCCGATAAAATACTCTTCCGGGCAATGGTGTGAAAATTCCGTAATATCGAACAAATCCGTCGTCAGATGGGAAATCAGGTGCCCGGTTTTATGCGTAGAAAAAAAGGCATGCGGCATCATCTGAAGATGCCGGTACATATCCGATCGAAGATCCTGCTCAATGCGTGCTCCCATGACGTGCCCAATCCCCTGCATATAATAGCGGGCAAGAATTTCAACCAGGCGCAAGACCACATAGATTCCCGTCATGCGCAAAATAAAAGAGATGGACAGAAATTCCGGACGTCTGGCCGCCGTGTCGGTCATCGTGGACAGAAGAATCGGAAGAACCAGATCGCAACATGTCGTCAACGCCGCACAAAACAGATCAGTGACCACTTGTCGAAAATTCTTCTTATAATAAGGAAAAAGAATGCGGAACAATTCCCAGTTACTTTTCGATGTTGAGGGTTGATGCAAAGCCTTCTCCTTTCCCTTCGAACGGCAGCCTCTTGCTGATCCGTGTTCTCTCATACAACCAGAAAGGTCTATTCATGAATCGACATACCATTTTAGTGACAGGCGCCTCGCGCGGCATCGGGCGTGCCAGTGCGATCGCGCTCTCTCATCCGGGTATCCGGATGTTCATCAATTATCGCATAAATCGGGAAGCAGCAGAAGCGGTTGTCTCGCAATGTACCGCAAAAGGCGCAGAAGCGATCGCTATTCAATGCGACATCTCCCGATCCGACAAAGTCAGCCGCATGTTTTCGACCATTGAACAGCGCGGGAGCGCCGTGGATATCTTGATTAATAATGCCGCCATTTCAACGGTGGGGCAAATTCAAGATATCTCCGATGAACAGTGGCATGAGAGCTTTTCCACCAACGTCGACGGCATGTTTTACTGTACAAGACGGGCCGTTCCGTCCATGATTTCAAACGGGTGGGGGCGTATCATCAATCTCTCAAGCATCTGGGGACTGGTCGGAGCCTCCTGTGAATCTCTGTATTCAGCGACTAAAGGCGCCGTCGTCGCATGGACCAAAGCTCTGGCAAAGGAGCTCATCTATTCCGGCATTACCGTCAACGGCGTAGCGCCCGGTGCGGTGGAGACGGACATGATGAGACAATATGATTCCGAAACCATCCAACAGGTCATTGCCGATATTCCCATCGGGCGCCTCGTTACCCCGGATGAAGTGGCTCACGTCATTGCCTTTCTCTGCAGTGATTCCTCACAGGCGATCACCGGACAAATTCTCAATATCAGCGGCGGCGAGGTGATCGTCTGAGACCATCAGAGCATTATCCTCTCCGTCTCTCCCGCGCTCACCCAATACAAATAAGCGCGCACGGCCGAACCGGGGAAGGCTCGTTGAAGAGCCTCGGCATAGAGTTTCAGCTGCAGCTGATAGCGTGAGGCATCCGGCACCCGGTCGGTCTTAAAATCCAGGAGCAGGATCTCTCCCTCAAGGCGCACAAACAGATCAATCTGTCCATCAACCGCGACCATCCCCTGCTGCGTCTGCAGCTTCATGGTGAAACTGCGCTCGCGCTGTACCGCCTCAGCATGTTGAACAATAAATTGTCCTGCCTCGCTTTCAAAAAAACGCACCAGCTTTTCTTCATTCAGCGCTTGCCTCTCCTTCATGGTGAAAAGACCGCGCTGCATCAATCGATCCAGCTCCTCTTCCATCTCGCTCTGGGAGTAAGGATGCAGCGGAAGGTTCTGAAGGGCGCGATGCATGAGCGTTCCGGACGTTGCCGCATCCGGCGGATACTGTTCGCGCAAAAAAAGTGGAAGAGGAAAATCATCAGATGGAGGCGTGTTTTTCTTTTTATTCTTCGGAGAAAGCGGAGGCCAGACGATAAAATGATCATCCAGAATCTGGTTTTTCTTTGAAAGCTGCGACACCGTCAGCTTCAGCGGATGCACCGTCGCTTCAAAGTGCGGATCCGACCACCCAAGAACTCGGGAAATTTCGCCGTCCGACAGATGCTCCTGCGCGTGATGCGAAGAGGCGTGACCGGCGATGGAGCGAAACTTCTCCCCCGGCTCCAACATGACCAGCGCTGGATCCCCGGCTTCCGCCTCATTCCCGTCTTCGTCTGCCCAGCGGGCTCTCAATGTTCCGCCCACTTCCCGATCGAACGCATCATTTTTTCCTAGAACATGAAGAATCCATTGCAATACGGACACATCTTGATCCAGATCCGATGACAAAGAACCGGTGGACTCAGGTTTCAGCTTTTTCAGATCATCGGCATGACCAACGATCACCAGACGCGTCATGGCTCGCGTCATCGCCACGTACAGGACGCGCACTTCTTCCGCGCGATCCCGGCGGTCAACGGCTTGACGACACAAGACCTTCCTCAGGGAAGGAAGGCGTTCCACCACACCATCTTCCGCCAACCGTCTCGAATCTAAAACAGGTCCAATCTCCGGGGCAAATGAGAGCGTCGATTGCGCCCCGCTGACCTGGATCTTGCGACCCGTGCCCACCAGAAAAACAATCGGAAATTGGAGCCCTTTGGACTGATGAATCGTCATCAAGCGGACGACATTATCCTGTTCCGATAAGGGGGAAGAAGGCAGGACGTCCGCGCCGTTTCCGGCTTTAGCCTCGGCATAACTCAAAAAATCGGTCAAGCTTCCGTCTCCGCTTTTTTCAAATTCTTCGGCCATCCGGCATAAGACATCCAGATTCCGGCGTCGCTGTGTCCCGTTGGGCAATCCGGTCAGGAAAGCACGCAAGCCGCTCTCCTCAAAAAAAGCGCTCATCCATTCAGAAAGAGGCAGCTCCCGCAAACGCAAGCGCTGTTCCTGCATCCAACGCGACAGCGCCTCCATCCGGCCGAGAAGCTGATGATCCAGGAGACGTGTTGCATCCTCTTCTTCCGACAAAGGGGAAGACGGCGTCTCTTCCTTCCATGCATTCTCTTCCGTTTTACGCTCCAGCGCTGCGGAAAAAGCTTCAAAAAAGGCGCCTTCCGGATGGGCAATCCGAAGTTTGGCCAGATCTTCTTCCGAAAATCCTCCGATAAACGAAAGCATCAACGTTAAAAGCGGCACATCGCTTTGTCCATTATCCAGGGCTTTCAGAAGATTCAGCGCGATTTGCCGCTCCAATGCCTCTTCCGCATCTCGGTTCCCATCCAAAACGCAGGGAATCCCCCAATGTTCCATCACACGCTGATAATCCGCAAGCGCCTGATTGGTTCTCGCCAACACCGCACAATCACGGAATTGTCCGCCCGCCTCGACATGGCTCCGGATGGCCGCCGCGACATAAAATGGCTCAGACGAAAAGCGATTCCAAACGGATTCTTCCGGATGTTCATTGAGCGCCTCTGGCTCTTCCAACAAAACGACCTGTGCGGATCCCTTTCCTTCCGCCGCCCTTCCGGCGACGGCGCGATGCGCTGGCGTATCGTACGATACGCCGCCGCGCTCCGGCGTCATGAGCCCCGAAAAGATTCGGTTCACAAAATCCAATACTTCCGGTTCGCTTCGAAAATTACGAGTCAAATCAATGGCTTCCCCCGACGCGCTCTTTTGATACAAATCATAGCGCTGAAGAAAAATCTCCGGCGCCGCGCCGCGAAATCCGTAGATGGACTGCTTCATATCCCCAACAAAGAAAAGATTATCTTTGCGGGCAATCGCTTCAATAATCGCTTCCTGTTTTGCGTTGGCATCCTGGTATTCATCAAAGAAGATGCAGGAAAAGAGCTCTTGCAGCTCCCCGCGCACCTCTGAATGTTGAAGCAGCTGGAGCATCAAGGTCTCCATATCCTCAAAGTCAAGCCCGTTTTGTTCCGCTTTTTTCTGCTCCATCCGCGTCTGAACGTCTCTCGACAATGCCGCCAGCACGTGAACATTGACCACATCATTCTGCGACTCCTCCTCCAGCACGTGGTCTTCCATAAGAGAAAGCCTCTGCTGAAGGAGAACGAACTCTTTTTTGATCCGGGTTCTCGCGTCCCGAATCTGATCTTTTGCGGCGATCATCTCATCGCTATACTTTTTCTTTGATAGCAAAGGCAAACGTCCAAAGGCAAAACGAAGGCCTGTCGACTGCCAGCGCTTGAGATCCGCTTCCCATTCTTCCCGCGTCTCATCACCATTCTCCAAGGCATCCGATGGGTTCAACAGATCGCTATGATCGGAAGATGAGAAAAACAAATGCCCCAGCGCCAAACGCTCCTCTGCGATAAATTGAAGCAGAACCTCGGGAAGAACCGCGCCCCACCGCCGCTCCCAAGTGTCATACTGATCCATAATGTGTTGCATGGGTTCGCGGAGCAGCCATTTCGCTCCTAGAGCTCTGAGACGAGATTGCTCATCCGACGAAATCATCTGATCCGCCATTCTTCGGGACCAGGAAGGTCCTTCAATAGAGCTCCGTTCCCTCTGAATCCATTGATGAATCATCTGACGGATGCCTTGATCGTCTCGATGATTCGGATCCGCAAAGATGCGTAAAAATGCTAACACATGATCCGGGGTCGCCAATGAGAACTCATGCCGTGCCGCTTCAGACAAGCCCCCGTCTGCATAGGCCAAATCCAGCACTTCATCCACCGCCTCGGCAAAGAGCAAATCCAGCTGCCTCTGCGTCAAAATGCGAATCCCTGGATCACGATCCAACAAATCAAAATGCTGGCGGATCACATCAAAACAAAAGGCATGCATGGTCTGAATATGCGCCGATGCCACCAAGTTCATCTGATGCAATAAATACGTTCGGCTCTGGTTCGACTCTTTCAGCCGCTCTCCCAATCCCGCCCGAATCCGATCGCGCATCTCCCCCGCAGCTTTTTTGGTAAAGGTCACGATTAACATATGATCCAAACTAATTTTTTCGTCAACGATTTGTCTGAGAATGCGTTCGACAAGCACTCCGGTTTTTCCCGCTCCTGCCTGTGCGGAAACAATGCGATGATGGCGTTCCGGCGCGAGAGCGAGCAGCTGTTCATCTGTAAATCGCATCAATGTTCCTTTCCCTTCGAATCGGGGGTGGAGACCCTCTGTTTCATTCTTTGATCTTTCCATTCTTTCCAGGAAAGAGAGGCCACAAAACGCTGCTTTCCGAACTGTCCCATCGGATCAAAATGGCAGAGCGAGCGATACTCACAATAACGGCAGGGGCTCTTCTTTGGTTTCTTTGGAATGTACAGCGGCTTGGCCTGAATTTCTCCTTCTTCTCTTCTTTGGAGCAAGCTGCGCGCCACCTGTTGAGCTTCCTCAAGAAAATCGTCCATTTCTTCCTCGCTCAGCGCCCCATCTTTCTCCATCGCCGATTTTTTGCGTGACCCAGGAGTCCGCTCCGCCACGGAAGCATCAAAAGCCGCCATGCGCTCTGATGCAACAAAAAAGCCATCCGGATGTCCATCTCCCTCTTCAGCGGGTTCATGGAGATCCCGGATCTCCGGTGATTGAACGTGCAGATAAAAAGCGCCAACTGGTGTTGCCTGTTTTCCCGCAGCCGCGCTCAAATACAGCGGAAGTTGCAAATAATTGCCAGAAAAAACATCTCCCGGATCAAACGAGCGGGATCCCGTTTTATAATCGGTCACGACCACCGCATCTTCATCTTGCGCATGAATATGATCCACCCGGTCAATCCGTCCTTGCAGCGCAATCGACCGCGGAGTCTGGATCAGCTCCAGCGTATGCCGACCCTCATATGGTCCAAATGGAACCTCATGCTCAATTTGGTCGACTTGGTTTGCATTGATCTGATCCAACAACAAACGATGCGTTTCTCCAAGCGCCTGCGCAGCCTGGCGAATCAAAAAAGCATTCCTCGGAAATTGCCGGCGATAGCGGTCAATCGACCTCTGTTGCTGCTCTTCCCATGCCTTCTGTAAGGCATCCATCGATGCCTCATCGCTGATGGGTCGATCCCCCTTCAGGGCATCCGACAGAAAATTGGTCCACGCGTCCAGAGCGGAATGAAGCAGACTCCCCAAATCCACCCCTTCTACATCAAACGATGCCTCGCGTTGCGGCTTTAATCCGTACTGTACAAAATATTGGTAGGGGCAGCGCGCAAAATGCTCCAGCTGGGAAGCGCTGATCCCCCTGGAAGGAAACAATTGGCGGATGGTTTCATCGGAAATCGATGCCGATTGATGTTCTTTTTGGAAGGCATGCTCCAATCGTTCCGCATCCGATACAAAGGCCTGCTGCTGTTTCATCCCCTTCAGAAGCTGCGTTGCTGTTTCGGCAGAAATCGAGTCCTCATCATGGTGTAGGGACGCGGAAATACGCTGCAGGAGCATTTTTCTGGAATAGAGTGCCGACCGTAGAGGAAGCTGGCGCAGCGTCTTCAACGGAAGCCCGATTGATTCCCGAATCTGTGTCATCCAAAAGCTGGGCCGCAAGGGCTCATTTTGTTTCGTCTGCATCGCCGTGGAGGCAAAAAAAGCGACACGCGTTTGATCCATCAGCGTATAGAAATTCAGTTTTTCTTCTTCCACCGCAAAGGTGTCCATGGAAGGAAACGCCTCGCCTTCAGCCGCCAGAACATCTTTTTCTTCCTGCGTCAACAAACTGGATTGGCGCTGCGTCGAGGGTAAGTGCTGATCATTCATCCCCACCAAAAACACGAATTTCCGAGGCCGAACCCGTGAGCGTTTCAAATCGCCGACAAACACCTGATCCGCAAACGGAGGGATCACACCGAGCGAAATGCCCTTCATCCCTTCCTGAAGGAGCATGGAAAACCGCCGCGCATCCATGGGTTCCTCTGAAAAGAGGAGCACCATCTCATCGCAGAGGCCCATCAGCGCATTCCAAACTTGGTGATGAACATCCAATCGCGCGGCTTCCTGTCTGGACTCAAGATACTCTTCATAGGTCTGCATCGCTTCCAGCACGACCGGCTGATGCAGCATTTGTACCAGAGTCCCCATCCACTCGCGAACCGTATGGGGCTGATCGGCCATGGAGCGAAGCGGCTGGAGAAAATGGAGAAGACGCTGGTTGAGTCTCCATGCCTGTTCGTAAACATCCCGTTCCCGGGCAGCGCTCTCCGGATCTTGCGGGAGCGCTGCCTCATCGGCGGTAAAATGGCTCTCCTGCTCAAACATGCCATAGCGAATCCGGCGCTGTGTAATAAAGTTCTGATACGCAGCGGCTTCATCATCGGAAAACCCAACAAACCCGGTTTTCGCGATCTGAATCATCACCACCGGGCTCAAGCCTCGCGCGATCAAGTGCAGCATGCCGTCCACAAGACGCATCAGAGGATGATAGGCTGCCGCACGCTGATGATCGTCAAAAAAGGGAATCCTTTCCCGTATAAAAGCCTGACGAAGCAGCGTCCCATATTCTTCCTCATCA
>JAEXBN010000038.1 GCA_023394045.1 Bacillota bacterium | reverse complement strand
TCTTGATTTCCGTTAAGGTGTAGGTTCCTGCCATCGGCGTCGACAGCTCAGCGATACCGTGTTCATTGGTCGTCGCGGTGCGCGGCTGGAAGATGCCGTTGGTGTTTTTCAGCGAGAACGTGACCGGCGCGGAGATCGCCTTACCGGTTCCGTCCACCTTGATGATGCGCAGGGCAGAGGATTCCGAAGGCTGTCCTTCCGATCCGCCAGTGGTCGGATCCGTCGATGGCTCCTGAGAGGGATCGGTCGAAGGATCGGTCGACGGCTTGGGCGGGACGACCTGGAACGAGTAGCTGATCAGTTTTGGCTTATCCTGCGGGGCAGCTGCATCGCGTCCGGCATCGCTTTGTTGAGCGACACCATAGAGATATTCCTGGCGGCTTGCTTCATAGGAATAAATCCCATCTTCAACCTCATCGGGATCTCTGGGAATGGTCGGATCCGAAGGAACCCAATCAAAAAATCCGGAAACCGTCGCCGGCATGGTGATCTGTTTTCCTACCTCTGCTGCGGGATCCACCGAAAGACCGGAAATGGACAGCGTGACGTGATCCGGAGAATTTGCATTCACCGCGTCCAACATGGCTTTCCAACTTCCCAACCTCAAGTGATCCAACCGCAAACTCATGATCAGCTTCTGATCTTTGATCTCCGTCGTCAGGTCAAAGCCGTTCAGCCCGGCCATCTTCACCGCAGGGTGATCTGCCTTTATCCCATCGGGAAGATCAAGGGTGTACACCAACTGCGCGTCATACTGCATTTGCCGCGTCTCATAGAGCTGGGAGAGGTTATCCTCCGTCCAAAAATCGGTATCATCGTTCACAGCACGAATCCCTCGTTGGAGCGCATATCCATTGATAAAGCGACGAAACCAGGGCGCATTAAGGGTAAACTCGAGATTCAACGCATCTCCCGGCGCATATTGTCCGACCTCGGTCGAGTCCGTGCTCCCGATTGATTGAATATCGGCGGTGGACTTCAACAACGTCGTGTCATGCACCTCATCCCGAGAGAGAAGATCGGACTCCTTGAAGCCTAAAACGTTGATTTTATCAGAAATTGGATCCGTTCCTTCCTCGAAACTACCCGCCTCGATATCCTTATTTTGCAAATAAGAAAATTGAATCAAAGTGTTGTCCGGATACGCGCCGGCTTCCATGGCCGCGTTCCCAGGAGAAATCCCTGAAACAGGAAAATTTCGAAGATGAAATCCATGTCGAAAGCGCTCTTCAATCGCGGTCTCCGTCGGTTTCACAAGATATTTTGGAAAAACACCATAAAAAGTCTCGTCTAAATTCGTGTTTACCGCCGCTTCCTCCAAATCAGCCCAATACGTATTTTGGATGACCGTATCCGGCCGCTGCGGGTTAGTGCGCCCGGTCCTCAGATCGCTCTCTCCTCCAAAAAGGCTGGGCAAAACCTGCCACTGCAGGGTATCCCAATCCTTGTCCCAATCCACATCATCAGCCAACACAGGAGACGCTCCCGTCGCAAAAACGATGAGCATGACCATCAGCAGTGCGAATGTTTTTGATATTTTTTTCACAGCCCCCCTTCTAATCTTCAGACGGTTCCCCTGATGCGGTTCCCTTTGCCGTGAGAAATGAAGTCTTTTGTTGACTCGCGCAAAGGGTCTATCCGTTCCGCCCAGGAAGAACAGACCTCGTTCCATTCAGACTAATCCTGCGACGTTCCAGGATAGCGTTTCAGCGCTTCCTCAAAGATATCCATCGCTTCCATCAACACATCCGTCGATACGCAATAGGACAGGCGCAGCTCATCACGCCCCAATCCCGGCGTGCCGTAAAATGATTCTGCCGGGGTCATCAACACCGTCTTGTTGTTGACACGCACATTCTGAAGCGTCCAGTTCACAAAATCTTCCGCATTATCCACAGGAATCTTCACCACAATGTAAAAAGCGCCTTCCGGTTCCGGTGCAATAATGCCCTCCATCCGATTCAGACGCTCCCGCAGCGCATCCCGCCGCTCCTTATAGATCCGGCGATTTCTTTCTACATAAGCATCATCCACATTATCCATCGCCGCCGCACCGATCTGATCCAGCGTCGACACACAAAGCCGCATCTGGCACATGCGCAGCACCCGCTCATTAAACGTGGGATTATGCGTCGCAATAGAACCGATCCGTGCCCCGCAAGCCGAATATTTTTTCGAAATGCTGTCGACTAAAATGACCCGGTCGGCGATTGAGTCCTCCTCTGCAAAGGAGTGGAACGGGCGGTCGGTGTAGTTGAATTCACGATACACTTCATCCGCAATCAGCCAAAGATCATATTTTTTGACGATGGCGACAATCGTATCCATCTCTTCCTTGGTGTAAACACGGCCGGTCGGATTGGCGGGCGATGAAATGATAAAGGCGCGAATGCGATCCTTGACTCCTGACTGCTCAATCATGGCCTCCCACTGCTCCTGCGGAGGCACCCGAAATCCATCCTCCGCCCTCGTGGTCATGGGCAAAATCCGGACTCCCTGTGCCTGCGCAATGCTGTTATAGGACGTATAGTAGGGCTCCATCGCGAGAATATAGTCCCCTGGATTGCACGTCAGCGTCACAGAAAAGCTCAGCGCCTCACTGGCTCCATTGGTAATGCAGAGTTCATTCAGATCAAAATCCAGCCCATAATTATGCAGGTAGAGCTGGGTGGTCTGGAGCGTATGCGTCATGCCGCGCGAATTTTGGTACGCCAAGACGTCCACATCATAAGAGCGTACCGCCTCAAGGAAATCGGCTGGCGTTTCAATATCTGGCTGACCGATGTTGAGCGGAATCACCTTCACCCCCTCTGCCTCCACCGCAGAGACGGTATCCGCAAACTTGCGAATCGGCGATGCCTGTAATGTTTCGCTTCGTTCTGAAAATTTCATACATCCTCCTTGTCAGCGTTGCTCTATTGCGCCACGTTATCCAGCCCTTTTTGAAAGGCCAGCCGAAGCGTCCCGTCGCTCACCACGATGTGCCCGCAATAAGTGTACCCCAGCAGGGCAATCACATGACGCATCGATTCATTCCTCTCATGCGTATCGATCCGAAGATTCGCGATCCCGCGCTCCGCCGCTTTTGTCTCAGCGAAAGACTGTATCGCCCGCATCACACCATGCGCAGAAGCCTCAGCAGCAACCCGGTGAATCGTCAGGTAGGGCTCCTCATTGAGCCAAGCCCCCTCAATTTCCGCATAGTTGGCTTCCGGCGCCGTCTGAAGCACAAACGTCGCCACCGCGTGTCCGGTTTCATCGTACATCAGAAAGGCCTCTCCTGCCGCAATCGTCGCCTCCACCTGCTGCACCGATGGCTGCCCGCCCGACCACTGCACCGTATTCCCTTCTGCGCGCATCCGCTGGCGACCCGCATCAATCAGCCTCAACAGCTGATCCAAATCGTCAGGCTGCGCCATCTTAATGGGACGTTGTTCCATACGGCCTCCTCTCGTTTTTCGCTTTTTCACAGTATAAAGCAAACATACCCACGCAACACGGAAATAAAGCCCAAAAGAAAGAAAACGGAGCCTGAATGCGGCTCCGTCTGATCATTGATCTGAAGTTGTCTCATTAACGTTCATCTCACTGGAAGCCCACCACGGAACAAAACCGATCCTCAACCAAGGAAATCACGACCCAAAAGGAATCATGGACGAAACAAAAACGCCCCATCATTTCGGTCCGAGCAAGTTCTGTGCGCTCCGCGTCTTCAACACTTCCCGGTCAATTGCTGTTTGCAGATCTTCCGGCTTCGGTTTCGGGTCGTAGCTGATCTTCTGATCCTCCGACAGCTTTCGCTCCGCCTTCTTCCCTTTCGCCTGATCCCGAAAATCCTTCATCCGAATGAGGTGCGGAACAAGCACCCAGCCAATGGCCGCAAGAAAGGCCACAATCAATACCACCTTTGCGATCATCTGATTACTCATCAGCAACCTCCTTTTCAATATAGCAACACTCCTATTTGTTTTATGATAACGTTTTATTCCGCAAACTCAAACCACTAAAATGCACTTTTTTTGATCCATTTGAGCCCATTCTGTTCCAATAAAAAAGAGCCAGGACAGCTCATGCTATCCTGACCCTATTGCACGAAAGAAACGGATGTCTTCTCAATCAGGCGACCACCTCCTTTTTTAATCCATGCGCAGAAGTGGCGTTTTTGCGGAAGAGCAAATACATCCAGGCGGCAAACACCACGGCCGCCACAAGAGTCCAAATGGTGGGCGCCCCGCCGAGAATGACGCGCCCGAACTGGTAGAACACCAGGGAGAGACTGTAGCTGATCGCCAGGAGGTAACCCAGTCCGAAGAGGAACCAGCTGCGATCATTGAGTTCCTGCTTCATCGCGCCCACCGCGGCGAAACAGGGAATCGTATAAAGGTTAAACAGCAGGAAGGAAATCGCGGACAGCGGAGCGTACAGCGATGTAATATTCGTTAATCCAGCCGAACCGCCCTCTTCAATCACTTCCAGAATATCCCCTTCTACGCTGAAGATGACCCCAAAGGTGGACATCAGGTTCTCCTTCGCCACCAGACCGCCGATGGTTGCCGTGACCGACTGCCAATTGCCAAATCCAAGCGGCGCAAAGATCACCGACAGGGCGCTTCCGATCCGCGCCATAAAGCTGTTGTCGATCACGTCCACGAGACCGACGTGTCCATTTTCCACCCCGGTGTTCAACAAAATCCACATCACGATGGACGAAAGGAGAATGATCGTTCCTGCCTTGACGACGAACCCGCGCACGCGCTCCCAGGTAATCCGCAGAATGCTGCGCAGCGTCGGCATATGGTAATCCGGAAGCTCCATGAAGAAAGGCAGCGCCTCGCCGCCGAAGCGGCGGAATTTCTTGAGCACCAGACCGGAAAAGGCGACAATCACAATCCCGATGAAATAGAACATCGGCGCAAACCACCAGTATTGAGGAAAGAACGCGCCCGCAAAGAAGGCGATGATCGGAAGTTTCGCACCGCATGGCATGAAGGAGTTGATGATGACGGTCATGCGGCGCTCATTGATATTTTCAATGGTGCGGCTGGAAAGAATTCCCGGAACCGAGCAACCGGTTCCAATGAGCAGCGGAATGAAGCTTTTTCCAGAGAGTCCAAAATGATGGAAGGTCCGATCCAAAATCAGCGCCACACGCGCCATATAGCCTGACAATTCCAGGATGCCAAGAAGGAAGAAAAGGACGATCATCTGCGGAAGGAAGCCGATCACCGCGCCCACGCCGCCGATCATTCCGTCGACGACCAGCGAAATCAGCCAGTCGCTGACCCCTAAATTGGTGAGCAGCGTGCTGGCGCCGCCTTGAATCCACTCAGCGACCACCACATCATTCACAAAATCCGTTCCGCGCGTTCCAATCCCATCCGGGCTGACCGCCAGCCAGTACATGATGACCATCAGAACCACAAAAATCGGCAGACCGAGGAGCGGATGCGTCACAAACCGGTCGAGCCGGTCGGTCAGCGTCTGGCGCTCCGTATGTTCCGGATAGAAGACCGTCGGAACCATCTTCGCAAGATACGCATATCGCGCCTCGCTCACGCGTGCGGAGGCATCTTCTTTTGTGGCGCGTTCCTTCAGCACCGGATCCCCCGTCGCCCAGAACGCATTGAGTAAGTCGCGCAAATCGCGCGTCTGCTCATCAAACGGAAGATCAAAGTGCGGCACCTGTTTCTTTTGAATCGCCTGCGCCGTGGTTTCCACCAGCTCCTTCAACCCTTTATCCTGAAGCGCCGAAATTTGAACCACAGGGATTCCCAGCGCCTCCCCTAGTGCTTGAGGATCCAGCTTGTCCCCGCGCTTTTCCACAATATCGGTCATGTTGCACGCCAGCACGGTCGGAACTCCTACTTCCAACAGCTGCGTCGTTAAGTAAAGATTGCGTTCCAAATTGCTGGAGTCCACGATATTGATCACGGCATCCGGATGATCGTTCATCAAATAATTGCGCGAAACCACTTCCTCCGGGGAGTACGGGCTTAAAGAATAAATTCCCGGAAGGTCGACCAAATTGAGATCCGAACGATGCCGTATCTTGCCCTCCTTGCGCTCGACGGTGACCCCTGGCCAGTTTCCGACATAAGCATTGGCTCCCGTAAGGGTGTTAAAAAGTGTTGTTTTACCGGAATTGGGGTTTCCCACCAGTGCAACGTTCCACATCTGTCTCTCCTTTCTGTTGAAAATCCTGATAAAAATCAGTGCGATGGCTGTGTTAGCCTTCGTTATCAATTTCGATGCCCTTATTTTAGGAGTTATGTTTCTCTTTGTCAATGTAAGCTAACAAAAGATCGCTATTTTTTCCGTTTTCCCGACCTCCCCCGTTCTGCAATCTTCAAAAAATACCCGATGATGATTTGAAAAAGCACCATATATTGTCGCTTCTTTTGCCATGACCGACTAGATATTGTAAAATGAGTTGCTAAATTAAGTATCGTTAAGTTTGCTGTACGCGCCGCCTGAATCGAGGATGCTGGCGCTCTCTCAGTGCAATCAGAAGTGGAGATCTCATGCAAGTTGTAAAACGCGATGGCCGCATCGTCCCCTATGAACGGGAAAAAATTGAACAGGCCATCTCCAAAGCCTTCAAACAGGAACACGTCGACCTATCCGAGGAGATGCTGTCCAGCATCGTGGATCGCATTGAAGCGAAATTCAAGGATGCCACCGACGTATCGGTCGAGGCCATCCAAGATCGTGTCGAGCTTCAGCTCATGGAAGCAGAACAATATGGTGTCGCGAAAAGCTATATTCTCTATCGTGAGGAGCGCCGCAAAAAGCGGACGGTGCGTTCCCGTCTTGAATCCTATTTTTCCGATATTCCGGAAATGCACGAAGTGCTTCTTTCCATCGAACAGGAATTTCAAGGAGAGGCCTATGATCTGCGCCATCTTCTCTATAAATTTGAAAGTTTTTACAAGGACGGAACATCCGCTACCGAGCGCATGGACGTTCTCATCTCCGCCGCCATCGAGCTCACCGACGAGGAGGCGCCCCGCTGGGAATTCGTCGCCGGGCGGTTCTACGGCCTGCGTTATCATGCCGCTCTGCAGCGCACCTGGGCCAAGCGCATCAGCGAAGGAAAAGTCCCCGGTGTGAATGAAAATACGCAGACCTTGAAATTTGCAACGAAGCTCCGTTCCATGCACGCCGAAGGATTCTACGGCGATGATGTCCCCAATGCCTATACCAATGAAGAGCTGGCCGAAGCCGCCTCGTGGATGGATGAGACGCGCGACCATCTGCTCAACTACTCCGGCTATGACCTCCTCGCCAGCCGCTACGTGGTGCGCGATTACGATCTGAAGCCGCTCGAAACGATTCAGGAAATGTATCTCGGCATCGCTCTGTTCCTCGGCATTCCGGAAAAGAAAAACCGGATGCACTGGGTGCATGAATTTTATGACATGCTGAGCACGCTCAAGGTCACCATGGCGACCCCGACGCTGGCGAACGCCCGCAAGCCGTTCCATCAGCTCAGCTCCTGCTTTATCGATACCGTTCCGGATGATCTCATGGGCATCTACCGTTCGATCACAAACTTCGCCAACGTCAGCAAATTCGGCGGCGGCATGGGGCTCTATTTCGGTAAGGTTCGCGCCGCCGGTTCGGCGATCCGCGGCTTCAAGGGGGCTGCCGGCGGCGTGATCCGCTGGGTTCGGTTGGCGAATGATACGGCTGTCGCTGTCGATCAGCTAGGTGTCCGCCAGGGAGCCGTCGCCGTGTATCTCGACGTCTGGCATAAAGATATTCCGGAATTTCTCCAGCTGCGCACCAATAATGGCGACGACCGCATGAAGGCGCATGATGTCTTCCCGGCCATCTGCTATCCGGACTATTTCTGGGATCAAGTTGAAAACAATATGGAAGGCGAATGGGGGCTGCTGGATCCTCATGAAGTCCTTACGGTCAAAGGCTATGCGCTTGAGGATTCTTTCGGAGAGGAGTGGACACGCAAATACCTCGACTGCCTCAGCGATGAGCGGATTTCCAAGCGCTGGATTCCGATCAAGGAAGTCGTTCGCCTCATCATCAAGAGTCTCGTCGAAACCGGAACGCCCTTCACCTTCAATCGCGATGTGGTCAACCGCCAGAACCCGAACCGGGACAAGGGCATCATCTATTGCTCCAACCTCTGCACGGAGATCGCCCAGAACATGAGCGCGACGGAGGGCATCTCTGAAGAAGTCAACACGACGGAGAGTGAAGACGGCGATCCGATCATCATCACCCGCACCAAGCCGGGCGACTATGTCGTCTGCAACCTGGCCAGCCTAAACCTCGGAAAAATCAACATCAATGATCCCGAAGAGTTCCGCCGGGTAACGACCGCTGCCGTCCGCGCCCTAGATAATGTCATCGAGCTCAATTATTTCCCGGTTTCGGCGGCGCGCATCAACAATGCAAACTATCGCCCCATCGGCCTCGGCGTTTCCGGATACCATCACATGCTGGCCAATGAGCGCGTGTTCTGGGAAAGCGAAGCCCACCTCCAGCTGGCCGACCGCGTCTTTGAAGACATGAACTTCTATGCCATTCAGGCTTCGATGGAAAATGCGCGGGAGAAAGGCGCCTACCCCAACTTCAAAGGATCCATGTGGGAGACCGGCGACTATTTCACCGAACGCGGATATACGCAGGAGCGCTGGAAGAAGCTCGCTGCCGAGGTTCATGAGTCCGGTCTTCGGAACGGCTATCTTCTCGCGATTGCACCCACTTCCTCGACCTCCATCATCGCCGGAACCACTCCGGGCGTCGATCCGGTCATGAACCGCTTCTACTATGATGAAAAGAAAAACGGCCTGATTCCCCGCGTCGCTCCGGATCTGTCCCTCGCCAACTTCGGCTACTACAATGCCGCGCACATGACCAACCAATCCTGGTCCATTCGCGCCGCCGGCGTCCGTACGCGCCACATCGATCAGGCGACCAGCATGAACCTATACATCACCAATGATTTCACCTTCCGGCAAATCCTGAACCTCTATCTGGATGCATACCATGCCGGTCTCAAGACGATCTACTACATCCGTTCGAAATCGCTGGAGATTCAGGAGTGCGAAAGCTGCGCCGTATAAAGCTGTGCCGTTTGCCGTATAAAGCTGCGCCATAAAATCGCATCGACTTAATAAAATCAAGGACGAACAGAGAACATGAAGGAGGATGTCCGATGGAAACGATGATGCACAAAAATCCGCTATTCAACCCGGATGGAGATGCAGAGCTGACCAAGAGATTCGTCATCAACGGCAATACGACGAACCTCAACGACTTCAACAATATGAAATACGAATGGGTTTCCGACTGGTACCGCCAGGCCATGAACAACTTCTGGATTCCGGAGGAAATCAATCTCCAGCAAGATAAAAAACAATATCCGAAGCTGGTGGAAGAAGAGCGCCGCGCGTACGATAAAATTCTCAGCTTTCTGATCTTTCTGGACAGCATTCAAACGGCCAACCTGCCATCCATCTCGCAGTACATCACCGCCAACGAAATCGGTCTCTGCCTGCATATTCAAACGTATCAGGAATGCATTCATTCCCAGAGCTACAGCTACATGCTGGATTCCATCTGCGAGCCAAACGAACGCGATGCCGTCCTGTACCAGTGGCGCGATGACGAACACCTGCTCAAACGCAACCAGTTCATCGGCAATTTGTACAACGACTTTCAGAAGGAAGCCACGGTTCACAATTTCATGCGCGTCATGATCGGCAATTATATTCTCGAGGGCATCTATTTCTACAGCGGGTTCATGTTCTTCTACAATCTGGCACGCAATGGGCGCATGACCGGCTCAGCGCAGCAGATTCGCTACATCAACCGCGATGAGAACACCCATCTGTGGCTGTTCCGCAATATCATTCATGCCCTGCGCGATGAAAATCCGGAGCTCTTTACCCAGGAGTATCAAGAAGAGTATCGCGCCATGATCCTTGAGGGCACCAAGCAGGAAATCGCATGGGCCGAATATGTGATCGGCGACCGCCTGGAAGGTTTGAACCTGCAAATGGTCACCGACTATATCCGCTATCTCGGCAACCTGCGCGCCACCGGCCTCGGACTTGAGCCGCTGTTCGACGGCTACAATGAGGAGCCGGACAGCATGAAATGGGTCTCCAATTATTCCAATGCCAACATGATCCGCACCGACTTCTTTGAAGCGCGCTCCACGGCCTATGCCAAAAGCGGCGCACTGGTGGACGATCTCTAAAAAGCACTCCTGTCAGGCATGTAAAAACACATGGACTCCTGTCAGGCAGCGGCATGATCTGTAGGCAGCATCATCTGTAGGCAATCCGCGTCAAATGGTTACTTGCCCATGCGACGTTGGCAACTGAAAAAAGGCGCCTCTAAACCATGCTTTTTCCGGCGAATTTTTCACGAGGGATTTTTTCGACTGGTCAAGGGCGAAGAGCGACCAACGGAATGACGAGTTTCCGTTGCGAATGTTTCCGTGGGCAAATTGATTGAAAACATCCGTTGCCTACGCCCCCGTAGGCACACCACCTTTTTTATCCATTTACCTACGCTTTTTGTAGGCTCACGACCAATGATGGGCATCAGCCTACGAAAATCCGTAGGCAAAATTGCCCCATCACGCTTGTGCCTACAAAACCGTAGGTAATAAATAATAATGGAGGCTCTGCCTACGGTTTTACGTAGGCAGAGCCTTTATTTTATCGCTTGCCAACGTCGTGTAGGCACCTATCTATTTGACGCGCATTGCCTACATGCTCTGTCTTAAACTAAACTGCAAACTGTTGCCTATAAAACGAACCATTGGGTTGAACCATTTGCCTAATCATCTTCTCTGATCAATACTCCCATCAAATCTGATCGATACTCCCATCAAAGGCAACCCTTCCGCGCCCCTCATGGGGGGGAGGAAGAGTTGTCTTCAAGGTTAGCATAGATCAGAGAAGGTTATGCTGAGAGGAATTTACACCAACTTTATTGACATAACTCCTTGCGCCAAGCTGCGTGAGGAATATTCCAGACTGTCCGAAGAAAAGGATCGGCTGTACGCTGAGTACGGAAGCCTGAAAAAACGTATGCGGGAATACGATGCCGTCAAGCAGAACATCGACAGCATCCTGTCCCCCAATCGTGGGCAGGAACAGGACAAGGCCTTGTAGCTTCTCTGACATTAACACATTATTTTCAAGCAATTTAATGTGTGTTCGTTGTTTCACGGTTGACAACTGCACATTATTTCTATATAATATAATGTGTTATTGTCAAAGCGAGGTGAGAAGCATGAACGCCAAGGAGAAAATCGAAGAATTGCTGGAAGCGTCGGAGGACGGCACGATCACCGCAGCGCAGGTGACGGAAGCCGGACTGCACCGCAGTATTTTACAGGAGTTTGTCAAGAGCGGTGAGATGTACCGCTTCGGGCGCGGCCTGTATGTGCGGAGCAGCGCATGGGAGGACGATTTTTACCTCTTGCAGCGCAAATATGGGCGTGGAATTTACTCGCACGATACTGCCCTGTATCTGCTGGGCTATTCAGACCGTACCCCGGCGAAATATACGATGACCTTTCCCAAGGGCTACAATGCCCCGTCCTTGAAGCAGGAGAACGTAATCATCAAGCGCGTTGTGCCGGAGAATTACGAGTTCGGCAGAATTGAAATTGAATCCCCCTCCGGCAATCCAATTCGTGTTTACGATTTGGAACGAACGCTATGTGACATTCTGCGCGGCAGCGGCAGCGATGTTCAGATCGTCGGAGAAGCTATGAAACGCTATGCAGCATCCAAGGATAAGAACATTCACAAACTGATGCAGTACGCAGACCAGCTTCGTGTGAAGCCTAAGGTGCTGCGATACATGGAAGTTT
The DNA here is from genome assembly GCA_023394045.1 of Bacillota bacterium. GTDB lineage: Bacteria > Bacillota > Clostridia > Tissierellales > Peptoniphilaceae > Murdochiella. Next base: position 32,616 of record JAEXBN010000038.1, on the reverse strand, counting down.
TGCTATGATTACAAAAAATCCGATGCAACTGAAAGCCTTTATCAAAAACAAAGCGGCAGAGAAGCATATCTCGGCGCAGCTCGTCATGCAGAACTATATGCTCGAACGGCTGCTGGAACGAATTTCGCTCTCGCCCTATAAGAACAACTTCATTCTCAAGGGCGGATTTCTGATTTCCGCTATTGTGGGACTGGATACGCGAGCAACAATGGATCTGGACACGACGATCAAGGGCTTCACCTTGACGCATGAAGCAATCCGCAAAATCTTTACAGAGATTTGCGCTGTCCAGATTGCCGACGACGTGCAGTTTGAGGTCGTCGGTATCTCTGACATTCGGGAAACCGACGATTACCCCGGCATCCGGGTCGCTCTGAAAGCGAATTATCCGCCGATCAGCGTACCGCTGACGGTGGATGTCACCACGGGCGACATGATAACGCCCCGTGAGGTGGAATACACATTCTCCCTGCTGTTCGATGACCGCACGATCAGTATTTTTGCCTACAACCTTGAAACGGTGCTGGCGGAAAAGTTGGAAACCGTGCTGTCCCGCAACATTGCGAATACCCGTCCGAGAGATTATTACGACGTACATATCCTGTACGCGCTGCGGGGCGCAGAATGTGACAAAGCGACGCTGCGCCGGGCGCTGGAACGGACGACGCAGAAACGTGGCAGCGGCATGATCCTGACAGACTACCCGGAAATTATGAAAGAGATTCGCGGAAGCGATACGCTCCGCAAGCTATGGGAGAAATACAGCCGCGAGTACGAGTATGCAAAGGACATTTCCTTTGATGATATCTGTAATACCATTCAGACGATTATGGACGCAATCATGGTGTAAACGAAAGATCGCAGGACATAATATTGCGCCATGATTCGTAAAATCATGAGAAATGAGTCGGATATTTAAGCAAACGATATTGTAAAAGCATGCGCGGTGCAGTAAAGTAAGGTATATGAATTGTGCTTATTCCGCATGAATAGGCACGGTAAGGTACATAGGAAAGGAATTTTTATGGCTAAGGAAAACGAAACCCCCAAAAAGAAGTTGGGCTTGGTGCCCCGCCTCATCATTGCGATTGTCCTCGGAATTCTGATCGGACAATATGCTCCGGTCTTTATTTCACAGACCATCATCACACTGTCTAACTTTGTGAGCATCTTCATCAAGTTCGTCATCCCTCTCATGATTCTCGCTTTTGTCACGATGGGCATTGCGGACATCTCCCAGGGCGCCGGACGGCTCTTGCTGGTCACCGTCGTGATCGCCTACGGATCCACGCTGATCGCCGGAACGGGATCTTTCCTGGTCTCCTCCAGCCTCTTCCCCTCGTTTATCTCGAGCAATGATATCCAGGCTATTGCCGATACCGCTGATAAATCCCTGTCCCCCTTCTTTTCGCTGGCTCTTCCGCCGCTTCTGGACTCCATTTCAGCGGTGGTGTTCGCCTTCATCCTCGGTCTCTGTATCTCCAATATGCGTGGTCACGAAATCGGCGATGCCATCTACAATGTGATGGCAGAATTTTCAAAGATCATCGAAAAAGTCCTGAACCAGATCATCATCCCGCTTCTGCCGCTCTATATCGCAGGCACCTTCATCAACATGACCTACTCCGGTCAGACGTTCACCATTTTAGGCATTCTCTGGAAAGTCTTCCTCGTCGTCATCATCATGCACTGGATCTACATTGCCGCCCAGTTCCTCATCGCCGGATCCCTTACCAAAAAGAATCCGATCACGATGCTTCGCAACCAGATCCCCGGCTACGTGACCGCCCTTGGCACACAATCATCCGCGGCGACCATTCCGGTCAATCTGCAATGCGCTGAGCACAACGGCGTGAGCAAAGAAATTCGCAACTTCGTGATTCCTCTTTGCGCCAACATCCATATGTGCGGATCGATGATTACGATTGTGGCCTGCGGAACCGCCGTCTGCTTGATGAACAATATCCCCATCTCCTTGGGAACCATCGTTCCGTTCATCCTCACATTGGGCATCGCCATGGTCGCTTCTCCAGGCGCTCCGGGCGGATCCATTATGACCGCGCTTCCGTTCCTGTACCTGATCTTCGGCGCAGAAGCCGGATCACCGGAAGGACCGATTGCCGCATTGATGGTAGCGCTCTACATCACGCAGGATTCGTTTGGCACCGCCTGCAACGTCTCTGGAGATAACGCCATCGCCGTTGTGATCGACCAATATAACGAACGTAAAATCCTGAATCATCGCTAGCCGAAATCCGGCGGCCTGATTCTCAAGCGCCGGGGCATCAAGCCCGGCGCTTTTCTCTGGTGCTCTGCGCACAACCACTCTGCGTAGCGGCATCACCGCGCCTCAATCCGCGCCTTCACGCGTTGATGAAGGCGCCGACACCTCTGCCCATCGTTCCCCCACATCAATCGATATGCCCGCATCCATCAAAAGGATGGATGGAAAGGAATCTCCATGAATGTCTTTAACATTATCGGCCCCATTATGGTTGGTCCCTCCAGCTCTCACACCGCTGGAGCCGTCCGCCTCGGACGGGTGGCCAACAAGGTTCTCAATGGACATGAGCCCACGGAAGTTGATCTCGAACTCTCCGGATCTTTTGCGCGCACCTATCGCGGCCACGGCACGGATCGGGCGCTTCTGGCCGGCCTCATGGGTTACCACAGCTACGATGATGAAGTCCGCGATGCGCTGAATATCGCGACCGCCCGCGGAATCCACTATCATTTCATCCCCACGGATATTCCCGGCACGCATCCAAACACCACCCGGATCCGCTTCCGTTGTGCTGATGGATTCACCGGTGAAGTCATGGGCTCCTCCATCGGCGGCGGAAACATTCGTGTCGATGAAATCAATGGTCTCCGCGTGGACTTCACGGGAGAAAACTCCACGATGCTCGTACTGCATGACGATGTTCCCGGTGTCATTGCTGAGGTAACCTCTCTGCTGCGCCAACGCGATGAGGATCTCAACATCTCCAACTTTCGTCTGAGCCGAACCGAACGCGGCGGCACGGCGCTCATGACTCTCGAATTTGATACGATGCCATCGGACGATCTCAAAGAAGCCGTCGAAGCGCTAAATCATGTCCTGAATGTCATGGTTCTGCGCGCAATCTGAACGAGGAGATACGGATGTTAAGCTATGAATCATTTCAGTCGCTGGTCGATGCCGCCACATCAGCCGGAAAAAAGATCAGCGAAGTTGTCTTGGCTGATCAGGCCGCCGCGATGCATCGAACTGAGGAAGACGTCTTTCAGGAAATGGAAGCATCGTTTGATGTCATGATCGCCTCCACACATACTGGATCCGATGCCGCGCTGCGCTCCACCTCCGGACTCACCGGCGGAGAAGGCGCTGCCCTGCTTCGATATGCCAGCGAACAAAACGGAGGAGTGGGCGGAACCTTTTTCACCCACGTGATCGGGCGCGCCATGTGTACCTCGAATTGCAATGCAGCGATGGGGCGCATCGTCGCCACGCCCACCGCCGGAAGCTGCGGCATTCTCCCGGGTGTCCTAGTCACCCTCTACGAAGATCAAAATGTGCCCAAACGCGATATCGTCATGTCGATCTTTACGGCGGCTGCCCTGGGCATGGTGATCGCGCGCAACGCCTCCATCGCCGGTGCGGAAGGCGGATGCCAGGCGGAATGCGGAAGCGCCTCCGGAATGGCCGCCGCCGCGCTGGTCGAACTGCAGGGGGGCACCCCGCAGCAGTGTGTCGATGCCCTGGGGATGAGCCTGATTAACCAGTTGGGACTGGTCTGCGATCCCGTCGCCGGTCTCGTCGAAATTCCGTGCGTGAAGCGCAATGCCTCCGGTGCCGCCATTGCACTCACCTCAGCATCGATGGCTCTGGCTGGGATTCCGCTGTACATCCCCGCGGACGAATGTCTCAGCGCCATGAAGAGCGTCGGCGATACGATGAGCTCCGCGCTGAAAGAGACCGCCCTCGGCGGCTTGGCCGCGACAAAAACCGGCAAGGCACTCCGCAAACAAGTCTACGGCGAAGAGCAGCCGGAAATTTGAACCGCAAAACGCTAAAATCAATCAAAACACAGTAAATAGCGCAATGGGTTCTTGACAGTGACGTGTCGAATGCGTAAAGTAAGTGCAACATTTTTCGTGAGCGATATGAAATTCATCGCCTGATGATCACAGCCTAATAAAGGCCATTCGTTTCAACGAAAAATGGAATAAGAAAACCAAATGAAGAGAAGAGTAGCTGCTTCGGACATTGTACAGAGAACCCGACATGCTGAGAACGGGGAATGCAAAAAGCGGTGAACATGGCCTCGGATGGGCCGGCTCGATGAGAGCCGGACGGGAACTCCCGTTACAGAGTTAGGGTATGTTGGTACTCGAAGAGTGGCTTCTGTGAGCGATCCGGAAGCAATAAAGGTGGTAACGCGGAATCTTTCGTCCTTTTGTCTAATGACAAAAGGGCGTTTTTTTATGGATCTTCCCTGAAATGAGCCTCGCCTCCATCATGAACCGGGATTTCATCAACCAGATTGTCATGAATCCAATTTTCATGAATCGGGTTTCCATGAAAACGTCGGAGATGAGCCTGTAAAAGCAACGCCGTCAAACACCTCGAGGACCTTCTAACCGTCTCCGTCTGGATGGCAGAGACGACAGAAAGGACACAATCATGACACAGCAGCACATCATCACCACCCACGTTGGATCCCTTCCCCGCCCGAAGGAATTGCTGGAGGCCAATCTCCAGCTGGCTCGGGGCGAAATTGCCGAATCAGACTTTAATGCTTTGCTCTCTCAAGCCGTCGATGATGTGGTGGAAAAACAATACCGCCTCGGCATCAACTGGATTGATGATGGCGAATATGGACACATCACCCATGGACCCGTTGATTTCGGCTCCTGGTGGAATTATTCCTTCTCGCGCCTGAGCGGTTTGGAATTGTCCGACAACGACCGATGGAACGATCAGCGAACCGTCGTCTCCACGCCCGGACACATTGAGCTCACCACGTTTAACGATCGGCGTGATCATCAGCGGTTCAAAGACGCGTATGAAGATCCACACGGCGGAATCGCATTTCCAAGCGTCAAAAGCCCGGATATCACCGGAAAAATAACCTATATTGGGCAGGATCAGACGGCGCGAGACGTCCGCAATCTGCAAACGGCGCTGCAAAAGCGCGGCCTCTCCCAGGGCTTTCTTCCCTCTCTTTCTCCGGGATCCGCCGCGCGTCTGAAAAATCGATACTATCCGGATGATCAAAGTCTTCTGAACGATGTTGCTGATGCGATGCACGAAGAATACAAAATCATTACCGACGCCGGTCTGACGGTACAGCTGGATGCCCCGGATTTGGCGGAATCCTGGGATCAAATCAATCCGGAACCGACGCTCTCCGACTACAAGACGTGGCTTCAAGCACGGATTGATGCGGCCAATCGGGCGCTCCAGGGCATTCCGCGTGAACTGGTTCGTCTCCATATCTGCTGGGGTTCATGGCACGCCCCTCACTCCACCGATATTCCCTTCGAAGAAATCATCGACCAATGCCTGCAAATCAATGCTTCCGTCTTTTCTTTTGAAGCCGCCTCTCCCCGTCATGCCCACGAGTGGCGCGTCTGGGAGCACCGCCCATTGAAAAACGGCGATCGCATCGCTCCAGGATTTGTATCGCACTCCACCAACGTTCTTGAACATCCCCGCCATATTGCAGACCGCATTGAGCAATTCGCTTCCATCGTCGGTCCGGATCGGGTCATCGCCTCCACCGATTGCGGCCTCGGCGGGCGCATTCACCCCGACATTGCCTGGGCAAAACTCGATACCTTAGTCAAAGGCGCCCGCATCGCCAGCAGCGAGCTGTTTTCCAACTAGCCCTTTTGACCATTCCCTCCCGCCTGAAAAACAGCAAGCCGGCGGTGAGGACGGGAACCCCATTCGGGATCCTCTCTTCACCGCCGGCGTTTGCCCATGGACTTTTTATTTATTGCTTTTTCTCTTTTCGAACGGCTTGGAGAAGCAAAAATTCAATTTCTCCGTTAATCGACCGCAAATCCCGATCCGCCAGAATCGCGACCTCATTCCAGAGCTTTCGCGGAATGCGGAGAAGTACCTGCTTTTTCTCCGCCTCGGCCGCCTTCAATGCCGTTTCACGCGCGGCCAGCTCCTTCTCACGCGCCTCCAGAACAGCGAAACGCTGTTTCAGGTTCTCTTCGCGCGCATCGATATCGTCATTCATATCAATAAATTGAGCCGCTGTTCACCACGGGTGCGACTTCCTTCGTTGCACAAAGAACCACGAGCAGGTTCGAGACCATTTGCGCTTTACGCTCCTCATCCAGCGAGACAATATCTTTCTGCGCCAGCTGATCCAACGCCATTTCCACCATTCCAACGGCGCCATCCACAATCTTGCTCCGCGCGGCAACAATCGCCGACGCTTGCTGGCGCTGCAGCATGGCCGCCGCAATCTCCTCTGCATAAGACAAATGCGAAATACGAACCTCTTCCACTTCAATTCCGGCAATCACCACTTTTTTCTGCAATGCCCGGCACATTTCATCCGCAATAGTTTGCGCCGAACCCATCAAAGTCTTCTCGCTATCTTCCACATCATCGTATTCCAAATTATCATACGGATAGAGCCTTGCGATATTCCGAACGACCGAATCCGCCTGTGTGGACAGAAAATCCGTATAGTTATCCACATTAAAAACCGCCTTCGTCGGATTCGCGACATGCCAGATCACTACCGTTTCCAGCACGACCGGATTGCCCAACAAATCATTCACTTTCTGGCATTCATTGTTCAGCGCTTTCATCTTCAGGGAAACACGATTGGCCGATGTCGTTTCCAGCGCCGCTTCATTTTCTTTTGCCGTCCGCTTCTTTGCTCTCTGCTCCTGCTGCTTCCGGCTTTGATCCTCCACAGCGGAAACCAAGGGATGAATAAAGTACAGCCCCGGATCCTTGATCGTTCCGTAATATTCCCCAAACAGGGTGAATACCGCTGCCTCATTCGGTTTGACACTCTTAATGCCCATCGCCACCACAATCCAGCCAATCATCAGGACGGCTGACAGGCCGGCAAAAACTCCCGCCATCATACCGTTATCTGCAGACGCATTCACAACAAGCATGACGAAAGAAACCACACAACTCCCGAGCAAGATCAAGCACAAGATCAAAAAGCCCAACCCATTCTTTTTGGTGATCAATTTCTCTTCCCCGAGAAAGGATTCCGGCCGTTTCGGTTCCTGTTCGAGAGCCGGCGAATGCGGCTGATCCGGAGCCTGATGTGTCTGTCCTTCTCCCAAAGTCGTTTCCCGCTCATTTTCCCTTTGATGATCTTCCATGATAATCTCCTTTTATCACTTTCTTCCGGCACTGACTCTTACGACACCGACGGACACCCGCGCCCCTTCAGGACGCCCATGAACGATGATTCATGCATTTCTTCAATTTCAATATTAATATAATATCAAATTGATATCATGTCAAGCGACCAAAAAAAATTGCAGCCCAGAAACCTGATGCTGCAACTTTTTGAACGATATGCACGATGTATTCCGCCGACGCTCTGAGAGAGCGGCCTTCGTTCTTATTTCTTCAATTCCGTCTGTTCCTGTTTCGGCGGAAACACTTTCAAAAGTCCTTTCGTCGCTCCAAAGAGCACGGCCATGACCAGAAAAATTCCGCCCCAGCCGATCAACAAGGTCTCCAGCGCCTGTCCGATTTGCTGACCCATCGTGTCCTCCTTATTTCAACAATCCCAGCACCAAACCGCCGGCGATGACCGAACCAATCTGACCCGCCACGTTGGCGCTGATGGAATAATTCAAAATAAAATTTTTTGGATCTTCAGCCGTTGCCATCTTTTGAATGACGCGAGCGGACATCGGAAAAGCAGAGATCCCCGCCGCACCGATCATCGGATTGATTTTCTCCTTGCGAAAGAGATTCAGCACCTTACAAAACAATACCCCGCCGATGGAGTCCATGATAAACGCAATGAGCCCCATGCCGATAATCATCAATGTTTGGAGCGTCAAAAATGATGCCGCCTGCATGGTGACGGAAATGGTCAGACCCAATAAGATGGTGATGATATTCACCAGCGCATTCTGTGCCGTTTCGCTCAGGCGATCCAATACACCCACTTCACGCATTAAATTGCCGTACATCAAAAAGCCTACCAGCGGAAGCGAGTCCGGCGCGATGAATCCCGCCACAATGGTGATGATGATCGGAAACAAGATTTTCGTCGTCTTTGATACGCTCTCGGCATGATATTTCATCTTGATGCGCCGTTCGGAGCGCGTCGTGACCAAGCGAATCGCCGGAGGCTGAATGATGGGAACCAGCGCCATATAAGAGTAGGCCGCAACGGTGATCGGCCCAAGAAGATGGGGTGCCAGCTTACTCGATACAAAAACTGATGTCGGACCATCCGCCGCGCCGATGATCCCGATGGAACCCGCCTCACGAATATCGAAGCCTAAAAGCACCGCTAAAATGATGGTGAAGAAAATCCCAAATTGTGCCGCCGCGCCGAAAAAAAGCATGGAAGGATTCGAAAGAAGCGGTCCGAAATCAATCATTGCACCGATACCAATAAAAATCAGAAGCGGGAAAAGCTCTGTGGCAATCCCAAAATGAAATAGGTTGTCTAATACGCCGACGGTTTCTCCCTGAGTCACCAAACCGGAAAAAGGAATATTGACCAGGATGGTGCCAAGCCCCATCGGAATGAGCAGCGCCGGCTCATACTCTTTAGCGGCTCCCAAATAAATCAAGATCCCGCCGACCGCCATCATGACCAGCTGCTGCCATGTGACAGAAAGAATCCCCTGTACAAAAAGCTCCATAAAACCTTCCTTATGTGTTCCACATCTCTTTTGTCTGTTTCACGCAGATTGTGTTTGTTTCACGTAGATTTGGCAGCACGACGCTCTTACGCGATCGTAAAGAGCACCGCGCCGGCATCAATCATATCGCCTTCTTTGACCCCGTATCCTGTCACGACTCCCGTTTTCGGCGCGACGATTTCATTTTCCATCTTCATGGCTTCAAAAATCAGCACCGGCTCATCTTCCCTAGCGGTTTCTCCCACTTTTTTTAATAAACGCAATACATTGCCCGGCATCGGCGCCACTACTTCTTCTCCTTCGCCTGTTCCTTCGGAAGGAAGCGCTCCCGAAGATGCTGCGGGCGAATCCACAGCGGCTGCCGGCGCGGATTTCTGACCCTCTTCAACCGCCGCGGGCGGCACCTGCGCCGGCGCGACCGGCGCAGGTGACACGGATACAGGAGGCACCGGCACAGAAACAGGAACGGGCGCGACTTGTCCCATCGGCTGAGGCTGTGCCACCACCGGCTGTCCCCCTACAGCCGGTGCTGCATACATTCCCGGCGCTGGCGGCATATGGCTCACCACCGGCTGACTTTGCCCATCTGCGCTCACCAGCTCTTCAACATCCATGAAATAATCTTGCCCGTTGTAACGAATCCGAAAGGTCCTCACCATATCCTCCTGTGGCGTTTATGCATTTGCTCTGCTTCTCTGCGTCTGCTATTAAAGAATGAACGTTTCGATTATAGCGTAACCAGCGAGGCTTGATGAAAAAATCAATCGGAAAGACATTGGAATCGATTCCGGATCAAATCAACAAAAAAAGGAACTCCCGGTCACCCGGGAGTTCCTTCGATTGAAAGGTCAGTCTGGATTAATACCATCCACGCAGTTTCATTGCTTTATCAACGGATTTGATCGCATACATGTAAACTGCTTCACGCTCAGAGACGTTGTAATCATCCGCAACTTGGAAGACGCCCTTGATGGCTTTCATCATATCGGCTTCTTCTTTCTCCTCAACCTCTGCTTCCGTCCAGTAGTAGCCGTACTGGTTCTGTACCCACTCATAGTAGGAAACCAGAACGCCGCCCGAGTTGGTCAGGATGTCCGGAATCACCTTGATGTTGCGCTCTGCCAAAACGGCATCGCCTTCCGGAGTTACAGGACCGTTCGCTGCTTCGCAGACCAGCTTGCAGTTGACCTTCTTTGCCACTTCGCCAGTCACGACGTTCTCCAGAGCTGCCGGAACAAGCACATCGTATTCACCCGTCCAGAACTCTTCTTCAGAAATCTTCTTTGCATTCGGGAATCCGAGAAGCGTTCCATGCTCATTCTTGTAATCGAAGAGTTCCTGATACTTCAGACCTTCTTCGTTGTACAGAGCATAGTTGCCTTCCTTGCGGTCCCACTCAGCCAGAGCAACCACTTTGCTTCCCTGGCGCTCAAGGTTCTTCATCGTAAAGGTACCGACGTTGCCAAAGCCCTGCAGAGCAACACGTGAACCTTTGAGCTCGAATCCGCAGCGTTTTGCTGATTCGCGCGCCACAATACCAACGCCGAAGCCCGTCGCTTCGTTACGTCCCAGCGATCCGCCGAATGCCGGATCTTTACCGGTGAACGTACCCAGATCCATCCGCTCGCCTTCGCACTTGATGTATTCATCCATGAACCAGCTCATGATCTGGCCGTTCGTGTTGACATCCGGTGCCGGAATATCGATGCGCTCACCAATGTATTTGTGGATGCCACGGATGAATCCGCGACTCAGCTGCTCCAGCTCGTTCTTCGACAATTCAGCCGGATCAACGCAGATCCCACCTTTACCACCGCCATACGGAAGACCAAGAGCGCCGCCCTTGAACGTCATCCACAGCGAGAGAGCTTTCACTTCGTCCATCGTTACGTTCGGATGGAAGCGAACGCCGCCCTTGCACGGACCAACAGCCGAGTTATGAGCCGAACGCCATCCCTTGAAGGTCTTTACCGTACCATCATCCATCTTGACCGGAATCGTCACTTCGATCACGCGCTGCGGTTCTTTCAGCAGCTCGTAAACCGCCGGATCAAGCCCCAGTTTGTCACAGGCCGCTTTCACCTTAGCCTGCGCACCGACCAGTGGATTAAGAGTATCAGTCATCGTTTACCCTCCTCATTTTCTAATACAATGTTTTGAAAACTTACTGAGTTGCCGGACAGATCTAAAAACCGTTCCGCAACCTCTTGAAACGCGGCAATATCGCCAGTTGCCATGAATTCAACCTTCCCACGCGATGACGTGTCCGACGTTACCGTTCCGACAATGCTGTCAATCGTTGACGCAGCCGGATCGACGATGGTAACGCCGCTCCCCTCCGGATAAATGCGTTCAAATACCGGAAAAGCCAATGGGAAGTGGGTGCAGCCGAGGATGAGCGTATCGAAATCAAATGAGCCAAACTGCTCAAGATATTTTCGTATGATCTCCTCCGCCGTTTCATCATCCAGATGACCATGTTCAATCGCGACAACCAATTCCGGCGCCCCTACTCCAACCATCTCGATCGCAGGATCAATGGCGCGAATTGTTGTCTCGTACGAACCACTTTTAACCGTGCCCTGCGTCGCCAGCAAGGCCACCTTTTTATTCTTTGTTGCATCTGCGGCTTGGCGACAAGCCGGTTCTATGACCCCAAATATCGGAAAATCGAAGACTTCCCGCGCTTTTTTGAGCGCAAACGCCGTGGCCGTATTACAAGCAATCACTGCCGCCTGCGGATGATATTTGGCAATCTCGCCAAGACATTGAATCGTATACCGCTCTACTTGTTCCGGGGGACGGACACCATAGGGCATCCTTGCCGTATCGCCAATGTATACCATTGGTGCGTCGATCTTCTCAAACGCTTTCTTCAATACGGAAAGACCTCCGACCCCACTGTCGAAAAATCCGATCGGCTGAATCATATCTTACCTACTTTTCCATGTTAAATCGATTCCGTCAAAGACGCGTCTTTTATTCATCAAAGGCGCGTCTTTCATGCGAAATCTTTTTCATCCATTAGCCAACGAAGGCCATGAACAGAACGATAATCGCGACGTTTGCAAAATCGATGAACATACCGCCGACGATGGGAAGAACGAAGAAGGCAGTTTTCGACGGAACAAACTTATCCGTTAAGGATTCCATGTTCGCAACGCCGTTCGGTGTTGCGCCCATACCAAATCCGCAATGTCCAGCGGTGATCACTGCTGCATCATAGGTTCCGCCCATGACACGGAAGGTCACGAAGTATGCATAGACTGCCATCAAAACGGTCTGCGCCAGAAGGAGGATCACCAGTGGTCCTAACATGTCGACCAGCTGTGCCAAATTCAACGTCATCAGCGCCATGGCAAGGAAGATGTTCAGACCTACGTTTCCAACTACGTCAATTTCCTCAACCGGAAGGAATCCTTTACCTGACGTTTCCTCTTTTTTATCCGACATATAGCGGAGGATAATCGCAATGATCATCGGACCGATGTACGCCGGGAACGCTGCCAGCTCGGTGATATGTTTCACCAGTGAATTCAGGAAATCAGAAATATAGGATCCGAGGAACATGACGATCAGGAGAGCCGTAAAAGCGCCCATCACGCGCGTGGCATCCAGTGGAACCGTGGTTCCTTCACGCAGCTTATCATCAATCGCCTGTGCTGCCGCATCCAGTTCAGCCTGCTCCATCTTGTCACGTTTATTCACTAAGTTCTTCTTGGTGATCAGATAGTTGCCCAACGGGCCGCCCATCAACGATCCAGCGAGAAGACCATATGTTGCGGACGCAAATGCAACCGTCTGTGCGCCAACGACGCCAGCCTTTTCCACCAACGGTGCAATACCGCCAGAGGTTCCATGACCACCGGTCATCGGGGTCGAACCGGTCATCATGGCCAGCAGCGGATCCATATGGACGACCGGTGCCAAACCAACGGCCAGGGCATTCTGCAGAACGCAGAGCACTGCCGCGACGACCAAGAACAAGATGACCTTCGGGCCTGCCGATTTCAAGATTTTAACGCTCGCTCCATAGCCAATGCTCGTAAAGAAGATGATCATGAAGAAGGACTGAAGTGTCGTATCAAACTTAATATCGACCACATTGTTCAGCTTCAAAATCAAGTTCAGAATGGCAAAGGCAAAACCTCCGATCACCGGAGCCGGGATTGCGAAACGTTGGAAGAACTTGACTCTTTCGCGAACGAAACGTCCCAGAACCAGTAACGCGACCGCAAAACCGACCGTCTGTACTATGTTCATTTCAAATTCCATAGCATCATTCCTTTCCTTGTGTTCCTTTGTTCAATAAAGACAACGCATTCATAGCCGAATCGGACTGTTTCTCCTGATTCATCTCCATCTTATTAGAAAAACGATTGCAATGCAACACCCCGCAGAGGTGTTTTGATGTTTTTTTTATTTTTTTTCGTCCTCTTAAAAAATCCGCTGAATGGCGCGATTTCTCAATGGAATACGCAATAATCGGGGATATTTAGCCATCTATTTTTCGTAAAATATGGAATGAAAAAATCGATATGATAAACCCCAGCAAAAAACACTGGATTAAACTTTGTTGAAAACAGTTCAAGCACAAAGAAAACCTTATACTCATTCAATTTTATATTTTTTCATATAATATACATCGCTTCTATGGCGCCCATGTAAGCACACATAAAGAGAAGGATCGCTTCATCAACAGATTCGCTGAACCCACCATTCTTCCTTATACTTAACTATTTAACGAAACGAACAAGCCTCTGCGCCTTTATTTTTTCAAAAAATTTGGATGAATCCGTTCTTTCATGGAATAGGAGTGAATCTTCACCCGCAGAACCGCAACCTTTCCGGCCTGCTCCGGACGAATGGTCCAGGCTCGACCTGTCTGGTGCTCCATTAAAACGGACAAGCCCTTGCAGGCCTCCTCGACATCCGTCACCACAGAAGCAGTGCCAAACCCAATAAAAGAAGCAAATGCCGCGCTATATCGACAAGCCTCCTCTCCGCCAGAGATGATCCCTCCGTCCCTGTCGATCTCCACGCAAACCGACCGCTCATGAGAAAGAAGTTCGACTTTTCGGCCTTCCTTCGCACTATGCATATAAAAGGTCAGCATGAAATCTTCCGCCTCTTGTCCGGAAATCCATCCGTAATGGAGCGGGACGATGTAAGGATAGGGTTCCTCACTAAACCCCAAGCGGAGAATTTTGGCCGCGTTCAAAAAAGATTCCATTCGGTCGGGCTGCACCACCTCACGATCCGTTCGTCTCAATCGGTTCTTCCTTTCAAGTCTTCAGGCTGCGTCGCGCCGACAACCTGACCCACAATCTGAATCAGCGAGCTAAACCCCTTCACCATGGCGTCCGCTTCCTCCACGCCAAGCAAAGCAATGATCTTTTGCACAAGATCCAGCATCCGTGCATGTTCCTGCTGATAAAGCGTTCTTCCTTTTTCCGTCATCCGAATTTCATACATCCGGCCGTCTCGTCGACTCCGCGTCCGCGAGAGCAACTCCCGGTCAAACAGTTTATTCAATAACCCGTTGATCTGTGATTTGAGAAGCCGCATGCGCCGGCCAAGCTCGGTCGCCGTAATATAATCTCGGCCATTCGCCTCCGCGAGCATCAGATAGTGGAAAACCGCGATCTCGTTCAGGGTTAATCCGTCCATCCATCGATTTTCCCGTACGACCATATCCAATTCCAGCCAAGCATCAATAAAAGCTTCGCTCAGCGCCTCGCTCATCCTTCGCGCCCCTCTTCCATCCCCTCATTCATCATTCCAGCCACCACCAGCGTTCCTGGACCGACGTGGGTTCCGATGGTGGGCCCCAATTGATGAAGAACAAGCCCTTTCGGATCCAGTCCAAGCTCGTCCTGATAAAAGGTCTCCAACCGTCCGGGATCCTCTCCTGCATAAGCGTACAACAGCTCCTCCGGCGCAATGGGAGCAAAAGATTGAATTCTCTGAATAAACTGCTGATCCGCGTTACGCTGCCCTCTCGCCTTTCCGATCATTTCCAAACTTCCCTGTTTCATCCGCAACAACGGCTTGATCGCCAGAAGTCCGCCCACCGCGCTCCGCAACGACGAAATCCTTCCGCCGCGGCGCAGATACTCCAGCGTACTCAAGACCCCATACACCACCACACGCAGTTTGACCGCCTCGATCGCCTGAACCACCTCATTCTGGCTCAGCCCCTTCGCCACCAATCGCTGCGCCTCATGCACCAAAATCTGGATGCCCAACGACGCCGATCCCGTATCGATCACCCGGATTCGACCGCCAAAATCCTCAGCCGCCAGACATGCACTCTGATACGTGGCAGAAATCCCGCCCGCCAGCGACAAACAAATCCCTTCATTGCCCTGATCCGCCACCTGCTGAAACGCTTCAGAAAATTGAGCCGGCGATGGCGCGCTGGTCTGCGGATTTTCTTTTCCACTCTTCAGTCGATGATAAAACATGTCTTTGGAAAGCGTCTCGCCATCCAGGAACAGCTCCTCATCAAATCGCACGGATAGCGGCACAAAACCAATGCCTGCCAAATCGGCTTCTTTTCTGGTCAGATCACTTCCGGAATCAATAATCAGTTGAATCATTCTGTTCCTTTCTCCCTCTGGCAAAATCATCGTGCTCAATCAAGGTGAGCGTTCTGCTATATAGTTTATAAAGTAAACTATATAGCGCCAGAAAGTCCCTGTCAATGTGAATCGCCCTTCAGACGATCATTCAATATCGCGCGGGGAATTCATGAAAGAACACGAATAAACTAATAAATAGGAAAGACACGCCCTGAGACAACCCCGCGCTGCACTTCAGCAATCGCCTCATGGTCGAATACACTTTGAAAGAGCTGAGAAATGACGCGATTTTGGCGGAGGGTGACAACCGATGCTTCCGTATCCTTGCGCTGGAAATGGTCGACATCGATGGGAATGGTATGAAAGCGCTGATGGAGATCGGGGATGTCGTCGGTATTCACAACGGCTCCGTCGATGGCTCCGGATTCGACTTTGTTGACCAGCTGCATGTAGGGCAACCGGACATAAGAAACATCGATGTTGCGACACATATGGCTGGTCAAGATCATCATGTCGCGCGAAGAAACGTCCATTCCGAAACGCATCCCATCCTGCAACGCTGAGAAATGAGGATTGAGAATCACAACATGCTCATGAACATAGGTTCCGGGACCGAAATTGCAGATGTTGATGAGCGCGTCGTGGGCAAGGACGGCATCGTCGGCCGAGAGGCGCGACATAATGACAAAATCATAATTCCCATCCATCAGCATGGAAAGGCGGGACTCGGCGCCGCGCATGAAGGCCATTTGCAAGTCAATTTCCTTTTCTTGCGATTCAAGGAAAAGCCCGGTGGCAAGACCCTGGTAGCGAAGAGAATAAGGGAGCGGCATCACACCAATAAACTTGCGCTGACTGTAGAGGGCAAGTAGTTTTTTTCGGTCAATCTTGGCCACCGATGTTCCCGCACGTCCCCGCGCCTCAAGCGTAATCGCCTCATGGTCTTTCAAAAACTGAAACGCGCGCTGCACGGTTCCTCGGCCAACGTTAAAACGATGGCTATAGGACTGGATGGTTTCGACCTGATCGCCTACCTTTTTCATAATGAGATCCTCAATCAGATGGTTGACGACGATCCCATCCTTCGTCAGAAAGCGCATGTTCCTCCTTTGGAGTGAGGTGGTCCCGCCTCACTCGATGTCGTTCAAAAATGATGTCCCATGGACGATGGATCCGCCGAAAAAGTCAGCGACCGTCGCACCTTCGTCCGCCATGGTCTCCCGCGTGCCGATATCGATCCGCTTCTCATTATTCTTTCGGTAGATCAAAAGCGGCACAAATTCACGCGTGTGCTGGCTATGACCAATGGTCGGATCGTTTCCATGATCCGCGGTCACCAGCAAAATGTCGTTCTCTCCAAGCAGCGGAATCAGCTCCTCCAGTTTATCATTACAGAGCCGAAGCACATCGAGATATCGTACCGAATCCTGCGCATGGCCGGCGAGATCTGTCTCCTGGATGTTCACAAAATAGAAAGACGCTCGGTCTTGCTTCACATCATCAATCAAGCGGTCAAAAATCTCCTCGGTGTCCACACCGGGTTTAAGATCTCCCGCGGGATTCGCCACAATATCGGCCACCTTCCCATATAGGTTCGCCTTCACGCCCATTTTTTCAAGCGCCGCCGGAACCTGCACTGTCGCATCCACTCCATAGCCGATATGAACGACGTGATAATTCTTCTTGTACACGCCGCTTCCCGGTGCATCGATACCAAGCGCATTGCCCTTTTTGATGATATGGTCGGTGATCTCTCGGATCGTAACCCCGGATCCTCCAAAGGCGATGATGCGCGGAACCTCAAAGTGTTGGCGCACAAGATGACCCACCGCCTGAATTTTATCCCATCCCGCTGCGTCCAATGCGCCGGTGATGTTGATCGCCTGTCCGGGGTCTGTCTCAATATTATCCGCCACCGTTAATTGATCGTCCACCTTGAGGAGGGAAAGACCATCCACCGATATCCGCTCCACCTCATAACCATGAGCCCTTAAGTCCTGTTCCACTTCATCAATTTTATCGTTAAACAGCTGAAAAACCGGACGCTTGGGATCCGTCCCCGCAATTTCCTGGTGACCGAAAAAGGTATCCGCCCCGAAATGTTTCAGCTTCGATTTTCCCGTGATCGCCGTTGTTTGCGGCTTGAGCTTCTTTCCGAGTGCGCTTTCCGGATCAAGCCCCATCGCATTCGCAAGACCCAATCGCTCCAACACGCGCCAATCGTTCGGATCCTTGAGTTGCTCTAAAAGATGCAGCGCCGTGTTGCTTCCAATATCTCGCGGACGCACCTCCTTGGTGTCGTCCATTTCCCCAATCCCGAAGCTATCGAGAACAATGAGAATAAATTTTTTCTTCATCGCTTGTTTATTTCTCTTCCTAAGGCATCATACATGCCGACGAAGCGCGGCGTTCCTGACTGTATTCCTTCAATAATCGCCAGACGGGAACGCGACACAAAAATCTGGTAACGAAACGCCATCAATACCGGCGCGGAAATTTCTTCCATTCCTTCGAGTCCAAAATAATAATCGATGCTGTCCATTTCAGGGGGATGAACGCCCACCATATGGCGTCCGTGGCGATCCTCCACCAACGCTTCTTTGACGTGCGAGCGCCGGTAATATCCTCCGCCGTAGCAATAAGACATGCCTCGAAAGGTATGTGAGACCTCTGAAAGATAGACGATCGCCGGACGCTCCGGAAGATCCAGATCCGCATGCGCCGGCGTCGTCGCCGTGAATCCATGCCCCGGTTCTCCAGTATTGCCAATTTCTTCCTTCATGCGCTTCAGGGTCAAGATGCTGGTCGTCGAAGGGGCATTGATTTGCTCGACATCCACCCCCGCATGATGCAAAAGTGCCACGCTTTTTTTAAGCGTTTCCGCATTTGGCGTCGGGCGGATTTCTTTTGCCTCCGCATCGTACAGATAGCAAGGAAAAACGGTCAGCCCATTGATCCGCACGTGCGCCAGACTCTTCGCGCGTTCAAGAAACGCCTCCAAATCCGCAAGCTCAATTCCCGAACACTGACCACTGTAAAAAAGATCATCCGATCCAGCCACCTTCAGCATCACATCCTGCACCACACCCAGTTCAGCGGCGGCCTGATCGATTTCCCTGAGTTTTTCCCATGTGAATACGGTAATGATCTCCGGCCGTGCCGCAACGATGGTGCGTATCAGCGCTTTCGGCACCTGGACCAGATGGCCGACATTGCAGAGCGGAATCTCATTTTCGATATATAAGAGCGCCTCCCGAAAATCGACAGCGACCGCCCCCGGATAGCCCATGCGCATCAGCTCCTTCGCAAGAAAGGGATTGCGCCCGAGCTGTTTGAGCATGAAGAAGAGGCGGATTCCCTCTTCTTCCGCTTTCTCCAGCATGAGACGCGCGTTGATGCGAAACATATCCAAGTCCAGGAGATAGGTGTCCGGAAGAACGACCCCTTCTCGATGCAGGGCAAACGCCGCATCGATCAAGGCCGGATTCCGTTCCATGGTCTTTTTCAAAAACATAGCCGCCCCCTAATCCTGCTCTTCACCCAAAGCGCCCCGGAGAATCCGAAGCGCCGTCTCGTGCCCTGCCCGCATCAAATTGATCCGGATCCAATATCTCTCAGCATCAGGATCTTCCGCACGCATTGTCCCCGAAACACGATAGAACATCGGCACAACTTCATAGCGGCTTTCGGATCCCACCGGCCACGTCGCTGCGCCAAGACGATTCGCCCTCTGAATGACCTCCTCCGCGATCGGCTCCTCTAAATGCACAAGAACAACCTTGGACTGTGCGTTGGCGACGAGCGCCTCTTGCACGCCAGAAACCTCACCGCGACATAATCTTTCCGCCATCGCTTCCGTCTCCTCAGCCTGAATGGCCAATGCGACAGGCGCATCAATCATGCCCCGAAGCGCCTCCATCGCGATCGGTCCTTGAATCTGGCTTCCGCCTGAATAATGGAAGGCGCGAATCACATCGATCCATTTTTTCTGTCCCGCCACCAGACCGACGCCCTCGGGTCCGCGAAGCTTAAACAGGGAGAATCCGGACAGATCCGCTCCCACCTGCGCACCAATCTCCTTGGTTTTCATGACCGCATAATTCTCATCCGTAATGATGGGGACATCAGATTCCCGTTTGATCCCATGAATGACCGTTGAAAGATCATATCGGTCTCGCAGCGTTTGACGCGCATGCTGCACAAGAACCACATCCACCCCAGCATCAAGCGCCCTCCGCACCGCGATCGGGTCATGAAAATCAGCTGCAATCGTCCTCACGCCCAACTGTGCAAAAGTCGTCGCGGTCGTTGAATAGACCGGCGCATCATGCACAAGCACTCGGCGCGATGTGCTTTTCGCAAACACAGCGGAAAACGCCTCACGCAGCGCCCCCGTTCCGGATCCCATCACAAACACGGCATCTTCCACTCCAAAAAAATCAGCCAAAACACGCTCCAGCCGGCGCGTGCGATTCGGTTGATTCAGCGGCTGGCGCACACCATAATCTCCCGCCGAAAGAATCTCTTCCCCGCTAAATTCCCGGGTGATGCAATCAATCAACCGAAACTGCAAGGTCTTCGCTTCCGCGATGCTCAGGCTTTCTAATGGATCACTCTGCATACGAACCTCAGCTTTCATGTGGCGTTTCGCCCAACAAACGATTTGGATTTTCCGATAAGATTTGCGACAGCACCTGCTCTGGAACACCCTTTTTTCTCGCCAGCGGCAAAAACGAGGTGAAGAGGTAAGCATAGCCGATACCGCCAGCATCTTTCAGATGCGAACGGCGTGTAATATCCATCGAAAAGACCACGCGACTGGACAACCCTTCGTCGATCAGCTTCAACAACGTATCGATCTTTTTCTCATCCGGGCGGTAGTTGTTTTTTCCAATCGTATCAAAGCCCACCGTCGCACCATGACGCGCAATCTCGATCACCTCTTCCTCATGTTCATTCAAATCCTGATGGCCAATAATCACCCGGGAGAGATCCACCTGTCGCTCTTCAAAAAAGCGCACCTGCTCCATACCGAGCGTCCCCAGCGAGGTATGTGTCGTGATCAGCGCCCCCGTCGCACGATGCGCCAAAACTGCTGCTTTAAAAAGTTTTCGCTCATTCGGCATCCACTTTTTATCGCTCGTTCCGATCTCACCGATAACTCTTGCCCTGGTCATTTGTGTGCCGTCGTCGATTCCTTCCCGAATCTCCCGCACCATTTCTTCGGCAATCTCTTCGACCGTCCGACTAGCAAACTCTTCCGGGAAAAAAGGGTCTTTATAATAGCCGGTTGCCGGGACGATTTCGATGCCGCTGGCCTCCTGCAATCGACGGACAAATGCGAGATCCCGACCCATCCCATGATTCGTCACGTCCAAAATCCGACGTACGCCAAACGTATGGAGTTCCTCTAATTCGCAGAGTGTTTCCTCTTCTGCACGCAACAGGGCATCCGGGTCATGCTTGACCCGAGAAAGATCGATGGTCATATGTTCGTGCATGAGTGTATAACCCATGAATCCCTCATTTCTGATTTCCAGCTCTTAGATTTTTACCTTGTATAAATACGCTAAATACGCTTCATCCAACGGCGCGTCCCTCCCCGAAGGAAAGAACGCGCGTGCTAGAGAATTTATTGAACAACGGGGATGACATAGATCCCTATCATGACCAAAAGGTTCACGAGAATACCGAAAATAATCGCCGCAACCGGTCCAACGGCGAGATCGACCAATGGCTTTTTTGATTGTTTGTTCAAGAGATAAAATCCCCCAACGAAAAGTGCACCAACGCCCGGTGCCATCGTATTGGCTGCGTTGATTCCGCCGACGAGAAGCGCAATGCTGAGCACCTTATTCATCGACTCGCGGATGTGCTCACCCATATCGCGCACGCCCGGGAAATGATCAAGCCCCTTGGCAAAAACGCCGATCAACTGCACCTCAATGGCCATGACCACCGCGCCGGCAACCAAAGCAAGGAGCGGATGACCGTGCAGAAGGATACCGATGCCCCAGACAAAAGTCACGCCAGCCGTCCCATAAACTCCGGTCACAATCGCCGTCGAGAAGACCAGCGGAATAAAGCCGATCGCGCGCGCAAACGAGGCGATGGCTGCGTTAGTATACTGACCTTCCTGCATAAGTGCGAGCGCAGCAGGATCCCCAGCGATCAAATTCATGGATGCCGATGCTGACAAAAGGCCTCCCATCACTGCAAGTAACCACCAGTTCTTACGAATCCGTTTCGCTTGATCGGAAAAAATATTCATTAATTCCGCATTGGAGCTGGCGGCGCCTTTTTGCTGCGTCGCAAAATAAAGCATGAGGACAACCCCAAATAAAAGCGCAAGACCCTCGGCGCTTAGCGCAATTTTCGCTTCGCCCCAGACAATCGTGCCGAAGCGTTTCGTCATGAAGTAAATAACCACAGAAACCGCTGCGGTCAGCATGCCTTTCTTAAAGCCATGCTGCATCGCCACGGCGACAGCCGGAAAGATCGAAAACATCGCAACCACCGGTGCCGATACTTGACCCAGCGGTTCAAGAAAGTTGTAAGGTAAGCTCCCGAAAAGATCCACGACGGTCTGCATTCCCGCCATAATCGCAGCGCCATAAATCGCCCCGGCAATTCCTGATCCGATCAGCCCTCTCATATCCGGCTTAAAAAATGTGCCGATGATATCCGTGGCCAGCAGAATCGAATGCACAAGGAAAATGGATGCGCCAATCGAAGCCGGAATACCGAAACCAATCACAAGACCAAAACTCACCGCAAAGCTGGTCGCCGCCAACTCCGTACGGCTCATCTTCCCTTCAAAATATTGCGGAATAATCGGACGAAATCCATCATTGAAGACGGCAACGCCCTGATTGGCCAAAATGGCCGCCAATCCACCGACAACGGCGAGTAATACATAATTCCAATTCATCACGTCCTCCTTCCTCCTATGCCGAGATCCTATTTCTCACCCTTCAAAATTTCATCCATCAGCACCGGAATCACCTGCTCACGGGCATCGGCAGTAAACCCATACGCAATGGCGCCGTTCTGAACAGCCTCTCGAATTTCCGCCTCCCCCGCAATTTTCCCCGGACGCGCCACGGTCACCGTCTGTCCGCTTCCCAGCAGCGCGATCGCCATCGCAAGCGCACCCCCGCTTCCCGTCGCACAAGCTCCAAAGTAATAATCCTGCGTCCCGTTCTTGACGGCCATGACCGCATCCAAATCATTCATCACGGTAACCTCAACCCGTTCCCTTCCAATGGCTTCAATCCGCTGCGCAATATCCTTCTTTTCCAGCTGTCCTCCAACCACAATCCGTTTCATTTGTCCTCCTTTTCCTTCCATGTTCCGAGATGGATTAAGAGATAGATGCATTCTTCTTCGGTCATCTTCTCACCGATGATCTCTTCCATTCGCCGCACCAATGCACGATTCTTTTCCGTTTCCGGCCGTCTCATCACTTCCTCTCGGATGCCTTCATCCACTTCGTCGATCGGCTCTCCCTGATGTACTCGCTCAATGGTCATCGCCAAATGCACCAAAAACATCGTGCTGTTCTCATCTGTTGCTTGGATCAACCCACCGTCGAAACATTCCCGATCAATCGTGACAACCTCCACCAGCGTTCGTTCGGAAATGATGCCCGACTGCCGCAAAATGTTGAGTCGTTCGTTCACATCTACCTTCCTCTCCTGTTGCGTGTTTTTCCGTCCCCCTCTTTTTTTGTACAATATTTTGTACATTTAATGATGCAATTATTATAGCATGGATTGTCTCTTCAATAAAAGGTTTTCTTTTCATGCCTTCCAACACGCGCGGGGAATCCTGACCAATACCCGTTATTCCTGATAAAATGAAAAGCACAATCTCCCGCCGGAGCGCCCTGTACCGCATCGTCTCCGACAGATTAAGTCAAAGATCCAGTAAATCAAACCATGATCCAACATCAATAATAGAAATAATAGAAAGGATACCTAATGCATACCTTGGGATTTCTCGGATTTGGCCAAATGGCTGCTGCGATGGCCGATGGCTGGCGTCATGCTGATCTTCAGGAGCAATGGACCTTTTACGCTTCCGCCGCCCATCCGAACGCATTAAAAAAGCGCGCTTCCGCACATGGCGTCATCGCACTTCCAGATAATGCTGCCCTAGTGGCTTCCAGCGACATCATCATCATCGCCGTCAAACCCTATCTGGTCCGCAATCTGCTCGAGCCTCTAAAAGATGCCCTAAAAGGAAAAATCATCGTCTCCATCGCTGCGGATCTATCTTATCAAGATTACCGGAACTTCCTATCCGACGAAACGCATGTCTGGTCCACGCTCCCCAATACGCCCATGGCCATCGGACATGGCGTTCTGGTTGCCGAAGCCGAAACCAACCTGCAGACGGAAGAACTTGAACTGGTGACCAACTTATTTCGATCCATTGCGCAGATCATTACTGTTCCTGCAGAAAAGAAAAGCATCGCCGGCACCCTGTCAGGCTGCGGCCCGGCATTCATCAGCCTAGCCATTGAAGCCCTAGCGGATGCCGGTGTGAAATACGGACTTCCCCGGCAGACTGCCTACCAACTGGTTTCTTCAATGATTGAAGGAACGGCCGCTCTTCAACAAGCCACACAAACACACCCCGGCATCATGAAAGATCAGGTCACCTCTCCGGGCGGCACCACCATCCGCGGCATCTGCGCCTTGGAAGAATATGGATTCCGCAATGCGCTGATCAAAGCCGTTGATGCGATTGAAGGCGGCGAATAAAGACGACAAAAAGATGTAATAAAAAATGCGCCTCAAATGGAATGAAGCGCATCAACCAGATCCTTCGTCTCCTGCTTTGGTAGGCGATCTCTTCGCTTAGCGGCCTGTTTCCTGGAGAAGTCTGGCCCTTGTGGCATATTTGGCAGCCGATAAACCCGCAATCTGTCCACGGCCCACCGCAACGTTGATCTGGTAAGGCTGTCCCACAAGATCTCCTGCCGCAAAAACTCCAGGAAGATTCGTCGCCATCTCCGCATCAACCGCGACATGACGACCATGAAGCGCAATGCCGGGCGCAAGCTGATCAGCAGCGCGCGCATCCCGAATCAAAAACACGCCATCCGCCATCACATCGCCCGTTTCAAAGCGCAAGCCTTCTGCGTGGTCCGATCCAATCACCTCAAGCGGGCGATCATCACGCACCTGTATCCCAGAATTTAGCTGCACGGGACGCCCCGTCCGGTTCACAAACAGGGTTGTGGACGCCATCTCCGCGATGAAATTTGCCTCTTCCACCGCCTCATTGTTATAGCCCACAACAATCACAGAGCGCCCTCGGTACAACGCGGCATCGCACGTCGCGCAATATCCCACGCCGCGCCCCAAAAACTCATTTTCTCCCGGAAGCGGCGTGCCAAAATTCACTCCCGTCGCCAGCACCACACTCCACGCTTCAATAATCCGGTTTCCCGGCATCAGCAGACCGAGATAGCCTCCCATATCGTACACAACCTGCACATTTGAGGCATCGAACGTCACCTGTTCATAAAGATTCACATGTTCCCGAAAGCGCTTCATGAGCCCTGGACCTGTTTCTCCGGGCATACCCAACACATTTTCAAGATGCTGCGTCTGCAAGAGCTTCTCGCTATCCTCTGGCCCGATCACAATCACTTGTTGGCGGCGTACTGCTGCATTCAGCGCTGCCGAAAGGCCAGCCGGACCCGCTCCCACCACAGCGACATCAAAGCGTGTCATACGGATTAATTCTCGTAATACGCCAGTTTATCCAAAATCGTTTGTTTGGGCGTGAGACCAATAATCTGCTCCTTCTTCTCACCATCCTTGAAAAGAATCATCGTCGGCACGCTGGATACACGATACTCCATCGCCAACTGGCTCTGCTCATCCACATCCACAGTATAAATATGGTGCCCTTCCGCAGCGATCTGTTCCAACACCGGCGCCATCATCTGGCACGGCCCGCACCATGATGCAGAAAAGTCCACCAACTGAACGCCCTTGCCTCCCAGAACCTGGTCGCGAAACTGTTTTTCATCAATTTTTGTCATGACTCTCTCCTCTTTCACTTCCCTATCGTTCCTCGCTGCTCCCCGAAAAAGGATCCCCAGTAAGGTTTTCAACTATCTTGAATTATGCCCGTTTTCGCGCAAATCTCTCGCTCTGGCCATCGCTTTCCGCTTATTTTCCCTTTTTTGCTGCTCACTGCTCTGATCTTGCCGCTCACCACTCTGATAGACGACCTCATGCACATGAGGCTTAACCGCCTTTTCATGATGTTCATTGATATGATCGTGAACGACCTTGGAAAAATACGTCCGAACACGCGGATGAAAAAGCGCCATGCTCTCACGCTGCTCGTAACGAAGCACCGCCGTAAGAAAGACACGCAGCACGATCAAAATCGTGAGCGTGAGAATTTCCATCAATTCAAACGCCAGCATGGTCTTCATGACCTCCGCCACCATCAACAACTCCAGCGCCCCAATAATGCCATCCGTCAACGTCGTGCTCACGTAAAACTGATGCATATTGAGATGGTCAATCACCAGAAGCTCCCACAGACTGCGTAAAAGCGATGTCACAATAATCAAATAGGCCAATACTTCAACAACCGCAACGGTGATGCGCAGCGCTTCATGGAACCAGCTCATCTCTTCTCTTCCCCTTCTCCAGAACACGTTCTTCCCGAATATCTTGCTTCATAACCACCGCCACTTTTTTCTCCATCATCACGCTTTTCCGCCTGAATCGCCCGCATCAAGCCTTCATACAGCGCTTCCACCGACGCATATTTCGCGGATACCTTAAGCGGCTCCAACTCCTGCGCGGAACGATATCCACTCGTCAGGAGAACCGTATCCACGCCTGCCGCTTTTCCCAGCGCAGCATCCACTTCGCTGTCTCCAATATACAAAACACGATCCGATTCTACCCCGGCATCTCTCATCATGTCAAACAATCCCGCTGGATCCGGCTTTCTCGGCACGCCCTCGCGCAAGCCGCGTACCTGCTCAAATAGTTCCGTTCCAAAGAAATGATGCACCAGACGCACCACCAACGCATCCGGCTTATTGGAAAACACCATCAGCCTCTTTCCGCCATCTTTGAGCGCCTCAAGCAGCCGAGCAACCCCATCATAGGGATGCGTCGCCTCAATCGGATCGCTCCAATACGCTTGGTGGTAAACGTCCACAAATGCCCGGCGCTGATCCTCGTCCCAGTCGACCCCCGCATCTTCCAGTGCATGATCCGTCAAATACTGAGAGGCATTTCCCACAAGCTGCCGCGCCCGCTCCAGCGAAACTGGCGGCAAATGATAGGATGCCAACGCCCGATTCACACCAGCTGTAATCGACGGAAGAGTATCCAGCAACGTTCCGTCCAAATCAAACACATAAACGTCGTACACCGCAATTCCTTTCTTTTTTCACTATTTTATCGTCAATTCACCCATCTCAATTCACTTCATCTGTTTTTCATCATATCTGCTCTGTTGTCAAAATTTCAACGATTTTCATGTATTTCTCCTATTTTATGATAAAATGAGTCCCGTTAAAGGAAACCGTTTCCGAATTGTTCTGGTTCCATTGGAAGGAGATGTCATGAAACGTTCGGACGAAAATCTGTCCATGCTGTTTGACTTTTACGAAATGACGATGGCAAACGGCTATTTTGAACATGGGCTGGATCAAACCATTGGCTATTTTGATCTTTACTATAGGGATAATCCTGATGATGCGGCCTTTACGATCTTTTCAGGCCTTGAATCCATCATCGACTACCTGAAAAATCTTCATTTCTCAGAAGAAGACATTGCATTTTTGCGCCATAAGAAAATCTTTAATGAAGACTTCCTTAAATATCTCAGCGAGCTCAAATTCACCTGTGATGTCTGGGCTGTGCCGGATGGCAGCGTCGTCTTTCCTAACGAACCTCTTCTCACCATCCGCGGACCGATGATTCAAACCACTCTGGTCGAAACGATGCTCCTCCTCCTGGTCAATCATCAATCATTGATCGCAACGAAAAGCAGCCGCATCTGCCGTGCGGCGCAAGGCCGTCCGGTCATGGAATTCGGATCGCGCCGAGCTCAGGGTCCCGATGCAGCGACTCTCGGCGCACGCGCCGCATATATTGGCGGAGCGATCGGAACCGCCGATACACTATCTGATCAGCGCTTCGGCGTTCCGGCGCTAGGAACAATGGCGCATTCCTGGGTGCAACTTTTTCCCAGCGAATATGAGGCTTTCAAAACCTATGCCTCAACCTATCCCACTAACGCCACCCTTCTCGTCGATACCTATGATACGCTTTCCAGCGGAGTTCCTAATGCCATTCGCGTATTTAAGGAAATTCTTCAGCCGCTGGGGCTTTCCGGCGGAATTCGTCTCGACTCCGGCGACATCGCTTATCTGAGTAAGAAAGCGCGGATCATGCTCGACGAGGCAGGCTTCCCGGACGCTAAAATTGTCGCCTCCAACTCGCTCGATGAATACCGAATCGCTGACATTCTAGATCAAGGCGCTAAAATTGATAGCTTTGGCGTAGGCGAAAATCTGATCACATCAAAATCTTCGCCCGTCTTCGGCGGTGTTTACAAATTAGTCGGCGTGGAACACGAAGGTCGCTTTGAACCCCGCATCAAAATTTCCGAAAATGTAGAGAAGATCACGACCCCAGGATTCAAAACCTTCCAGCGCCTCTATAGCAAGGAAAATGGAAAGGCCATTGCTGATATCGTCACCATGCATGGAGAACGCATTGATGAGACGAAACCCTATGAGATCTTCCATCCGGTTTACACCTGGAAGAAGATGACGCTGACCAACTTTAGCGTTCGCAACATGCAGGAAAAGCTCTTCGATCATGGACAGCTCGTCTATCAGCTTCCTTCCCTGCAAGATCGCCGATCCTATTGCGCCTCCGAATTAGATACTCTGTGGGAAGAATATAAACGCTTCGACAACCCTCATGTCTATAAAGTCGATCTATCGATGGACGTTTGGAACATGAAGCATGATTTGCTGTCCAATACACAGCAGCAAATTCGTCCCCAATAATGTCTTCCACCTCAATCATCTCAGATCAAGCGCAACAAATAAGCCGCCGCGAAAGAAAATTCTCTTTCGCGGCGGCTTATTTTTACGCCATATGACGAATTCGTATGACTGATCAGTGGAGCGTCTGAAAAGCAGTGATGATTCCAATCTCATAGGCATCCTGTTCCGAGCAGCCGCGAGAAAGGTCATTGACCGGACGCGCCATTCCCTGCAGCAGTGGGCCAAGCGCCGTATATTTCCCCAGTCGCTGCGCAATCTTATAGCCGATATTTCCTGACTGAATATCCGGGAAAATAAAGACCCGCGCCTTTCCAGCCACCTTCGAATTCGGAGCTTTCTTTTTAGCGACCACAGGATCAATCGCCGCATCCAGCTGCAATTCACCATCGACATTCAGATTCGGATAGTTCTCTTTGGCGATTTGCGTTGCTTTGGCTATCTTTTCCTGCTCCGGTGAATGCGCCGATCCCAACGTCGAGAACGATAGCATCGCCACATTCGGCTCAATATGGAAGACTTCTGCTGTCTGAGCGGTCTGGAACGCAATATCCGCCAATTCCTCCTCAGACGGCGCAATGTTAACCGCCGAATCAGCAAACAGCAAACGCGTCTTTTCATCCGGCGAAATCATGATAAAGCAACCGCTGACCAGCTTTGCATCCGGTTTAGTCTTAATAATCTGAAGACCTGGACGAATGGTATCTCCCGTCGGTCCATCGGCTCCGGACACCATCCCATCAGCCAATCCCTGATAAACCAGCATCGTCCCAAAATAATTGCGATCCTGGAGCAGATGACGTGCTTTCGCTTCGTCCACTTTTCCCTTTCGGCGCTCAACCAGCGCTGCCACCATCTCATCCATCTTCTCATAATGGAAATAATCGATGAGCTCCAAACCATCAAGGCTGACCTGCTCTTCCTTGGCCAGCGACTCAACCTCTTCCTTTGGTCCTAGCAGGATGGGATGAATGATGCCATCTTGCGCATGCCGAGCTGCTGCGCGAAGAATACGGGCATCCGTGCCTTCCGGATAAACGACTCGAATTCCTTTTCCTTTAATTTCTTCTGTAATTTCTTGAATAATACTCATGCGTCCTCCTTTATCTCTTGTCCGTTGTCACACTTTTATTATAGGCTTCTCCCTGAAAAGATGAAAATCTTTTCACTCCCCCACAACGAGGCACCTATGAACACCATCCTACTCCCTTGAGTCAACGCTTCATCGCTTCCGCCAAGGCTTTCATCTCTTCCGGAGAAAGCTTCTGCACCGGTTCTCCAGACCGAATCTCCTTTGCGAACGTTGTTGTATTGGCTCTGGAATAGATGCTGGTCAGGATAAAACCATTCCGATATTCATCCAACAAGACCAGGCTAAAACTGCTTTCTCCCGTCACATCTTCAAACGCATTGTAACGATACAAATACGACTTCTGAAAAGCCATCGACAACTGCTCGCGAATTTTGAGTGACTCGCTCTTCAGCTTTTCACTCGTTTCCTCTTTCATCACCTTCATCCGTTGCTGCATCTGATTTTCCATGCCATCCAAACGCTCTGTCGTCTGCTGGGCTAATTGTTGAATGGATTCACCTGTCTGCGCTTCCAGCTGCCGAATGGAGGTCGTTGTTTGATCAAATTGATCCGCAAGAGTATCCTGTGTTCTTTGTTCGATGGTCTGAAACCGGTTTTGCGTCATCGTCTGCAATCCGGCGATTTTTTCATTCAAACTATTCTCTGCCGATCGCAGGTGTTCATCCGACATCGATTCAATGCGATTCATATTATCGGTATACGCTGCATCTTTCTGAAGAATATCTTTTTCAAGTGCATCGAATCGGATGAATGCATCTTCTTCATTTTTCTTGACTCTGCGCGTCATGCTTTGCGAAAAATCCCCGACCTGAGCACGAATATCAGAAATCTCACGTGAAATTGAATCGGATGTTTCCCGCTCCACCTGATCCATGCGCGCAAAAACCTGTTCGTCTAACCGCTTCATTTCGCTATTGACATTGGCCATGGACGCTCGCATCTCTTCCGTTAACTGCCTTGAAAAGCCCGCGAAACGCTCTTCCACATACGCCGATTGATCCGTATCCGTTCGTGCCATCCATTGTTCGACATGGTATAGCTTCTGCTCAGTCTTTTGCCTCTGCTCTTTGAAGGCATCAAGTTCTCCGTTCAGACCAAGGACATACTCCTCAAGATTGATATCCGTATGGCCTCTTAGCAACATATCGTAACGCCTCCGCATACGATTCATTTTCTTATTCATGTTGCTCGCAATATAGAAACATCCGATCATCAAGATCAGAATCACAACAAGCAGCAGAATAAAAATAACATCGGGCATTTTCTGTCCTTTCTTTATGTTTCACATGAAACATTCCATTCTTTAGAATGATGCTCATGCCTACTTTTCATCCATCAAACGTTGGAACAGCGCATTCAAATCTTGGTCAGTATAACAGGCTATCTGCACTGCCCACCCTCTTCTTTTCTTGATGATTCTGACATTTGTTCCCAGCGTCTCAGAAAGTTGTTGCTCCGCATCAGCAACATAAACATCTTTTTTCGGCGACGTGCGGCGCCGATGCTCGACATCCTGAACGCTGCTTTTCCCTTCAAGAAGCAACTTCAAAAAAGCTTTCCGGCGCTTCAAGTTTTTCTCTGCCAGCAGCGTACGCCCTTGTGAAGAAGTCAACCGTCCATCACGCAACGCGGCAAGAGAATCCTCGTCCAATTGAAGCAGACGGACAATATTAGCAATGTATGGTCTTGACTTCCCCAATGCGCCGGCAAGCTGCGCCTGCGTCATCTTTCTATGATCCATAATCTCACGATAAGCCACAGCTTCTTCGACAGGAGTCAAATCTTGGCGCTGAACATTCTCCACCACCGAAAGAAGCGCCGTTTCTTCTGGGGAGGCCTCCCGCAAGACGACAGGAACGGTATCCAAATGCGCTTCCTTCGCTGCCCGGAAGCGCCTTTCGCCGGCAACAATACGATACGGCGGATGCCCCGGTTCCTCATACTTCTGTACTACAATCGGCTGCAGGATGCCATACGTTTCAATCGACGTTTTGAGCTCTTCCAATGCTGCCGCATCAAATGTTTTGCGCGGCTGATCCGGATTGGCCTCTAATAAACCAATGGGAAGATACTGCATGGATCGCAAAACGAGATCTTGGATTGCTTCCGAATCATCCGATGTGCTTGGATTCTCCGCAGCGCTCCGAGCATCTGATCCAGAAACCGTTGCCCCCGTTGATGCATCTTCTCCTTTATTCTCCATCGATTGTTCATTGCTGTTTTGCTCACCATTTAGCCCGGTAGAGGATACGCCACGGTCCTTTCCCGAACCAGATCTCTCCGTCCGGCTGATCGTTTCATCCGATCCCTCTTCAACAGAGACCACATGGTTGATCTGATCTTTCATGTCCTGATCATCCGGTTTATTTTCCCCGACTGGGGGATTGAGAGGAGGAATCAGAGCTCCCAATCCGCGTCCAAGGCCCTTTTTTCGCACCATAATTACTCCTTCGATTTCTTTTTAAGTTCTTTCGCCAACTGCATATAAGCCCAAGCCCCTTTAGAACTGCGATCATAAGTTACAACGCTTTCTCCAAAAGATGGCGCCTCCGCCAAACGGATATTTCGAGGAATTTCTGTAGTGAATACTTTATTTTCAAAATAGCGCTGCACTTCGCGACGTACATCCTGCGCTAAATTGGTTCGAGCGTCATACATCGTCAAAAGAATGCCTTCCACCTCTAGCTCTGGATTGAGCCTCTCTCTCACCATATCCAAAGTATTCACCAATTGGCTCACTCCTTCCAACGCATAAAACTCTGTCTGAATCGGAATCAGCACCGAGTCAGAAGCCTTTAAAGCGTTCATGCTCAACATGCCAAGCGATGGAGGACAGTCAATAAACAAAAAATCAAACTGGTCGCGCACCACGTCCAATGCATTTTTCAGCCGATCATGCGCCTGTTCCAGTCCTATGGATTCAATTTCAAACCCCGTCAGATCACTCGTCGCCGGAACAACTTTCAGCGTATCGCGACGCACGGAGACCCAAATCTGCTCCATAG
>JAEXBN010000018.1 GCA_023394045.1 Bacillota bacterium | reverse complement strand
ATCTGCATGATGGTGTGCTCCACTCTTTGGAAGCGAAAAATGGCGGATTCCATGTCGAACTTTATACCGATGCACCGCTGAGAATTCTCGTCAGCCAGTTTAAGCGGGGAAAGATTTCAGAGGCTAGGCTGGTCCAGAGCCGTGAGCATCAGGCGCTCGATTCCAGCCAAGAAGAAACCGATGCTACGGTTCATTCTGCGGAGCCTGAGCGTGAATTTGGGTTCGTGGCCGTTTCCCTCGGGGAAGGATTTGAAGCGCTTTTCCATGATTTGATGGTGGATGAAGTTGTCGCGGGTGGCCAGACCATGAATCCTTCGACCAGAGATCTGTACGAGGCGGTGGAGCGCGTTCCTGCTCGTCAGGTTTTTTTGCTGCCCAATAATAAAAATATTATTCTGGCTGCGGAACAGGTTCAGGAGCTGACAAAAAAAGTGGTTCATGTGATTCCGACGCGTTCGATGCCTGAAGGAGTATGTGCGCTCTTTCATTTCAACGAGGCCGTGAGCGGCGAAGAGAATGCCAAGGAGATGACGGACTCATTGAAGCAGATCTTGACGGGGCAGATCACCTATGCCGTGAGGGATACGGAAATTCATGGGCTTCCGATTCACGAAGGAGATCGCATCGGTCTGATGGGGGGAACCATCGTCGCATCAGGGGATAATGATGAGGATCTGATGCTGCGCATGATCGATGAGTCGCTGGATGCGGAATATTCATTGCTGACTGTTTATACGGGCGAGGAGATTTCACAGGATCAGGCTGATGCGATGGAAAGTAAAATTCATCAGCGCTGGCCGGAGCTGGAAGTGGAGTTTACGGTAGGAGGACAGCCTCTGTATTCTTATATCTTTTCCTTGGAATAGCCTGGTGAGTCGAAAGAATGGAGCTGACTGCATTAAAAGGAATCGGACCGAAGCGTGCTGCTTTATTCGATAAATTGGGAATTCACACCGTTGAGGATCTTCTTGTGGATATGCCGCGGCGATATGAAGATCGATCCACGGTCGTCCGGCTGTCTGAGCTGGAGGAGGGGCAGACGGCTCTGATTCGGGCGGAGATTTCTTCGGTGAACCGTCCGGTGCGGATTCGCGGAGGCATGACTCTCCTGCGGGTTCAGGCAGCCGATGCATCCGGGTCGGTGAATTTGGTCTGGCACGGTCGGCCTTATTTGGCAAGGAGTCTTCATCCTGGGGATTCCTTTTATTTTTTCGGACGCTTTCGCGAAAAGGATCATGGATTTGCTGATCCGGCGATCATTACGGAGCAGCAGGCTGCTCAAGGCGAGATCGGTCTCATTCCGATGTATGATTTGACTTCCGGCTTGAGTCAGACGATGCGCCGACAGGCTGTTCGCGCCGCTCTTCCCTTTGCGGCAGCGGTTGAGGATCCTGTGACGGAGACATGGCGGAAAGAGATGGGGCTGGATCCGATCTCGGCATTGTTGCAGGACGTTCATTTTCCTTCTTCTCCGGAAACCATGCGCCGAAGCCGGAGACAGATGTGGATTCGGATGACGCTGGAAGAAGAGCTGGTGCGCTTCTTTTTGGAAAAGGATCGACGCATGTCGCGCGCGATGCCGATCCGAGATCAATCGCTGGACGATTTTCTGCAACGTCTTCCTTTTGTATTGACGCAGTCGCAGAAGGAGACGCTGCAGGCATTGCGGGCGAAGCTGATTGCGCCGGAGCCGATGAATGCGCTGCTACAGGGCGATGTGGGCTCGGGAAAAACGGTTGTGGCCTTTGCCTTGGCGGAGATTGTCAGGAAAAACGGCGCTCAGTCCGCCCTGATGGCGCCGACGGATGTTCTCGCACGTCAGCATGCACAGAAAGCGGAGGCGCTGTTTCCGGACGGAACGGTCTTTTTGCTGACAGGAGGTTCCCGTCCGGATCAGCGGAAATCGTTTCTGGAGAGCGCACTTCATGGTACGCCGGGACTCTATATTGGAACACATGCCCTTTTTCAGGAGAGCGTTCAATTTCGCCATCTGGCGCTGGTTATGACGGATGAACAGCATCGCTTCGGGGTGATGCAGCGCGCCCGGCTGCAAGAGAAGCTGGCGCTTTCGAATACGCTTGTGCTGAGCGCCACACCCATTCCGCGCACGGTGGATTTGGTGCGGTGGGGAGCCCTTGATCTGGTTCGGATGAGGGGGAGACCGCCCGGCCGCCATCCAGTACAAACGACGGTGATTCGGGCGCACCAAGAGCGTGCCGCCTATGATGCCTTGTTTCGCCAGATCTGTGCCGGACGACAGGGGTACATCGTTTGTCCCATGATTGAAGAAGGGGATCATGATCTGGCGCATTGGTCCGTGGAGGCCGTCGAAACGCGAATTAAAAATTATGCCCAGCGATGCGGCTTCACGTTCCAAATCGAAACGCTGAGCGGGCGCTGTTCTGCAGAACAGAAAAAGGAGACCATGCATGGCTTCCGGACGGGAAAAACGCAGATTCTCATCGCGACGACGGTCATTGAGGTGGGAGTAGACGTACCGAATGCCACCGTGATGCTCATTCTCGGTGCGGAACGCTTTGGTTTGGCTCAGCTGCACCAGCTCCGAGGGCGCGTGGGACGCGGTACAGAAGCTTCTTATTGTTTGCTGCTCTCTACCGTATCGACCAAAAGAGCCCTGAGCCGTCTGCGGACGTTAGAGACGACGGAAGATGGCTGGGAGATCGCCCTTCGGGATCTTCGGGAGCGAGGCTCCGGCGACCGACTGGGGACGGCGCAGCATGGTCTGATTCCGGATCAGGGTGAAACGGATGAGGAAAGGAAGATTCGGATCGGGTGCCGCGGCTTCATTGCTGCCCATGCGGGAGGGTGGAAAACTTGGAAGGATCTTCCGAAGCCCTTGAAAGGGCGCATTGAAAAGCGAATCGATCAGCTGCGGCATGTGACGCTCAATTAAAGAAAAATGAGAGGGGAGAACCATGAGGGTGATCGCGGGGGCAAGGCGCGGGGTTCGTCTTGAACCGCCGGGAAAACGAGAAAAGACGCGTCCGACAGAAGACAAGCTGAAGGAAGCTGTCTTTAATATCATTCAGCCGGTGAAAACGGGCGCAAGGGTGCTGGATCTTTTTGCGGGAACAGGGCAAATCGGCATCGAATTTCTCTCCCGCGGAGCGGAATATTGTGTTTTTGGAGAAAAATCTCCGGGAATGGTGCGTACGCTGAGAACGAATGTTGAAAAAAGCGGATTTGAGGAGCAGGCGATGATTCTGCATGCCGATTATCGCCAGGTCATCGCGCGCTCGCCCGTCTCGTTTGATTATGTGTATCTGGATCCGCCCTTTGGTTTTCGCATGGAATACGAGTCTATCCGAATGCTGCGCCGTTTGGAACGCGTTGCTCCCGGGGGGCTGATCATCGTCGAAAGCGCAAGGGAAGGTCGGGAGGAGCCGGATTGGCCGGAGGTCATTGAGGGATATCAGCCTGTTTTTCAGCGGGCTTATCGTTCCCAGGTCATTCGTATTTTTAAGGAGGAAGCATGAAGGTCATTTTTCCGGGCAGTTTCGATCCGGTGACCAAAGGCCATATGAACATCATCTTGCGTGCAGCCAAGTTGTTTGATGAGGTCGTGGTGGCGGTGCTTGTGAATCAGGAAAAGAAGTCTTTGTTCACTGTGGATGAAAAAATTGAAATGCTCAATGAACTATTGTATGATTATCAAAACGTGACCGTTAAGGCATTCGAGGGGCTTCTTGTTGATTTTGTCCGCGAGGAGAAGGCGAATGCCGTGATTCGTGGCCTTCGTACGTCGGCCGATTTCGCGTATGAGCGCCAGCTTTCCCTTTTGAATCGCTCTCTATACGAGGGAATGGAGGAGCTCTTCTTGTTGACGGATGGGAGTTTTTCTTACGTCAGCTCGAGTTTTGCGCGTGAAGTGGCGAGCTATGGTGGCGATGTTTCGGGTCTGGTAACGGAAAATGTGGCCAGACGTTTGATGGAAAAATTTGATCAATAGCCGCATGTTGTTGCGGCGATAAGGAGGAACCATGGATATCCTGCAGCTGATTGAAGAATTGGAAGATGTGTTGGACGATGCTTCCAGCATTCCGCTGTCGAAAAAGGTCGCGATTGACC
The DNA here is from genome assembly GCA_023394045.1 of Bacillota bacterium. Classification (GTDB taxonomy): domain Bacteria; phylum Bacillota; class Clostridia; order Tissierellales; family Peptoniphilaceae; genus Murdochiella. Next base: position 7,902 of record JAEXBN010000018.1, on the reverse strand, counting down.
CGGATGAAGTATTTGAAATTGTAAAGGAAATTCGGGCAAGCCTTCCGGAAGAGATCCGGCAGGCCAAATGGGTGAATGATGAGCGCGACCGCATTCTCCAGGAAGCCAACGAGCAGGCGCAGCAGCTCAGTGAGCAGGCGCAGCAGCGCGTGGCGGAGTCGGATAAGGAAATGCAGCAGCGTTTTAATGAGCTGGTGAACGACCATCGCATTACGAAGGAAGCCCAGCGCCGCGGGGAGCAGATGGTTGAAAATGCACAGAATCAGTCGCGGCAAATCCGCGAGAGCGTCTTCGCTTATGTCGATGAAATTCTCGCGAATACGCAATCCAATCTTCAGTCCGTGATTGAAGAACTGGATCGCAATCGGGGCGAGTTGAAGTAGTTGGTTGATGATACGCCATAAAAGACAGACAAAAAAGATGGCTCAAGCCGTCTTTTTTTTTACCGGTTCAGGGACGATTCAAGGAGAAGAAGATGAGCCGACTGACATTGCAACAGATGCATGATGCATTGAAACCCTTCATCATTGATTCAAATGTACATGGAAATCCGGAAATCTCCGCGCTTTGTTATGATTCGAAAGAAGCGGTAAACGGCGCTCTTTTTTTCTGCAAAGGGGCACGATTCAAAGCGGAGTATTTGGATGAGGCACTTTCAAACGGAGCTGGAGCTTATGTGGCAGAGAAAGTGTATCGAACCGATATTCCTTATCTGATTGTTTCAAACATGCGCCATGTTCTTGCGCCGGCAGCACGGCTTTTTTTTGACAATCCGCAGGAGAAATTGCATTTGATCGGCGTGACTGGAACCAAAGGAAAATCATCCACGGTTTGGTATTTGAAAACCATATTGGATTCCGCGTACCGGAAACAGGGGAAGGCTCCTGTGGGATTTTTGTCTTCGATTGAGACTTTTGATGGGGTGAAAGAGCATCCCAGTTCGCTCACGACTCCGGAACCCTTTGAATTATATGAAGTCCTGTCGGGATGCGTGAGGAACCACGTCGACACGGTGGTGATGGAAGTTTCCTCGCAGGCGCTTAAGTATGAGCGGACGGCGGGCCTTCACTTTGATTATGGTCTGTTTTTGAACATTGCTCCGGATCATATTTCGGAAATCGAGCATGATTCGTTTGAAGATTATTTTCATTCGAAGCTTAAACTTTTTTCGCAGAGCAGCGTAGCGGTCATCAATAATGACAGCGATCATCTCATGGAGATTTTGGAGGCCGCCGCCCCGTGTGATCGCATTCTTCGCGTGGCGGCAGGCGGAAAAAACCTGGAAGCTGCTGCGATGTCTTCCCGTCTGATTTCGGAGAAGGATCATCTGGTTTTTGAAGTGAAGGTTCCGGGAAAGACCCTGACTTTTACCTTGCCGGAACTAGCTGGTTATGCAGCGCAGAATGCGGTCATGGCCATTGCTGTTGCTCTGGATATGGGAATTTCAGAAGATCGGATTGCGCGCGCATTAGAGAACGCCCACGTTCCGGGGCGAATGGAAAAATATCAGACATCGGATCAGAAAGTGACCGTTGTGGTGGATCTCGCTCACAATGGGTTGAGTTTTGAGGCGATCTTTGGAACGGTGAAGACTCATTATCCAGAGCATCATGTGGTTGCCGTTTTTGGTTCAGCCGGCGGGAAAGCCCGGAACCGGAGGGCGGATCTGGGTCGTGTGGCCAACCAGATGGCCGATGAAGTGATTCTCACGATGGAAGATCCGAATTATGAGCCGATCAAAGAGATCGATGATGAAATCGAGGTGGAAATTACTCGCATTCCCTGTCGAAGGATTGATGAACGCTCTGAGGCGATCCGCGTGGCTTTTGATGAGGCGGGGAAAAGAAACCGTGCCACGATCATCCTTTTTCTCGGAAAAGGGGATGAGTCCAAGATGCGCATCAAAGGGATCGCTTATCCTTATGAAGGGGATGCATCGTTGGTTCGCCCGCTTGTGGAACGATATGATGCATCGATGGGTTCTCAGGATGGATTCGGATCCGGGTTCAGTCCGGAATAAAAAAAGCATGGAGCCGATCGAGATTACCGGAGCCGGTGAGCTGCTCGTATAGACGCTCTGCTTTCTGATCGATGGAGAAGCTTCTGGAGGCTGATTCAGAGAGCGGCTGCGAGGCGGCTTTCTGGATGATCGGAACCGTCGTCTCACGCAGAAGTGCGGCGCCGTTTTGGTTGAAGGCCAGCGGTCGGATGGCTTCCTGTAGATAGAGATCATTCCTTGTGATTCCAAGCACGGTGCTCAGAATCAGCCGGCGATAGCGCGCCCGGGATTGCCGCTTATTGGAAGCGGCTTGAATGCCTTCTTCTAGGGAATGGGCGGAGGAGAGGGCGCTTTTTATGCGCTCATCCATGCCCGTTTCAAACGAAGGGGAGAGCGAAAAGTCCAGGGGATGAAGCAGCGAGGCCAGCTGCAGAAAATGAAGCAGCTTCTCGGTCTCTGCGATTCGGGCGTGTTCAGCGACGCATTCTGGATCGACTAATCCCCGAAAGGATTCCATTTCTGTGAAGGCCCGAACGCGCTCGGAGAAGGAAGGATTTTGCTTCAGGATGGAGACGATAGCGGAGCGGAGCTGCGTCGCAGAGGGGGCTTCAGGGCTTGCTTCCGGGCGAGATAAAACGATCGTCTCCCAATTCAGATGATGCCGACGCATCGACCGGAGATAGGCGTTCGCCAGAATCTGATTGGGGCGCGTCGGCGCTCCAGGGAGATCTGAGAGAGCCTGTCGGAAAGAGGAGCCGGAGCGGATTTGCATGCGGATCTGTTTTTGTTGTTCCGGATCGGAAAGTGCAAAAGAGAAGGCTTCACTTTCTCTGATTTGAAGCGGCTCTTCCACACCAAATCCAATCGCGCGGATGGATGGAATCAGAGAGAGCGTTTGAATTCCGCCTTCGGCAAAATAATCGGCGCTTTGAAGGACAAAACGTTGAGGAATTTCCAGAACCAAATCGGCACCGTGGCGAATCAGTCCCTCAGCTCTGGTCCACTTATCCAAAATGGCGGCGCTGCCTCGTTGGACGAAAGGCCCCGACATGGCACAGACGATTGGCCTATGATGTTGTTTGAGATGCTGGATTAGCGTCACATGCCCAGAATGCAGAGGATTGCATTCACAGATGAGACCAATGGCAGAGGAAAAAGTCATAGAAATCCTTTCATGGGACGCCCGTTTTGCGGATACGGGTTTTGAATCGATGCTGATGTGACCATTTTACACAATGCGCTCATCGGATGAGATGGATTTTGGGTTGACTTGACAAAGGGGGAACAACACGTTTATAATTCCGATGTTATTCTTATCGACGAATCGGGAAGAAGGGGGTGGATCCAATGGCAGTACCGAAGAGAAAAACGTCTAAGCAGAGAAGAGACAAAAGAAGAGCTTCTTCCTACCGTCTGAAGACATATGCAACAGTGAAATGTCCGAATTGCGGCGAACCGAAGCTGCCGCATCGCGTATGCCCGCACTGCGGTTACTACAACGGCCAGGAAGTCGTTTCAGTCAATGAATAAGACGTGGGAGGTGCGGATCTGGTCCGCACCTTTTTCTTTTATTCAGATCGTTTTTGTTTGAAAGGGCGGCAATGTTTCCTGAATGCTTCATCGATTTTCAGGGAGACGTGGAAGGAGAACACGGTGAGCCACATTATTATTGATGCGCTTGGATCGGATGCCGGTCCGGAAATGGTGGCGGATGCGCTTTTGATCGCGATGAAAAAGCGAGAGTTTCAGGCGACACTGGTCGGTCCGGAGCCGCTTTTTCAAAACCGCTTTTCCGGGAATGCCAATGTTTCGATCATTCCGACCGAGGAATTTATTCACAATGAGGAACAACCGGTATTTGCCCTGCGCCGAAAAAAGACGTCGAGCACGGTTTTGGGATTGAAGAAGCTCAATGAGGAGGGGGATGTCTTTTTGACTGCGGGGAGCACGGGAGCGTTGCTCGCAGGGGGATATTTCATCACTAAAAGAATGAAGGGAATGGATCGCCTTTGTCTCGTTCCGATCATTCCCCGGCCGGGTCGGGATCTGTTGCTGGCGGATGCGGGAGCCACTATGGATACGACGCCGGAGGTGCTCTTACAGTTTGCGCGAATCACGGTAGCGTATGCGGAATCGGCGATGGGACGTCCCCATCCGACGGTGGGGTTGCTCAATGTTGGCGCGGAATCCGAAAAGGGCGACAAGCGGACGACGGCGGCCTTTGAATTGCTGAAGGAAAGTGAGCTTTCTTTTGTTGGGAACATCGAAGCGCGGGATATTTTTTTCAGCGACTGCGATATTCTGCTTACGGACGGATTTGCGGGAAATGTTGCCTTGAAGTCCATCGAAGGGACGGCAAAATTCCTCATGTCCCAACTCAAAGACGTTTTTATGCAATCCGTGAAAACGAAATTGGGCGCGCTGCTCATTAAAGATGATCTGAAGCGGGCTTTTTCCTCTTTTGATTATAAAAATCACGGCGGGGCACCGCTTCTTGGAGCTCGGAAGCCACTCTATAAAGCACATGGAAATTCAACAGCGGAAACTTTTGCGCTGGCGATTGAAGAGGCGCTGGATTTTGCTGAAAAGGGACAACTTTTCCCCGATCAGAACAGCGGAAAGGAGATTCAATGACGCCGAAAGAAAAAAATGCCGCTTTGGATCTTTTTCAGGAACAATTTGGCTACACGTTTCAGCGTTCCGATTTGCTTGAGCGGGCGTTGGTGCATCGATCCATTCTGAACGAAGCGCCGGAACGCTATCATGAAAGCAATGAGCGCTTGGAATTTCTTGGCGATGCGGTGATGCAGCTCATTTCTTCTGATGCTTTGTTTCGCTTGTTTCCTTCAGATCCGGAGGGAGAGCTTTCCCGAAAACGCGCATTGGCTGTCTGTGAAGAGTCGTTTGCTGCGTTTGGGCGATCGATCGGATTGCCCGAGATTCTCGAATTGGGTCATGGCGAAGAAATGTCCGGCGGACGTGAAAAACCTTCTCTCATCGCCGATGCTTTCGAAGCGGTTTGCGGAGCCGTCTATTTGGATGGCGGATACGACTTTTTGAAGCAGTGGTTTGAGGAGCGAGTGCATCAGATGATTCCCCGTTTGAATGCCTCCCAGTCGGATACGGATGCGAAGTCCCGCCTCCAGAGTGTGCTGGGAAAGCAGGGGAAGGCCTTTCGCTATTTACTCTTAGATGAAAAGGGTCCGGATCATGCGCCAGTGTTTACCGTGGCACTCGAAATTGATGGACGGATCGCAGCGAAAGGAAGAGGTTCAAGCAAGAAAAAAGCGGAAGCGCAAGCAGCCGCCAATGCATTGAATGAGATGGAAATGATCTGAGCGACAGGTGCGTGGAAACGGAAGCGGAAGGTAGCAGTGCGACTGAAGGGATTGGAACTATACGGATTTAAATCGTTTGCGGAAAAGACAAAGTTGACGTTTGATGAAGATTTTGTCGCGATTGTTGGCCCGAACGGATCGGGGAAGTCCAATCTTTCCGATGCGGTGCGCTGGGTACTGGGAGAGCAATCGGCACGCTCGCTTCGCGGAACGACCATGGAGGATATTATTTTCGGCGGAACAGCTGAAAAATCTCCAATGAATATGGCGCAGGTGCGCATGACCTTTGATAATAGCGATGGCTCCATTCCCTTGCCTTATGATGAAGTGATGATTGAGCGAAGGACGTACCGCAATGGCGAGAGCGAATACCGGATCAATAACCAGGTGGTACGCCGTAAGGATGTGCATGAGCTTTTTCTTGATACAGGTGTGGGAAAAGAAGGATACTCCATCATCGGTCAGGGGCGCATTGATGAGATTTTAAGCGCAAGGGGCGATGAACGGCGCGCCGTTTTTGAAGAAGCGGCCGGCATTGCGAAATATAAATTCAAAAAAGTGGAGTCCGAGCGGCGCTTGGTTCGGACGGAGGAGCAGCTGAAGCAGGTTGAGTCCGATTTACACGTCCGCAAACAGGAAAATGCCATTTTGAAAAAGCAGGCGGATAACGCCAAGGCGGGAATGGAGTTGACCCGCCAGCTGGAAAGACATGAGTTATCCATGCTGGCGCAGCGCCAGCGGACGATTGATCAGGCTCTGAGCAAACTACAGGCGGATCAGGAAATCCAGCAACAGCAGTTCGCTGAAGCGAAAGAGGCCGTGGCGCGGTTGGACGAGGCTCTTCAGCCGTTCGAGTCCTCCATTCGCGAATACGACGAAAAGCGCGATTTATTGGCGGTGGACATCGAACAGCATCAGCGGAATAAGACCCAGGCGGAAACACAATATAATGTGTCGCAGGAGAAACTGCAGTTTTATGCGCAGGATCTTGCTCGTCTGCAGCAGGAGCAAAATCTTGACCGCGAGCGTTCCAAAATGCTGGAACAGCGTGAACGTGAGGCTGAATCGGATGTTCAGTCCAAGCAAGATCATGTCGCTTCCTTGATGAAAGAACTGGAGCGCGCGGAGGCTCACCTGGAGGAGACGGAGCGGCCGGATATCGAGGCGTTGAATGAAGCAAAACAGCATGTCCGGGAGATTCAGGAGAAGCTGGCTCGGCTGGCCTTTCAGCAGGAGCATGCGGAGAAAGAGCGTGAAGCTTATGCTGAGGCGCAGCGCTTGGCTGATCAGCAGGAAGTCCGACGAGCGGAAAAGCGTCAGATCTACCAGACGGAACGAGAGAGCCTGGAATCCAAGCTTTCTCTTGCACAGCAGCAGCTGAACGAGATTCAGGAGCGCCAAAAAGAAGATCTTCAGCGTCTGGAGGATCTTCAGGAAGACATGAATCGCCGGGCGGATCAGAGGCGTAAAGGGGAATCAGAGATTGCCCGTCTGGAGACGCAGGGGCGCATGTTAAAGGCGCTGATGCAGCAATATGAGGGATATGGACGCTCTGTGCAGCAATTCATGCGGCTGGCTGATCAACGTCCCGAAGTGCGTGCGCATCTGGTGGGACCTTTGGCGGATCTGATTTCGGTGAAGGAAGGATATGAGACGGCCATTGAAGTCACCCTGGGCGGCGCACTTCAAAACATTGTGGTCAGGAGCGAGCAGGATGCCAAGTATCTGATTTCTGTTTTGAAGAAAGAGCGCTTAGGACGCGTGACCTTTTTGCCCATTGAGAGGATCCGCGGCCTGCGCCCGGTGCGCTCCGGGAAACGTGAGGAACTCTGCAACGCGACTGACGTGGTGTCCTGTGATCCGGAACTTCTGGAGATCATCTCTCATTTTCTGGGGAGAACCAGTATCGTCAAGACCATCGATGATGCATTGGCGCTCTCTGACCGCGGCCGGTTCAGCAACCGCATCGTTTCGTTGGAAGGGGATGTGGTGAACAATTGGGGCTCCATGGTGGGCGGTTTGGTGAATCGGCGTCATGAAGCTTCTCTGTTCAATCGTGAACAGGAACTTGAGACGCTTCGTACCCGTTTGAAAGAAGAGCAGACCTTGATTCATCAAATCGAACAGGAGCAAGCGCGCGCAGATGAGGAGCGAGAGGCGCTGCTGTCGAGAAGAGAAACGGATCGGGCCGAAGAGGCACGTTTATTCCATGAACGGACGGAGGCGGAGCAAAGATTAACGGAAATTCGGTACGAAGAAGAGCAACTGCTTCGAGAACAGCGCTTTGAAGAAGAACGCTTGAATCAAAAGTCCGATCAGCTGGAGGAAAATCTGGAAGAACAAGAGCAGCTTTTGAAGACGCAGGAGTCTGATGCGCTGAACGTCTTGAAACATCGGGAAGAGCAGCAGGAGAAACTCTCTGCAGAGCGTCTGGATCTGGAAAAGAACCTGATGTTGCTGAAGCAGAGGGTGGAGTTTGCCCAACGCGAAAAAGAGCAATCGGAAGTGCAGCTGAATCTGCAGCGTGAGGAGCGTTTGCGCATGGAGACGCGGGAAGAGCAGCGC